>VFZX01000023.1 GCA_016871015.1 Acidobacteriota bacterium | reverse complement strand
CTTCTTCTTCGCCTCCGGTGTCGCGCGGCCCAGCATGGCGATCGTGGCGTAGTGCAGAGCTTCTTTCGCGCGCTTGCGTTTCTCTGCGATCGACGCCAAGCCGAGTGCAGCGGCGCCATTCGAGGAGTCGAGTTGCAGGGCGGCTTTGAGCGAGTTCGCGGCCGCCCTGTGCTTACCAGCTTTGAGCAAAGCCTGCCCCTGGGCCTCCAGCAAGCCGACCCGGTAAAGCTGGTGGCGTGCCCGGATCGTCTCGCCGGTTGGGTCGGGGCGCTTGTTCGCCTTGGCAGTCGCTTTCAACGCGGCACCGAATACTTCCAAGCTATCCAACGCGACTGCGCGGTTCGCGGCCTTGATGGCTTCGTCCAGGAAGAGACCCTTGCCCGTCAATTCGGTCGCCAGCGTGCGATGCAGGTCAATCTGGTCGATCGTTTTTGGCGTGGCTGCGAGTTGCTTCCGGAATTCAGCCAGCAAGGCTGGCTTGTCTTTGGCGTACAGGGCAACTGCGGTCGTAACGGAACTGCCCCGCGCCCTGGAGGTGAATTTGTCTGGATACTCTCCCAGGAACACCGCAAGCGCTTCCAGGCGCTTGGCCGGATCCTTGATCTTGAGGGCGGCGGTCAGCGCCGCCTGTTCCGGAGGTGTCGCCGGCTTCTTCGTCTCCTGCGCTGTCCCTGGATGGATTCCTGCGAGCGCGAGAAAGCCGACGGTTGTCAAGATACGCCAATTCGTCATGTCTACTTCTCCACTTCAATCTCCGGATCTTAACCGGGATTTCCATTTTGGGTTTCCCTGACGCGCATGGTATACACCAGACGCCTGACTTCCATGCCGGAGTTGATCAGCCCCCTCTTTCCGAGGGCGGGCCAGTGCCTGCGGATGGCTTCTTCAGACCAGCCGGTAGCGCTTCGATCCGCCGCACCAGTCTGCCGCCGGTCTCCAGGCTTGTCAAAATGAATCCCACCCGCGGGCCAGCCGCGCAACGGTAAAATGCTCATTGCTGATGTTGCGCGCCGCTGCCGCCCTTGTGACCTGCGCCGGACTGCTGGCTCAGAACGACGCTCCGGGTTTGATCCTTCAGGCACGGGACGCACGGACGGAACGGACGTGGGTGGTTCCCCGCCCGGACTTCCACCTCGACTCGCGGGAGTCGCTTCATCCGGCTTTGGGTGCGCGGTTCCAAGCCGTATGGTCGGGCTTCCTCACGGTGCTGGAAGCTGGCGAGTACGAATTCGACGCCGGAAAGGCGGAGCTGCGGATCGACGCTTCGGAGGGCCGGCAGCCAGTGCTCTTGGCAGCCGGGCGGCATGCGATTCAACTCCGCTTTCAGCGGACCGACGGACCGGCAGCCGTGCAGTTCCGCTGGAAAGGGGCGCGCTTTCCGTGGGAGCCGGTTCCGGGCGCGGTGCTGTCGCATCGAGGAGGTCCGGCCGCGGACGCGGGACGGAAGCTTGTCCGTGAATATGGCTGCGCGAACTGCCATGCTGCACCCGGGCTGGCTAGACCCGCGCCCGTACTCGATGGAGTCGGTACGCGAACCAACGCCAAGTGGCTCCACGCCTGGCTCGCCGCTCCACAGTCGTTCCGGAATGGCGCTACGATGCCCGTGTCGCTCAACGCGGGTGAGCGCGCCGATGTGGCCGCCTATCTCGCCACGCTCCAGGATCCGGCGCCGGCCAGGACCAGCAAACGCGTCAATGAAGTGCTGGTCGGCAAGGGAAACGAGCTGTTCGGGACGATCGGGTGTATCGCGTGCCATCAGCAGCCTGGGCTGGGCCTGGATGGATTGGGGTCGAAGTACAGCCTGGCGTCGTTAACGGCTTTCCTGCGGGATCCAGCGAAGGTCGAACCCACAGGGCGGATGCCGTCGATGCTGCTGGACGAGGATGACGCGGTGGCGATCGCGGCACACCTGTTGAATTCGCGGAATCCCCAATTCGAAGCGGACGCGCCATCAGGAGACGCCGCCAACGGGAAGGCAGTGTTTGAGTCCACCGGGTGCGCCGCGTGCCATGCGGTTCAGGGCGTGAAACCGGCATTGAAGGCGAAGCCCTTGTCGCAGTTGAGTGCGGAGAATGGCTGCCTGGCGGCGGCACCCGCGGCGGGACTGCCGCGGTACACTCTCAGCGCGGGGGACCGGCGCGCGATTTCCAGTTTCCTCCGGGAGTACGCTGCCGCGCCTGACTCCTCGCCCGCGGCGGTGTTCGAGCTGAGCCTGAGGCTCGAAGAACTGCGTTGCGCGGCCTGCCACAAGATCGAATCCACCGGTCCGCTGGCCTCGCTCGCCGAGCCGGTCCCGGTGTTGACCGGGGTTGGCGCCAAGCTCAAGACCGCCTGGATCGAGCGGGTGCTGACAGCGAAGGAACGGATCCGTTCCTCGCACGAGATCCGGATGCCCCACTACTCCGTAGCCCAGGTGCGGGAGATTGCTCCGGCACTCGCGAAGCTCGAGGGAATCGCGCCGGGAGATGGCCCGAGTCCGCCGAAGCCCGTTGAAGCGCGGCAGACCACCGGCAACGGATTGTTGGGCACCAATCCTCGCAAGCAAGGGATGGCCTGCATCGGCTGCCACGACTGGGGATCAAACAAGTCGCTTGGGGAAGAGGGTCCGCAGCTCATCAACCTTACGGCCCGCATGCGCTGGGACTGGTATGAGCGCTGGATGCTGAACCCGGCACGGATCCTGTCGGGGACTTCGATGCCGAACTACTTCCCGTCGCAGCCGAGGGAGAAAGCGCTTGATACGATCGCGCTGTTATGGGCGGGAATGGAGCTGGGCCGGAAGGCTCCGCTGCCGGATGGCTACCGGGTGGCCGAATCGGCGGAATCCAAGCCCGCACCCGGCAAGCACGCCGTGGTGGTCCGGTGGGATATGCCGGAAGCGACACCGGCGGCGATCGCGGTGGGGCTGCCCGGCGGCTTGTCGTATTGCTTTGACGCGGGAACGGTGAACTTGCTCTACGCCTGGTCCGGCGGGTTTCTGGATATGTCCGGAACGCTGCTCCGCAAGACCGACGAGAAGAAGCTGACACCGGTGGCAGCGCTGATCGGCAATGTGTTCTGGCGCGCAAACGGAGTGCCGTTCCGGGCGGGAGCGCCCGGCCAGATCCCACAGCGGCGCTTCCGCGGCTACCGGATGGTGGAGGGCCGCCCGGTGTTCCATTACGATCTGGACGGCATTCGTGTCGAGGAGACGCTGGTCCCGGAAGCGGGCGCGCTGCGAAGAGAGATTGTGGTGTCGAGAGTGGAAGGTCCGTTGTGGTTCGACGGGGAGGCCGTGCCTGCGGGATCGGCCGTGAAGATCGTACGGCGGTTGGAGGTGCCGCAATGAGACTGAGCTTCGCACTGGTGGCTGCGGAGATCGCCATGGCACAAGTTCCATCGTCCTCTTATCGCGTGGAGAACGTTCCCCTGCCCCGTGAAATCGCGCCTGAGGTTTCCTCGATCGCCTTTGGCAAGGACGGGATGCTGGCGGCCGCGTTCCGCCGGGGCTATGTGTACCTGATGGATCCGGCAACCCAGCGCTGGCGCAAGTTTGCGGAAGGGTTTCAGACTCCGCTCGGAATCATCGCGGCGGACAAGCCTGGCGAGTACTACGTCACCCACTTGCCCGAACTGACGCGCGTCGCGGATGAGGACGGCGACGGAGTCGCGGACACCTACGAGACAATCGCCGACGGTTGGGGAATGTCGGGCAACTACCACGAGTTCATCGGAGGGCCCGTGCGCGACCGGGAAGGAAACTTCTATGTGTCGCTGGGGCTCTCGTCGGGTGCGGCGGATCCACGGCCGCCGGTGCGTGGAGAGCTGACTGTCAGGGGACGCACGTCGAAGTCAGCCAAACCTGGGACGGTTGGGCGCGTCAGCCACTATTCGCCCACCTACGGACGGGGTTGCTCGTTCAAGATCACGCCGCAAGGCAAGTTGACGCTTCTCTCCTGCGGATTCCGGCAGCCGAACGGGCTCGGATTCAACGCCGATGGCGACCTGTTCGCCGCTGACAATCAGGGCGACTGGGTGGGCACCTCGCCACTGCACCACATCACGCCGGGTGCATTCCACGGGCATCCAGCAGGGCTCAACTGGGCGCCCTGGTTCGGAGGCAAGGATCCGGTTGAGGCCGAAGTCGCTGATCTCGAAAAGATGCGCAAGCTGCCCGCGATTCAATTTCCGCAGAACGACATGGGCGGGTCCGTGTGCCAGCCGCTGCTCGATTCGACCAACGGCGCGTTCGGGCCCTATGCGGGACAGATGCTCGTGCCCGAGTGGACCTATCCCCGGATTCTGCGCGCGGACCTCGAGAAAATCGGCGGCCAGTATCAGGGCGCCGCGTTCATCCTGGTGGAAGGCAACGGACTCCGCGCGGGCAACAACCGCGTGGCGCTGTCTCCGGACGGCAAGAGCTTGTACACTGCCCAGACGTCGCGCATCTGGGGCACAAGCGAGGGGCTCCAGCGGATCACGTTCACCGGCCGGACTCCGATGGACATCCAGCACATGCGGCTGACCAGGACCGGATTCTCACTGGTATTTACCAAGCCCGTGGACGCGGCCACGGCTTCAAATCCAGCGAATTATTCGATGATTCACTACTATTACAAGTACCACGCGGTGTACGGATCGCCGAAGACCGGCATCACGCCAGTGAAAGTGATGTCGGCGGTTGTAGCCGACGGAGGCCGGCGGGTGGAACTGGCCGTCGACAAGCTGGTCGCGCGGCGTGTGTACGAATTGCGTCCCGCAAATCTGAAGGGGCTCGACGGGGATCCGCTGGCCACCAAGGAAGCCGCGTATACGTTGAACCAGTTGAGGGACGAGTGAGGCTGGCGCTCCTGTTGATGTCAGCCGCGGCAGCACGGGCGGCCGAGGTGTGGCCCATTGAGAAGCTGTACACACGCCCGTGGGTGTGGGGGACATCGCCCGAGTCGCTCACATGGTCCAAGAACGGCAAGGTGCTCGTGTTTGCCTGGAACGCGGAGGGTAACCGATTCCTCGACCTGTATGCGTACCACCCGGATCTGAAGAAGCGCCTGCGGTTGACCAACCTCGATCCGTTTCAGGATGACCTTCTGCTCTCGGCGGAAGAGAAGGACGATGTCCGCAAGCGGTACATCGCGCCCGCCGCGGGACTGACGCGGTTCTCGGTCTCAAACGATGGTGCGCTCGTCGCGTTCGGATTCAAGGGAGACCTGTGGACGGTCCCGGCTGACGGCAGCAAGCCTCCGTTGCGGCTGACGCGGACACAAGCGGCGGAGTCGGCACCGAAGCTGTCGCCCGATGGCGGGCGGCTCGCGTCGGTGCGCGGCGGACAGGTGGTCGTGCAGGACCTCAAGACAGGCCAGATCTGGCAGGTGACGGCGATTGAGTCTCCCGGTTCGTTGAACGCGTATGACTGGTCGCCAGACGGAACCCGGTTCTGGTACACGGTTCACAAAGGCGCGGCGCGGCAGATGCCGCTGCCGAACTACTCGGGCCGCTTCGTCACCGCGAACAGCTTCCCGCGCAGCGTGGCGGGCGAGGATCCGCTCGAAGAGTCCGTGTTCACCATTGCGGCGGAAGGCGGCAAGCCGGTGGCGATGAAGCTCGCGCCATGGGGCGGCAAGACGTACGCGGATGATCCGGTGTGGTCCCCGGATTCGAAGAAACTGCTCTACCGCACTACCGAATTGACGATGCAGAAGCAGCAGATCCTGGTGATGGACGCGGGTACCGGAGTGTCCGTGGCCGTGGCGGAGGATACGGATCCGGCGTGGGTGTTCACGTCAGAATCCGGCTGGTCGCCCGACTCCTCGCGCGTCTGGTTCACGAGCGAGCGCGATGGCTTCGCGCATCTTTACACTGTGCCGGCGGCGGGCGGCAAGGCGGACCAAGTCACGCGGGGGAAGTTCGAGGTGCGGGGCGAGCGGTTCTCTCATCCTCCGCAGTGGGCCGGGGACTGGCTCTATTTCAGCTCGACCGAGGACGGCCCGTCAGAGCGCCACTTCTACCGGATCCGCCCGGATGGATCGGCTAAGGAAAAACTGTCGCGGCAGGAAGGGATCAACGACGGACTGGCGAGCGAAGACGGGCGTCACATCGCCTGGAGCCTGGCGAGTCTGAACCAGCCGCTCGACCTGTGGGTGGACTCGCACCGCGTCACGGAATCTCCGCGTCCGGAGTTCCGTTCGGTCGCCTGGCCGCGGACCCGGTTCGTGGAGTTCCCCTCACGCGTGGACCGGCAGACGGTGCGGGCGAAGATCCTGCTGCCGCCGGGCTACGATCCGGCCGCACGCAATGGACGCAAGTGGCCGTGCGTGTTCTTCATCCATGGGGCTGGCTACGCGACGAGTGTGCTCAAACAGTGGGGCAGCTACGTCGACCAGAGATTCGTGTTCAACGCGCACCTGGCAAGCCGCGGCTACGTGATCATGGACCTCGACTACCGCGGGTCGTCCGGCTATGGACGCGACTGGCGGACGGGCGTCTATCTGCACATGGGCGGCAAGGACCTCGAAGACGTGCTCGGCGCGGTGGATTATCTCGCCGGACTCGGCAATGTCGACATGGCGCGGCTCGGAATCTGGGGGATCAGCTACGGCGGCTTCATGACAAACATGGCGCTGTTCCAGGCGCCGGGTGTGTTCCGCGCCGGATCGAGTTGGGCGGCGGTCAACGACTGGGAGAATTACAACGCCTGGTACACGTCGGAGCGGCTGGGCAAGCCCACGGTGTATCCGGAGGCCTACCGGCGCAGTTCACCGATTTCGTTTTCCGGCTCGCTGCGGGACCAGTTGCTGATCGTCCACGGGATGGTCGATTCGAATGTGCTGTTCCAGGACGCCGTGCAGCTCACCGAGAAGCTGCTGCAAGAGGGCAAGCAGTTCGAGCACTTCTACTATCCGCAGGAGGATCACGGGTTCGTGCGCGACGAAACGTTGATCGACGCCTACCGCCGCACGGCGCAGTTCTTCGACCGGCACCTGAAATGACGCTACCGATTCTTTATCCGATTCTCGACACGGCACTACTCGATTCGCACGGCTGCACGGCGCTGGCGGCGGCGGAGGCGATGCTCGAAGCCGGGGTCCAGATCCTGCAATGGCGCTGCAAGGATCCGATCACACGCGCGCGGTTTGAGGAAGCGGAGGCGATCCGCAAGCTGTGCCAGCGGCATGGCGCGCAGTTCGTCGTCAACGACCGGACCGACATCGCGATCCTGGCAGGCGCGGGTCTGCATATCGGGCAGGAGGACATGCCGGTGGCTCTGGCGCGGGAGATGGTGGGCGAGCACACGCTGCTGGGCGTGTCGACACACAACCGGGCGCAGTTTGAGAAGGCCGTCGAGGGGCCGGTGGATTACGTGGCGTTTGGTCCGGTGTTCCAGACGATGAGCAAGGCAAATCCGGACCCGGTGACTGGGCTGGCAAGGCTCCGCGAGATGCGTGGGCTGACCGCGCTGCCGTTGACCGCGATCGGCGGGATCAACCGCGGGAATGTGCATCAGGTGCTGGATGCGGGGGCGGATTCAGTGGCGGTGATCAGCGACTTGATTCCGGGGATTTGTACGAGGGATACGGTCCGGCAGAGGATCTATGAGTGGTTTGAGATCCTGCATGGGCAGGCGGGGGTGAGGCAGGAGATTTTCGAGGATCCGGTGTGAATTCGATGGCGGCCGTTTGAATCTGGGTCAGGGGATCCAGGATTCATCGCTCAGCCGCTGCCAGGCGATGTGAATCTGGTCCGGCGGAAACATGCGGCGCTTGCGATCGTTCCAGGCATGAACCTGCGCGACAGCTTCGTCCGCGCTCCGTGCTCTATGTTCACGCTTGGCCGCGACCCAGTGCACCGATGAGAGAAGTTCCATGCCATGTGGCGTCTCGAATCCGGTGATGAGATCCGCTACCCGATCGAGCCGTGCCCGGGATTCCGCGTGCTCCCGGAGCACAGAGCCCGCCGCCTCACCCGCCCCTGGGAGCAAATCGACCTCCGTGTCCGGCCTCAAACTGCCGTCGTAGCCCCGGATGACGTGTCCCTCCATGGTCTCCAGGACCTTATTCAGGTTGTCCGCGTACGGTCCGTAAGGTCCAGCCTCGTAACGGAGCCGAAGCGGCTCGCCGGCTTCCTGAAGGAAGTAGGCGAGCTTGTGAATCTCCAGCAGCGTCAGCCTATAGCCGAGCTGCTGATACTGCTCCATCGCTTTGACGACAAGTGCCCGTGCGGGAGTCATGCGGGGAGACGCCGTGCGGACCGGCATCGATTCAGCAGCGGGCGAACCGGCCGGCGGGAAGAGGAGAACATCAACGCCCGAAAGTGGGGCAAGCGCACTCTTGATCATCGGGCCGACGACGTTCCAATCCAACCCGCCGTTGCCGCACCCGAGCGGCGGCACAGCGATTGACCTGATGCCGAGCGCTTGAATCTCTGTTACCAGCGCAGCAAGGCCGGACTGAATGTCTTCAAGCCGGGAATTGCCCCGCCAGTGCCGTTTTGTGGGAAAGTTGACGATCCACTTTGGATTGAGGACGCGGCCGGTCTCGAACACGAACATAGTGCCTGGTTGGACGAGGCTCTCTTTCACCGCTCTTTGATAGGCACGGAAATTCTCCGGATACGCCCGCTTGAACTGGAGTGCAATGCCCTTGCCCATGTACCCGACACAGTTGACCGTGTTGACGAGCGCCTCCACATGCGCAGCCAACAGGTTGCCTTGTCCTTCACGGATCATGAGCTTTCAATAGTACCATCCACGTCTTACCACGACGGGCCGGGAATCGGCGGCAGCGGTTCTGGAAAATACGTCCGCAACGCGCTTCCGCGCCGCTTGATTCAGAACCGCTACGTGCTGAATCACACTCCATGGGCAAAACTGGTGCACGAGGAACTCCGCCTGCTTGCGGCGCTGTCTATCGCCGTCTTCAAGGGTGTCTCTCCAGGTGGCCGCGTAGACGGCTGCCCAGTCGACCTTGTCGAAGTCCCTCAGCGATTCGAACCACGCCGTATGTGGGCGATCCCGTGTCCGTTTGAAAACACAAATTGGAGCAGTGGCGAGCCCAGCATGTGTGAAGCAGATAGAGCATTAGCAATCTGGGACCGAAGTAGAACGAAACGTAGTCGTGAATCACGCCCCGGAGACCACACGGGATCCGGCGCTGCCTGCGCACCCGTTGGATCTCCTCATTGTGAATCACCCGGTACGGAAGGCCGGCATCCGGCTGGTGATTAGGTGCATGAAGGCCTCGCCGCCGCAGGAGAGTCGACAGGTTGTCGACATGAACGATCCGAAACAGCTTTGTTGGCCGCGGGAGGTTGAGCGCCTCACTTGCGGACATAGCCGTAGGCGGCACTCCTCTGGCCGCCCTCCCGGTGCGCCGCATCCGACAGAGCGTGCACACCGGTCGCGTCGACCCATCGGTTGTAGAAATTGAAAAGTGCGCAGACCGTGATCGCGTAGTAGATCTGTTCGTCGGTCCAGCAGTGATCCCGCAAGGGCACGAAGTCCGCCGGACCGATCTGTGGCGAGCCTTGGTTCACCTTGTCCACGAAATGCAGCAGTGCTTTCTCGGCCCCGGTCAGGGGCGAGGAGTCGAGGTCGTTGAGCACCGCGTCAACCAACCCTCCGTCATCCAGCAGAACCGCCGCGACCGCGGCGTGTGCCTTGGTTCAAAACGGACAGTGATTCCTCCGCGACGTATAGGCCGCGATCAGTTCCCGAAAGCCTGGCGTAAGCGGCGCCTCGGCGCGAAGGATGGCCTGGGTGAATCGCGCCAAATGCTCTGTCGCTTCGGGCTTGAAGGCGAAAAGATGCCAGATCTGCGGGTATTCACCGGACCCGCTTTGCTTCAACGACTCAATCGCGCGGGTCCACGGCGAAGGCTGGGGATTCGCCTCCACTCCGGGCAGAAACATCGGCTCCATTGAGCTGCACTGTATCACTTTCCAGACCCGAGAAGCGGCGATGCCATCCCAATCGATCGCGAAGCCGAGCGGGCGCGTGCCGCGGAAGAACTCTTTCAAGCAGGAGTGCGCGTCGAAGGAGAGGATGTCGGGACCGGCTGCGAACAGGCAGGCCGCAGGGCCCGTGCTGCCATGCAGGGCGGTAACGGCCGCATCGATCAACCCTGGCTTGACCTCGTATCCATGGCCCGCTTCGCGCGGCTCGATCAATTCCGACAACAAGCCGAGACCGTGACCAATCATCTGTTCCCGCGGGGACTGTCCGTGACGGCTCCGGTGAAAAGATCCGTCCGGCTGCGAACCACGTTCCATTCTCTCAGCTCGTCCGTAGCCACACCGGTCGTGATAGATTGCTCTAGATGATCCGATCTCTCGCCTTCCTCACCTCCTCCGCCGCCCTTCTCACCGCCGCCACCGTCACGGTCACTCTCGCCGGCAACGGACAGAAGGGATACACCGGCGACGGTGGACCCGCGTCACAGGCCCAAGTCAACAACCCCTACGGCCTGGTGACCGGACCCGACGGCGCCCTCTATGTTTGCGACATCGACAACCACGTGATCCGGCGCATCGACCTGAAGTCCGGCGGCATCTCGACCGTCGCGGGCAACGGCAAGAAGGGCTACTCGGGTGACGGCGGACCCGCGCTCCGGGCTTCGCTCAACCAGCCCTACGAGATCCGGTTCGACAAGCGCGGCAACATGTTCTTCGTTGAGATGCCGAACCACATCGTCCGCATGGTCGAGAAGAAAACCGGCGTGATCAGGACCGTGGCAGGCACTGGCAAACCGGGATTCTCCGGCGACGGCGGACCCGCCACACAGGCGCAGCTCGACAATCCGCACTCGATCCAGTTTGATCCCCAGGGGCGGCTCCTGATCAGCGACATCCGCAACCACCGCGTCCGCCGCGTGGATCTCAAGTCCGGCATCATCGAAACCTGGCTCGGCAACGGCGAGCGCAAACCAACACCGGACGGCGCGCCGCTCGCGGGGACTCCGGTGAACGGTCCGCGCGCAATCGATGTCGACCCCAAGGGAAACCTTTACCTCGCGTTGCGCGAAGGAAACGCAGTGTACAAGATCGACGTCAAAGCTGGTAAGTACGTGCACATCGCGGGAACAGGTGATAAGGGCTACACCGGCGACGGCGGCGACGCCCGCAAGGCGACGCTGTCCGGTCCCAAGGGAATCGCCTGGGCGCCCGACAACAGCGTCTACATCGCCGATACGGAGAGCCACACGATCCGCCGGATCGACCTCAAGTCCGGCGTGATCACAACAATCGTTGGCAACGGCCAGCGCGGCGATGGCCCGGACGGTGATCCGCTCAAGTGCAAGATGAACCGGCCCCACGGGATTTTCGTCGACCGCATGGGCCGCATCTACATCGGCGACTCGGAGGCGCACCGCGTACGCGCGCTTTCCAAGCAATAAGGAGTTCCATGGAACGCAGAACCTTTATCCTGACCAGCGGCGCGACGGCCCTCGCCACACAGACTGCGGCTGGCGCCAACGACCGCGTGAACATGGGGATCATCGGGGTCCGGAGCCGCGGCCGCGAACACACCGACATCTTCGCGCGGCAGCCCGGCTCGGCAGTGGCGGCGCTGTGCGACATCGATCAGGCACAGAGCGAGCGCGCGGTCCCGCTGGTGGAGAAGGCGCAGAACACCAAGCCGCGGATTTACCAGGACATCCGCAAGATGCTCGAGAGCAAAGATGTCGACGCGGTGTCGATCGCCAATTGCAACCACTGGCACGCGCCGAGCGCGATCTGGGCGATGCAGGCAGGAAAGGACGTCTACTGCGAGAAGCCGGCGAGCCATAACGTGTGGGAAGGGCGCAAGATGGTCGAAGCCGCGCGCAAGCACAACCGCATCTGCCAGACGGGAATGCAGAGCCGCAGTATCGAGCACAAGAAGAAGGCGGTCGGGCTGCTGCGGCAAGGAGTGATCGGCAAGGTCTACCTGGCCAAAGGACTGTGCTTCAAGCGCCGCCAGTCGATTGGCAAGACGCCGGAGGAGGCAGTCCCCGCGGGCGTGAACTATGATCTGTGGCTCGGGCCCGCGCCCATGCGGCCGTTCACGCGCAACCGCTTCCATTACAACTGGCATTGGTTCTGGGACACGGGCAACGGCGACATCGGCAACCAAGGCGTGCACGAGATGGACATCGCGCGGTGGGGTCTGGGCAAGTCCGCGCTGCCCGCCAGTGTCTACTCCTCCGGCGGCAAGTTCGCCTACGACGATGACCAGGAGACGCCCAACACCCAGACCGCGGTGTTTGAGTACGGCGATTGCCAGTTGATGTTCGAAGTGCGGGGGTTGAATACCGGCGGCGAGGCGAGCATCGCGTTCGACGGCTCGAACTTTATCGGGAACTTGTTCTTTGGCTCGCTGGGATACATGTCGGTGGACTCACAGGGATTCCAGGTGTACCTCGGCGACAAGCGCGAGCTGGGTCCGTCGATGAAGCCGGCCGAGGCAAAGATCTGGGACACGGCACCGCACATGGCGAACTTTCTCGCCGCGGTCCGCAGCCGGAAGCACACCGACCTGAATTGTGATGTCGAGGAGGGACACTTGTCCGCGGCGCTGTGCCATTTGGCCAACATCAGCTATCGCGTGAACCGCCGCCTCACGTTCGATCCGGTGGGAGAGAACTTCGGCACGGACTACGAAGCCAACCAGCTTCTCTCACGCGACTACCGCAAGCCCTACGTGATCGGAGACCTGCTGTGATCCTACTGCTCGCCGCCGCGCTGCTTCCGCATGTGGAGCAGGTTGCCCCCAATGTGTGGGCCGTGGGTTTCGCGGACAAGCACCAGTCCGCCAACTGCGGCTTCGTGAAGCTCGCCAATGAGACACTGCTGATCGACGTGCCGCGCGGCGTGGCAGGGCGCGAGTACGTTGCCGAAGTTGCGCGCCTGGCGGGCAAGCCGGTGAAATCGATGATCCAGACGCGCCCGGATCCGGTTGGGGATCTCGCGGCCGCGGGAGTCACCGTGGTGGAGCGGCACGCCGCCGCCGAGCGGATTCCGTACACGGACGGGCGGCGGGCGCTGCTGGTGACGGCGGGCAACGTGCTGTTCGCCGGTGCGGCGGTGGTGAACGGTCCGCGCGCCGACCTCACCAAGCACAGCACGCGCGAGTGGATCGGACTGCTGGCGGTGCTCGAGCAACGCCAGCCCAAGGTGGTTGTGCCAGGATTCGGGTCGTGGGGCGGAGCGGGACTGATCGCGCGGCAACGGCGGTTCCTCACCGAGGTCCAGCGCCAGGTGGGATATGGAATTGCGATGGGGCGTCCGCTCGCGGTGATCCAGCGCGATCTCTTGTTGCCCGCGTCCTACTACACCTGGATGCCGTACGATCTGCCGCGGCCCGAGGATGTGGCGCACGTTTACGCGGAGCTGACCGTGCCGCGGGCTCCGTTCGCCAAGCTCGACCGGGCGCTGCCGAGTGCGCTCGTGCTGATCGGCGACCGGTTCCACGAGCCGGAACACCTGGAGGCGGGATTGCGGCCCGCGCTGGAGAACGCGGGAGTCGCGCCGCACTTCACCGTGGATGTCCGCGCACTCACGGCGGAGAATCTCGCCAAGGTGCGGATGCTGGTGGTCCTGCGCGACGGGATGAACTGGCCGGACGGAGTGGATAAGCCGTATCAGATCTGGATGACGCCGGAACAGGAGAAGGCCGTAGTCGATTTCGTGCAAGGCGGCGGAGCGTTCTTGAACCTGCACAACTCGATGGGATTGTATCCCAAGGACGGGCCGTATCTGGATCTCGTGGGAGGCCGTTATATCGGACACGGTCCGCTCGAGCGGTTTCGCGTGGAGGTCACCGATAAGACGCATCCGGTCGCGCGGGGCCTTGAGGACTGGTCGGCCGCGGACGAGCAGCATACGCCGCCGGCGGACGAGTCAAAGGTGAAGGTGTTCCTCCGCAACCGGTCCGATGACGGCCAGACAGCGGCGGCCGGATGGGCGTATCAGCCGGGCAAGGGGCGGCTCGTGCATCTGGCGAGCGGGCACACCCGGGACGCGCTGGAGCATCCGATGTTCCAACGGGCCGTGGGGAACGCGGTGAGGTGGCTGTTGGCGAAGTAATCGTCGCGCGCTTTCCGCGCTTCCCGGAAATAAGGATAAGATGGAGCGGATATGAGAATCCCCCGCCTCGTCCTGCTCCTGCCCGCGCTGGCCCTCGCAGCAAGTGCCGCCAAGCTCCCGTCCGGCAAGCCCGAGGACGTTGGGATGTCGTCCGAACGGCTCCGCCGCGTCCACGCGGTGTTGCAGCGCTACATTGAATCGGGCGAGGTGGCGGGCACGGTTTCGCTGGTCGCACGAAAAGGCCGGGTGGTCCACCTGGAGGCGCAGGGATATGCGGACGCCGCCACCAGGCAGCCGATGCGGACCGATCACATCTTCCGGCTCGCCTCGATGACCAAGCCGGTCACCAGTGTCGCGGCGATGATGCTGCACGAAGAGAGCCGGTTCCTGTTGCATGATCCGGTGTCGAAGTTCCTGCCCGAGTTCAAGTCGCCGAAAGTGGCGGTGGCCAACCGTCCGCACGAGCGGCTGGCGGAGGGCTACGCACTTGTGCCCGCCAACCAGGAGATCACAATCCAACATCTGCTGGCGCACACCGCGGGCCTGGTGAGCGGGAGTTCGGGTGCGACGGCCGAGCTGAGCCGGAATCTGGCCGCGCAGCGCGGTCCAAATGACGTTCTCGGCGACCACATCGCGCGCCTGGCGAAGCTTCCGCTCAACTTCCATCCCGGATCGGCGTGGGAGTATGGTCCGGCGACCGATGTCGTGGGGCGGCTGGTCGAAGTGGTGTCGGGAATGACGCTCGATCAGTTTTTCCGGTCGCGGATTCTGGGTCCGCTCGAGATGAACGACACGCACTTCTATCTGCCGGATGGACATCTGCCGCGCCTGGCTGTGGCATACCGGAAGCACGAGGGCAAGCTCGACAAGCTGACGGAGGCGGGGCCTGCGGCGCGCAATGGGAAGTATTATTCGGGCGGCGGCGGACTGGCTGGGACCGCGGAAGACTACTATCGCTTCACGCAGATGCTCCTCAGCGGCGGACAGGTGAACGGAACACGCCTGCTGAGCCGTAAGACGGTGGAGTTGATGACGGCGAACCACATCGGCAAGCATCCGATGTGGCGCGATTCGTTGCGCGGCTACCGGTTCGGGCTCGGATTCCGGGTGATGGCAGATCCGGGCGAGGCGGCAAAGCTCGTGTCCGTGGGCAGCTATGGATGGGGAGGCGCGTATGGGACGTACTTCTGGGTGGATCCCAAGGAGGACATGATCGGGATCCTGATGCTCCAATTGATGCCGTACGCGCACCTGAACATCCGGTACGATTTCCAGAACGCGGTGACGCAGGCAATTACAGATTGACCGCTACTTCTTCGCCGGGGTCTCGCCCTTGCGCCGTAAAGTCGGCGCCTTCTTCTTCTGTTTCGACTCCTCTTCCGCCGCCCGTTGCGAAGCATCCCGGCGCGCCTTCACATCCACCGGACTCATCAGCGCCTCGCGCGCCTTCTTGTCTTCCGCATCACGGATCTTGGCTTCGCGGGCGCGCTCTCCGGCATCCTTCTCCGCCAGCTCAATGCTGTCACGGGTCGTGTCAATCGCGGTGGTGAGCACGAACTTGTAACGCGCCAGATCGGAGGGAGCCGACTCGTCGATCTTCTCGAGATCTTCGAGCAGTTCCTTGCCCACCTTGGCCACTTCGGGCAGCACCTCGGAGAGATCCTTGCCGCGCTTCAGCGCGTCATCCGTCACGGTGTCGATGGTCTCGATGATCTTGGTGAAATCCTCGATCGTGTCGTGGATAAAGCGCGACCGGCCGGGCTTCTCCTTTTCAAGCGACTGCTTGATCATGTCCATGCGCACGCGTGCGAACATGCAGTAGAGTTTCAGGCGCGCAACGGGATCCTGCGCGGTTTCGCTAATCTGCCCCACTTCATCGGGAGTAAGGAAATCGCGCCCTGCCTGACCCCACAGCAGGACGCCAGCGGCAGCCACCAGCCAGATGCGCTTCATTTCTTCTTCTTGAACACCATCAACATGATCTCGTCCTGCAGCTCGTGAGCGCGCGTGATCAGCTTCTCTACCGGCTCGCGCTCATCGACATGGACTTCGAGCTTGAACGTCTCCAGCCGCCGGATGAGCTTCCGGATCCCAATCTCGGCCTTCTTGAAGTACTTCGGATTCCGGCGGGCATTCTTGCCCGACTGGACCAGCGACTCCTTGCTCAGCACCAGGGACTGGTGGACCTCATCGATCGCCGTCTTTAACTCCGTTTCCTGTCCCTGATCGAGCGCCTTGCGCGCTTCATCGAGCGCCTTGTCGGCGTTGGCCAATGCGAACTCGGACCTCCGCTCCAAGTCGGGCTCTGCCTTTACTCCGGCCAGGTCCGCCGCCGCGAGCCACGCGGCCGTTGAAAGAATCGCAATCGCCAGTCTCATCGCTTGCTCAATTCCTTCTGAATCACCTTAATCCGCTGCCGGGCCTTGAATTCCTCGTCTGGGAAGCGGTCCTTGCAAAGCGACAGGAACTTCTGGTAACTCGCCATCGCCGGCTCGTACTGCTTGGTCTTATCGTACGCGATCGCGCGGAGAAAGTACATCCCAGGGTTGGGCTCGCCGAGCGCCTCCAGGCGGTTGAACGCGGCAATCGCCTGGGGATAGTTTTCGAGCGACAGCATCATCGTTGCCAGCCCGTTCCAGGCGTCGCGCGAATCGGGCCGCGCCTGGGCCACCTGCCAGAACTCCTTGGCCGCGGCGGCAAAGTTGCGCTGATCGCGGAGCAGGCCGGCGTGCGCGAGGCGGAGCTCATTATTCGCCGGATCGGCCGCCAGCGCCTGCCCGATCGACGCGGCCGCGAGGTCCGCACGCTTCGTACGAAGGTAGGCGGTTGCCAGGGCGTACCGGTTGGCGGCGCTCGGTGACTCCTTGACGGCGGCCTCCAGGTGCGGAATCGCCTCCTCCGGCTTGCCTGTTTCGATCAGCAGATTGCCCAGCCTTTCCCGTACCGCGGGAGAAGGCGGCACGGCCTGATAGATGGCGATCGCGCCCGCCTGGTCTTTGTTCTTCTCAAACAGCGCGGCGAGTTCGAGGAGCCCGTCCGTGTCTCCAATCTCCCGCATCAACGGAGCTGCGCCGGTTAGATTCCCCTGGCGCAGGAGAGACCGCGCGAGTCCCGCTTTGGCGGGCGCCGCGGAGGCATCCGCTTCAAGCGCTTTTCGATAGTGGGGCTCGGCCTCGGCAGCCTGGCCGTTGGCGAGATAGGATTCCGCCAGGTAGTAGTTGGGCCGGAACTCGCCCGGCTTTTTCGACACCGCGGACTTGAGCGGATCAATTGCCTCCGCGTGCTGGCGCGTGTCGAGCAGCACCACTCCGAGGTTCAACTCCGCCTCGTAGAGCCCCGGCTTCAGCTCGAGCGTCTTTCGATAGGACGACACGGCAGCGCCGGAGTTCCCCGCGAGACTCTGCGCCAGCCCAAGGTGAAAATGCGCGCCGTAGTCGGAGGCATCGGCCGCGACCGCTTTCTCAAACGCGGCCACAGCGGCCGGATACTGCTTGGCTTCGAGAGCCTTGATCCCGTCCGCCTGGTGGTCAACCGCCTGTAAAAACAGCAGCAGGAACAGCACTGCTCTTATTGTACAAGCGGTGCTCCAGCGGCGGCACGCGAGGTCTGGGGCTTGAGGCTAGCCAGCACACGAAGCAATCCCACCCACCCGGCGACCGCCACAAAGTACCCGGCTCCGAACCGGAGCACCATGCTGGCCGTCTGGGCCGTGAGGCTCGAGAGCGCTGGGATCCACCAGGCGATCCAGTAGGCAAAGGCAAGCCCCGCCAGGAAGAACCCAACCAGAGCCACCGCCTGGAACCAACCCCGGGGAGGAAACTGCCGCAGCCGCTGGACGCCCCGCCACGAGAGAAACGCAAGTCCCGCCAGCGAGGCGAGCAGCAGCATCGACGAGGCGGCCAACTCCCCCACGCTGCCCTCCGGGAGTCCGGTCCAGTAGTACAGCAACCCGAGAATCAAAGCGATTCCCACTGCCTGCTCGGCAAACAAACGGATCATCGGAGCACCTCCAGCGTCTGGCTCCTGCTGGTCGCGAAATACTCGGGCTCGTACATCGCCTCCACCCGCGCGGGACTCACCCGGAACATGCCCGGATTGGACACCTTCATCAGGTACATGAAGTCCCCGCTGGGGCGGCTGAAGTAGGTCTGGAAGAAGGCGACCCGGTCATCTCGCATTTCCCTCCTGGTGAACCAGTAGGTCCACCATGGCGGCTTGGACGCAAACTCGTACAGGTCGTCCCGCTTCACGGTCTCCGCGCCCGGCGGCAATGGATCCTCGACTAAGATGTAACGCCACGGGTCGCCTGAGACGGTGAGCCGGGCCAACAGCAAGTCTCCCTGCTTCACCGGGCCGGACAGCGGCTCAAGCTGATAGACGATCTTTCCTCCGCGGTCGGCGGCGGCCATGCGGAAGTACTCGCGCGTGATACCGAGCTTGCGGTCCGTTCGCGATTCCGGACCATTGGGGTTATGGTAGTTCGCCCGCGCCGACCAGTAGAGGCGGCCTTCCCCGCTGCGGACCACCCGGACCTTGTTCGCGCCTGCCTGCAATTCCCCGCCCCGCAGCCGGATGGTTGCCGGCGCGAGCGAATCGGAAGCCGTGTACTTCCTGGACAAGACCTGGCGGCCATTCACCGTAACCAGCAGCGCGACGTTGGGCTGGAGCTCGCCGGAATGCTTCAAGTAGTCCGTGAGCCCGTGGATGACCATCGCGGTCTGCTTGGTCGAATTCCAGTAGTAACCGCCGGTGCGGTGATTCACCAGCCACAGCGCGGCCTTGGGCAGCAGCGGACTCTTGGGGTTGCGATTCGACAGTAGCTTCACCGCCAACGCGGTCGCTTCCGGCCGGACATCGGCGAAGATGTCGAGCATACCGTCCTTTGAGGCCTCCCACCAGGCTTCCGTCCCGGAGGTCTTCACCAACGCCTCGACCTCGCCGGCCACCGCCGCCACGCGGGGGTCACCCGATTGCATGAGCGCCAGCCCAAGCATTGCCGCGGCATAGGCATCGAGGGACTTCCTTTCGGCGAACAAGTCGTTGTTCAACTCCTTCGAGCTCTTGCCCGCCAGCGCCAGCGCGTACGCGGCGTAGGCTCTCGCCTGGCCCGGACCCCGCTTCAGGAACCCGGAATCCATCAGCCACTTCACTCCGCGGTCGATCCGTGCCTTGTCAACGTCATGACCCGCGGACCGGGCTTGAGACAACCCGGCGACCACGTAGGCGGTCATGAAAGGATCCGAGTCGTCTTCCTTCCACCAGCCCCATCCGCCGTCATCGTGTTGGAATCCGTACAGCCGGTCGAGCCCGGCCTGGACTTTCTTTCCGAGGGCCTTGGTATCCACGGAGGTCTTGAGATTCAGCGAGTGGACGGCCTGCGAGACGATCACGTTGGGCAGAAAACTCGACATGGTCTGCTCGGTGCAGCCATACGGAAACGCGGTCAGGTAGTCCAAAGCGTCGAACATCGTTCCCGCCACCGACGGCGCCACACTGATTTCAAGCTCACGTGAAGACGCCTCGGCGCTGGCTGGGATGTTCAGGTCCGCACCCGCCTCCCCGTTGGTAGTCATCGATCCGCCGTGTGATTCGCTCATCTTGACGCCGAACGGCACCACCGGGATGGTCAGCTCCAGCGCGTCGGACTCCTCATCCGACAGCGCCTTGGCCAGCAGCACGGCTTCGCGTCCCGGGGGAACCTTCAGGCGGTAGTCGACCGCCGCCGTGGCCTTGCTCGGCACTGTGAGGTCCTGCGATGCCGATTGCTGGAGCTCGAGTCCCTTGGCTTCGAGCGAAATGCGGACGCGCTTCTCCGACGTCAGATAATTCTGAGCGATCACGGGGACGGTGATCTCATCCCCCAACCGGAAGAACCGCGGCGCCCCCATCCGGACCATCAGGTACTTGCGCGCGATCACCTTGTTGATGGCGGCGCCAGCCTTATGGTCCGCCGTGATGCCGCGGACCGTGGTACGCCAGGTGGTGAGCGCATCGGGGAAGTTCAGCTTGACCGTGGCCCGTCCATTGGCGTCAGTCCGCACGTCGGCCTGCCAAAAGGCGGTGTCCGGGAACACTTTTCGCACCTTGGGCTGAACCAGGCGTTCCGGCTTCAACTGCGCGCGCGGAGTGAACGGACGCACGCGGGCCAGTTGCATCCGGCGTCTGCCCGCCTCGCCGCTGAAGTGGTAGGTGAGCGAGGTTTCCGTGTTCACGCGGTTGAACTCCCGGCCATAGAAGAACGACAGCGGATCCTTGGTGGTATCGGGCGCAACCGAGTAGATGGCCTCGTCGACCACGCCGACGCTGAACTCGCCTTGCACTGGTTTTCCGGCAGCATCCTTGGCGGTCAACGAATAAGTTCCCGCCTCGCCCGGCTTGAACTCGGGCTTCGACGGCTTGATGTCGATCGACAGCTTTTGCTCGGCTGGCGGCACCTTCACCATCAAAGTCCCCGTCAATACCTTCTGCTCCTTCATCGCCGTGACCTGGACGTAGAAGTTCGGCATGTAATGCCGCTCGACCGGAAGCTCGACCATCACGGTCGAATCCTTGCAAGTGACGAACTTCGAAGAGTGGACGGCGGCGCCCTCCGCCGTCACCCAGAGATGCGTGCCAGCGGCGGCGGCAATGAGCAGCTTCGCCGTTTCTCCAGCCGCGTAGGTCTTCTTGTCCGCGACGATGCGGATCTCCTCCTCGTCCGCTCCTCCCCAGGAGAACGCGCCGCCGGTGACCCAGACGTACGCATCGTCCTGGACAACCCGGCGGTCGGCCGTCGTCGACCGGACCACGGCGCGCAACGATCCCGAACCAACGGGCAACTCCACCGCCGCCTTTCCATCAACTCCCGAGACCGCGTCCCCGCGTCCGAGAACTTCGCCGAACTTGCGCTTGCCGTCACTCCAGGAATAGGATTCCAGCTCCACGTTGAACTTTACGTTGGGCACGGGAGCGCCATCGTAGTCCCGCGCTTCGAGCTTGAAGCGGGCCTTGGCGCCCGGCTCATAAACGTACCGCTCCGGATAGATCGAGACGGCATACTGGGCCACGGTGGCGATGGTGAATCCGGCGCCCGAGATCTCAATCCCGGCTTCGTCCGTGACACGGGCTTCGATGCGGTAGGACAGGTCGTGCGTGGTGCTTTCCGTCGGAATGGTGATGTTCAGCTTCCCGTCCTGGTCGAGGACTCCCTGCTCTTCAAGCACCTGCTCCCGCTGCGCGAAGGGCGAGTCTTCCGAGGCGTTGTCCTCCTCTTCGTCCATGTCGTAATAGGGAGGCCAGTAGCGCGAACGGTGGACAACATAAGTCACTTTGGCGCCCGCCACTGGTTCGCCGAAGAAGTAACGCGCGTCGATGGTGGCCGCAATCCCGGCGCCCTGCAACACGCGGCGCTCCTTGGATGTCACGCGGACCTCGTACTCCGGCTTCCGGTACTCCTCCACCTGGAACATGCCGCCCAGGCTGTTTTCGCCAACCCGCAACGTAATGTAGTAGCGTCCCAGGGGGGCATTGGCCGGGATCTCGAACTTGCCGTTGACGGCTCCGGCCGCCGACATGGAAGGCGAGGCTTGGTGCACCCTCTTGCCGTCCGAATCATCCACTTCGAACCGGACGTCCCCTTTAGGAACGATGAGCCCCTTTGGTGTGCGGCCCCGAATGATCGCCCGGGAGTAGACGGTGTGGCCGGGACGGTAGATGGGACGGTCCGTGTAGATGTAGGCCGCCGTGTCCTCGCTATGGGTCCCGAGCGATCCTCCATACATGGAGACCATCGCGAAGTCGCTGCCCTGCCGCGCCAGTACCAGTGCGGAATCAGGACGCTCGTCCCCAATGGGAGCTTCCACGAATCCGTTGGCGTCGGTCTTGGAGTCGGCGTACCGCTTGGATTTGTCCGAGGCGTACACGATCACCGGAACTCCCGGCTGCGGCGCACCGGTGTCACGGTGCACGACGCGGGCCAGCAGCTTCCCGGGACTTCCCTTGGCGATGATCCCGATATCGGTCACTGAGATGATCGTGTAGGCGAACAGCGGACCATGCATCGCCTCAACGAGGTAGAGTCCTTTTCCTTTGGCCGGAATCGGAACCGAAGCCGACTCCCAACGGTTCTTGGGGTTAAACGGCTGTTCCCAGGTTGCCACGACCTGTTGCTGATTCAACACGGGCAGCTCGGCGTAGGTGACCACTTCCGGAGGAGCCGCGGCTTTGCGTGGCGCCTGGCGGGCGGCGAGAGAGCTCCGCAATTCATCGCGCGCCGGACCCTGGAACTGCGCCTTCATCAGTCCCCGGGTGCGGTCCCGCATCGACACTTTCCAGCGCCGCAGCCGCTCGAGCCGTGTGAGGTGGCGCGATTGATGGGCCATGCGTCCGCCAAAGTTGTGGTCGTCGCGGAGATTCTCAAAGAACTTCACCGGATCCTCGACCCTGTAGAGCCGGAAATTGACCTTGCGGATGCCTTGGCCCCAGAGCTGGATCCTGGGTGTGTCGGCGGGCGCGTAGGTGCGATCGCTTGACAGCGAAAAGAACACGCGTCCTTCCTCCTGCTGCGCGACCGTGGGGAGCGCCACAGCGAGCGCACCCATCCACACCAAGCGCCTGATCATTGCGAGATTAGATTCCATCGGTAGACTCCTCGAAACGAGGGATTGCCCTCGACCGGCCGCCAGCGTGGCTCGGAATGCTTCATCAGTTCCGCGAGCGCGGGGCGCCGGACTTCTCCCGGTTTTCCGTCAATGGGCCCAGTATGGTAGACCACAAACGGACCTGCTTTTTTCTCAAGCATGCTGTCTGCCAAATACACCATCAGGTGATACGGCGACTCCTGGCCGACATGGTAATAGAAAAGAATGTCGCCTGGCTGAGCGCGGCCCATTCCGGCGCTCACCCTGCGCGCGTTGAGCTGCATCAGGGTGCGGGCATCAGCGAATTCGGCCCAGGCGCCGGGTGAGATCCGGAACAACAGCGACTTGGTGGGAGTGAACGGAAAATTGTACTGGCGCACGGTGGGAATCGGCGGGACCTCCGGGAGTCCCAAGTCCGCGGCCCAGCGGCCATCGTGCTTGCGCAACGCCTCGCGGTAAGCGAACCGGACCAGCCCGGCGCAGTCGCCAACATCGCGTGGCAGGGCGGCGGTGTCGCGGAAGAACAGCGACTCAGACAGGAAGGTGAACCATCGGCGGAAGGCGTCCCGGTCGGCCGGGTCGGTCAAGAGGTGGGATGATGCCGCCGCTGGCGCGGCCGCGACCGAAAGCACGAGTGCGGCCCACATCCACCTCAGTATACAAACTGGCGTTGCGGGGCGTACCCTGAAGAAACGGCGATGACACGGCGCGGACTCTTCCTTCTGACAGCGCTTGGGGCGCGCGCCGGCGAGGTTCGCCGGCCAGATGGCGCAACCATCTCGTATTCGGTCCGGAATGGGACCGGGAGGACCACTGCCCCGCTGATCCTGATTCCAGGAAGCTTCGGGGACCGGCATGTGCTCGACTCGCTGACAGCCGGGATCTCGCCCAATGTTCCGGTGATTTGTGTCGAGTTGCGGGGACATGGGAACAGCCAGCCCCCGGCGCCCGGCCCCTCGATGGAGATGTTCGCCGGCGACGTGCTGGCGGCGGCCGGCAAGCTGGGGATCAACCGGTTCTACGTGGGCGGCCATAGCATCGGTGGAATGCTGGCGATCGAGATCGCCGGACGCCGTCCCGGCTCCGTGGCCGGAGCCATTGCAATTGAGGGCTGGACTCATCATGAGGTGCTGCGCGAAGCCTTCGGTACCGGACCCGACACCACTCTCACCCCGGAGCAGGACCGCATCCGGCTGGAGCAGCGGAAGCGGGGGCTTGCAGGGTTTACCGAAGCGGAGAGCAAGGCATTCGCCTCCGTTTGGCGGCAGTGGGACGGGCTGCCAATCCTTCTTGCAACCAAGGTTCCGATCCTGGAGATCTGGGGAGACCGGGGACGCCCGAGGCCGTCCCGCGACGTGATGCGCATCCCGGACCGGCCGAACATCGAGCTCGCCTGGGTGGAAGGCGCGTCACACGCACTGCTCATCCAGCAGCCGGAGGCCGTGGCCGCACTGGTGAACCGCTTCATCGCCCGGACCGAATTAGCAGCCCTTGCCCGCTAGCGCCTGAACCAGGGTGCCGGACTTGAACCGGACATCGTCAATCACCCAGCGGCCTTTTTCGAGAATCACAACCACGTGGTCTGTCCAGGTGACGTTGGCTCCGCGCTCGCGATACGTGAACCGGACCGGAAGCACGCGGCGGTTCCCACCTGCTTCGGCCGGAGCCTGCACCTCGAAGCTGGTGAAGCCTTCGAAGTCCGTGCTGAACATCGATCCCTCGATCCAAGGTGGTTTTTCCGAGGGGTTCTTCTTGATGCAGCGGGCCTGTTCGGCCTGCGCCGTTTTGATCGACTGCTGCAGCCGCGCGCTCAGATGGGGCGCCATTTTGGCAAGCTCGCCGGAGTCCGGGAGGCCGTCGGCCTTGTTCTTTAAGAGGTCCGAATAGAATGTTTTCACCGTCAGCGCGGGATCGTTGCCGGCGTAGGCGAGGAACAGGAAGGCGTAAACGTACAGTGTCCGCATGTCAGGCCACCAGGGTGCTCTGTTCGATGTTGCGCATGCGCCCTTACAGAAGCGGTTCGTTCAGTTCGAGGTCGTTGATCTCCCGCGTCGTCAGCGCAATCTTGCTGAGCCGGGCGTTGCGCTCGGCCCGCATCCGCTCGCTCCCCGAGTGGAGCTGCCGGATCTCGCCTTTGACCGGGTTGCGGATCAGTTTCGACAGTGGAATCAGCGCCTGGGCAGACACAGCACCCAGACCGAAAATCAGGATGGCCGACATCGACAGGACCGGGAGCGTTGCCTTTTGCATGTTGAGTACCTCACTCGAACATGCGCGATCGGCGCCGGAAAATGATCAGCTATTTGTAAAAACCTTGAAATTGTTTGAGGCGGACCCGGACCAGGTCGAGGAACATGTCAACAGAGTCCCCGAACATGCTGACCTTGGTTCCTTCCGCGTGGTTCCACCGGACGGGCACCTCTACGGTCTTATATTTCTTTAGCTTAGCGATGAACAACGCTTCGACGTCGAACCCAAACCGGTCCGTCGTCACGCGGCTGAACACTTCCCGTGCGGCGTCGGCCCGGAACAGCTTGAATCCGCACTGGGTGTCCCAGAACGGCAGCCCGACCAGGATCCGCATCAGCAGGTTGAAGAACCGGCCGGCCGTCTCGCGGAACGCCGACTGGTGCACGCCGATCAGCGACCTGTCCAGCGCGCGGGATCCGATGGCAACCGCGGCGTTCTGCTGTTGGACCGCCTGCTCGAGCTTGGGCAACTCCTCGATCGGAGCCGACAGGTCCGCGTCACTGAACAGGACCCAGTCGCCTTGGGCCTTCAGCATTCCGTTCCGGATCGAATATCCCTTGCCCCGGTTGCCGGGGTTCTGCAGCAGCTTGATTTCGGGCCATTGCGCTCCGGCGCGCCGTGCGACTTCCGCCGTGCCGTCCCTGGATCCGTCGTCCACCACCAGCACCTCGGCGAAGCGGAAGTTGCGTGATTTCAGGTAGTCAACTACCAGCTCGAGCGTCTGGGGAAGACGCTGCTCCTCGTTGTATGCCGGGATGACGATCGAGAGGGACTTCAATGGTCAATTATAATCAAGAGTTTATGGGAGTTTCACTTGTCGCTTGAGACTGAACTGATCCGGCAGCGCCTGGAAAAGGCACGGCAGATCGAGGGTCTGGGCTTCCGGCCGTACGGCCAGCGGTTCGACGCCACTCACCTGATTCCGGACATCGTAGCCGCGTATTCCGCGAAGACTGCTGAAGAATTGGACACTCCGAGGGTCCAGGTGAAGGCCGCCGGACGCATCATGACCATGCGCCGGATGGGCAAGGCGGGATTCGCACACCTGCAGCAGAATGGTTCCAGACTGCAGATCTACGTCCGCAAGGACTCTATCGACGAGGCCGGCTGGAAGCTTTACGAGCTGCTCGACATCGGCGACATCATCGGGTTCGAGGGATACGTGTTCCGGACGCGGGCAGGAGAGCTCAGCATCCACGTGGAGCGGATCTATTTCCTGTCGAAGATCCTGCTGCCGATGCCTGAAAAGTTCCACGGCCTGGAGGACGTCGAGACACGCTACCGGCAACGGTACCTGGACTTGACCGTGAGCCCCCAGTCCAGGGCAGCGTTCATCACCCGGGCCAAGGTAGTTTCGAGCTTCCGGCGGCAGCTCGAGGAGCGGGGCTTCGTCGAGGTGGAGACGCCGATGATGCAGCCGCTCTATGGGGGCGCCGCGGCGCGGCCCTTCGTCACCCACCACAACACGCTCGACATCGACCTGTTCCTGCGCATCGCACCCGAGCTTTACCTCAAGCGGCTGGTGGTGGGCGGGCTCGAGCGCGTCTACGAGATCAACCGGAACTTCCGCAACGAGGGTGTCTCGACCAGGCACAATCCCGAGTTCACGATGCTCGAGTTCTATCAAGCCTACGCCGACTATCAGGTATTGATGGATTTTTCCTGCGAACTGCTCAAGCAGGTTGCCATCGACGCCATCGGAACCACAATCGCCAGCTACGACGGCCATCAGATTGACTTTGGCCACATCCGGCGGTACACGATCCGCGAGGCGGTGGTCGAGTTCTGGGACGGGGATGGACGGCCATCCATGGACAACGTGGCGGACCCCGAGTGGCTCGGACGCCATTCTCACAAGCCGACAGCGGGGGAGCAGCTCCTCGAGATCTTCGAGCGGGCGGCTGAGGCCAAGCTCATCCAGCCCACCATCATTCATCAATATCCGGTGGAGACTTCACCGCTGTCGAAGAACAGCCTCGACGACCCAGCCTTCGTCGACCGGTTCGAGATCTATGCCGCGGGCATGGAGATCGGCAACGCCTACACCGAGTTGAACGATCCCCAGGAGCAGCGGCGGCGCTTCGAGATGCAGCTTGCGATGATCGAGAAGGGCGACGATGAGGCACACCAGATGGACGAGGACTACGTCCGGGCGCTGTGCTACGGACTTCCGCCGACGGGAGGCGAAGGGATTGGCATCGACCGCGTGGCGATGATCCTGACCGGCTGCACCTCGATCCGCGACGTGATTCTGTTCCCGCTGCTGCGCCCCGAAGGTCCCATCGGGATCGCGGAACAACTTCGTGCGTTTGATGCCTAACCGCTTCGAGCTCTTCGTCGCGCTGCGCTATCTCACAGCCAAGCGCAAGCAGGCGGTGATTTCAGTGATCACCGGCATTTCGGTGCTGGGCGTGGCATCCGGCGTCGCGGCGCTGGTGATCGCGCTGGCAATCAATACCGGATTCCGCAATACGCTGCAACGCAATCTTCTCGGCGCGGTGGGGCACGTAACGGTGCTCGAAGCCGTGACCCAGGAGGGCATCGTCAACTGGCGCGAAATCATCCAGAAGATGAAACCGGTGAAGCACGTCACCGACGTCGCGCCGTCGCTCTATGGCACGGTGATCTTCTATGCGAACCAGCCGGTGGGAGGAGTACTCAAAGGGATCCTGCCGCCGGGTGAAGCAAAGCCCCCCGAAGTGCTCAAGAACTTGAAGAAGGGCGGATTCGAGGACTGGAAGGCAGATGCGAACGGGAGGATGCCGTTAATCCTGGGATCCCGGCTGGCGGCGCAACTGGGCGCGACGGTGGGATCTCCGGTCCGCGTGGTCACTCCGCAGATGACGGCCATGGGACAGCGGCTCGATGAGTTTCCGTTCCGTGTCACGGGTGTGTTTGAGTCGGGCTTCTACGAGGTCGACAACTCCTTCGCGTTCACTTCGCTTCAGGCCTCGCAAACCGCGCTGGGGCTGGCCGACGTGGTCAACGCGGTCGAGATGCAGATTGATGACGTGTTTGAGGCGGTCAGTGTGTCGGCCGAGGCCACGAAGCTCCTGCCGCCCAAGCTCACCGTGACCAACTGGCGCGAGCAAAACAAGCCGCTGTTGACGGCGCTGCAGGGCGAGAAGGCGGCGATGGTGGTGATCATCGGGTTGATCCAGGGTGTGGCGGCGCTCAATATTCTCACGTCGCTGATCATGATGGTGATGGAAAAGCATCGCGACATCGCATTGCTGATGTCGTTTGGAGCGAGCCATCAGCAGGTCCGGCTGATCTTCCTGCTTCAGGGCGTGCTGATCGGATTCGCGGGGACCGCGCTTGGGCTGGCGGGAGGGTGGCTCGCCTGCTACCTGGGCAACAAGTTCGAAGTGATCAAGCTCAACGACGCCATCTACTCGCTGAGCTACGTGCCGTTCGAGCCGCACCTGGCCGATGGGCTGGGAGTGGCGGCCGGTGCCATGTTGGTGAGCCTGATCGCAACGCTCTATCCATCAAGGAGCGCGTCCGGGATCGCGCCGGCTGAGGCGCTGCGGTATGAGTGAGCGGTAGGGGATGTGCGGAATCGCCGGGTTCACCCGGCTGGATGGAGGTCCGGAGGATCCGATCGGAGTGGCGGTGGAATCGATCCGCCATCGCGGTCCGGATCAGCAGGGCCGCTACGTGTCGCCAGTGGTGGCGCTCGGCGCGGTGCGGTTGAAGATCCTGGATCTGTCGGGCGGCGATCAGCCGCTGCGGTCCGCGGACGGCAACACCGTCATCGTATTCAACGGAGAGATCTACAATTTCCGTGAACTGCGGCGGGAGCTGGAACAGTTGGGACACCGGTTGGAATCCAACTGCGACACCGAAGTGGTGCTGCAAGCGTGGATGGCGTGGAGGCACGAATGTTTCGCCCGGCTGAACGGTATGTTCGCGGCCGCTATTTGGGAGGAGCGCGAGAAACGGCTGATCCTGGCGCGCGACCGGATGGGCATCAAGCCGCTCTACATCTACAAGCGCGGGCGCGAGTTGCATTTCGGGTCCGAAGTCAAGGCGGTGATTGCGCACCCGGCGGTCGAGCGCCACCTGGATCCGCATGGACTGAGCTGCTTTCTGTCGCTCAACTATATGCCGCGACCGATGACGATGCTTCAAGGCGTCGAGAAGCTGGAGCCTGGTACGTGGCTCGAGTGGACACCAAACGGGATCCAGCGCGGAGCGTACTGGTCGCCAAAGTGTGAGGAGCGGGATTGGAGCCTCGAAGATGCCAAGGCAGAGCTTGATTCCTTGTTGGCGCGCGCGGTGCGGGAACACCTGGTGTCGGATGTGCCTCTGGGCATTTGGCTCAGCGGAGGTGTCGACTCGTCAGCCGTCACGCACTACGCCGCGCAGGCGTTTCCGGGGAAACTGAAGACGTTCTCGGTTTCGTTTCAGGGACGGAGTTTTGATGAGAGTCCGTTCTTCCGTCTGGTATCGAAACACTATGGCACGGACCACCATGAACTGGATCTCGCGCCGGACCTTGATCTGGCGTCGGCGGTCGAGAAGATGAGCTACTATTCCGACGAGCCGAGTGCGGACGCGGGCGCGCTGCCCGTGTGGTACTTGTCCGAGATGACACGGCGTCATGTGACGGTGGCCCTGAGCGGGGAGGGTGCGGATGAGCTGTTTGGCGGCTACACGACGTACCTGGCCGACCACTATGCGCAGTGGATGCGGATGCTGGTTCCGCCGGGCGTCCGCCAGTTTATGCTGTCGGTGGCACGCCGGTTACTGCCGGTGTCCGACGACAAGATCAGCCTGGAATTCAAAGTGAAGCGGTTCCTTGAAGGCTCGCTGATGCCACCGGTGGAAGCGCATATGTTTTGGAATGGCGCGTTCTCGCGGGCGCGGAAGAAAGAGTTGATGACCGATCCCGCCCCGGTGCATCCAGCGGACCTGATTCCGTCGCGCGAAGACGTCAACAGTCTGATCTTTCTCGACCAGCAGCTTTACCTGCCTGAGGACATCCTGTACAAATGCGACCGGATGAGCATGGCGCACTCGATCGAGATCCGGCCGCCGTTCCTCGACCACCGGATCGTAGAGTTCGCGTCCACGCTTCCGTTGTCCTTCAAGATCCGGGGCTCGCGGTTGAAGTACCTGCTCAAGGAAACGATGCGCGGCAAGCTTCCAGGAACGGTGTTAACGCGGCCCAAGGAGGGTTTCGACATTCCCGCGCATCACTGGTTCCGGACCAAGCTCAAGCCGCTGCTGCTCGACACGGTGAACCGGCGGTCGGTGGAACGGTTCGAACTGCTGCGCTGGCCGGCCGTGGAGCGGCTGATGCAGGATCACTTCGACCGGCGGATCAACGCCGGGTACCCGTTGTGGGGTCTGCTAACCTTGTTCCTTTGGCTCCGGCGAACCTCCGCTACGAACTGATTGTGGTCCTGGTGGCGGCCGTCATTTTTGGCGGCTGCGCAATCAGTCCGCCGTCGCTAATGGATGACGTGGATGCGGTGCAGGCGCAGATCGCGCGCAACATGCTCGAGTCCGGCGACTGGGTGACGGCGCGGCTCAATGGGGTGGCCTATCTCGAGAAAGCTCCGCTCAAGTACTGGATGATCGCGGTCTCCTTCGCCGTGTTCGGAGTGCATGACTGGGCCGCGCGGATTCCGCTCGTGCTGGCGATCATCGCGCTGTGCTGGCTGACGGGCCGCATCGGCGCTTGGGCATTCGGGGAACGCGCGGGCCTCTACGCAGGGCTGGTCATGGCGACGTGCGTAGGGATGTTCCTGTTCACGCGGATCCTGATCCCGGACGTGGTGCTCACGCTCACCATCACCCTGTCGCTGTGGGCCTTCCTGCGGGCGATGGAAGAGGGGAAACAATCCTGGGCGCTCGTGTTTTGGGCGGGCCAGGGCGCGGGATTCCTGTTGAAGGGGTTGATCGCGATGTTGTTCCCGTTGGCCGCGGTGATCCTGTACCTGTCGTTCACGCGGACGTGGAGCCAATGGCGATGGTTGCGGCCGTTCTCAGGGATTGTGGTGCTGACTGCGATCGCGGCGCCGTGGGTGGTGTTGGCGACACTCCGGAATCCTCCCTACTTCGACTTCACGATGCGCTCGGCGCCGGGCGAGTACCACGGGTTCTTCTGGTTCTTCTTCTTGAACGAGCACCTGTTCCGGTTCCTGAACATGCGGCATCCGCGCGACTACAACACGGTGCCGCGGCTGCTGTTCTGGGGATTCCACCTGCTGTGGCTGTTCCCGTGGAGCGTCTACCTGCCTTCGATCTTCAACCGGGACGGCTTGAGCGAGCGCGGCGCGCGGCTCAGGCTGCTGTGCTTCTGCTGGGCGGGTTTCCTGCTCGTTTTCTTCACGTTCTCGACGACGCAGGAGTACTATTCGATGCCCTGCTATCCGGCGCTGGCGCTGTTGCTCGGCCGCGCGATCGATCAGGGCAGTCCGTGGATCCGTAAGGGGAGCATCCTCGCCACAGCCGTGGCGGCGCTGCTCACGGTGGTGCTGGCAATCCTGTTCGCTGTGACCGCCGGGATGCCCACGCCGGGTGACATCTCGGTGGCGCTGACGTTGAATCCGGAAGCTTACACGCTGTCGCTCGGGCATATGCGCGACCTGACGCTGGGCGCGTTCGCCTATCTCCGCACGCCTCTGTTGATGGCGGCGGCCGCTTGCGCGGCGGGAGTGCTGGCAGTGCGGCGTCCTGCCGTGGCGCTGGTGGCAATGATGACCGGATTCTTCCATGCCGCGCGGCTGGCAATGGTTGTGTTCGATCCGTACCTAGCGTCGCGTCCGCTCGCCGAAGCGCTGCGGATGGCGCCTCCAGGACAAGTGATTTTCGACAATCAGTACTACACGTTCTCCTCCGTGTTTTTTTACGCGAACACGCGCGGTTGGCTGTTGAACGGCAGGGTGAACAACCTCGAGTACGGCTCGTATGCGCCGGGGGCGCCCGCGGTGTTCCTGGACGACGCCGGGTTCGCGGTCCGCTGGCGGTCCGGCGAGCGCCACTACTTGCTGGTGGAGGGGCCGTCTCGGCCGCGCATCGAGCGGCTGGTGGGCAAGGAGTCCCTGCACCTGGTCAGAGCGAGCGGCGGCAAGTTCCTATTCGCCAACCAGTAAAATAGGATTCCATATGGCGCAGACCTCTTCTCCCAGACGCGAGTTCCTGCTCGGCACGGCGGCAGCGGCGCTTGCACCGGCGCAGCAGCGCGAGATCCGCGTGGCGCACGTCGGCATCGGCAACCGTGGAACCGGGCTGGTGAAGCAGGTGCTCGCGCAGCCGGATGTCCGCGTGACGGCAATGTGCGACACCGACTCCGGCAAGCGCGATGCCGCGCTCAGCATGGCGGCGCGCGACAGTCCGAGGTCGTTCACGGACTACCGGCAGATGCTCGACTTCAAGGAGATCGACGCGGTGGTGATCGCGACGCCGTGCGATCTGCACGCCGAGATGGCCTCGATCGCAATGCAGGCGGGCAAGTATGTCTACTGCGAGAAACCACTCGGCGTCACGCCCGAGCAGGTAGCGATGGCGCTCAAGACGGCGCGGTCGTCGAAGGCGTGGCTCCAGATCGGACAGCAGTTGCGCTACTACCCGACGGTGCGCGAGTCGATCCGGCAGATTCACGAGGTGAAGGCGGTGGGGACGCCGTTTGTCATCAAGGCGCAGCGCCATTCGACCGCCACGGATCCGGCCGCCGGGCAACGGGTGCTTCCGGCCTGGTACGACGACGTGAAGCGCTCCGGCGACTTGATCGTCGAGAACGCGGTGCACAACCTGGATGTGTGCAACTGGGCGGCGGGATCGCGTCCGGTGAGCTGCTTCGGGCACGGCAAGAAGTACCTGCCGCAGACCATCCCGGCGGGCTCGGTAATGATGGACGGGTTCAGCGTGACCTACCTGTACGAGAACGACATGCATCTCGACTACAGCCAGCTCTACTTGCATCCGCGGCAGATGCGGGAGCTGAAGAACGGCCAGTGGTACATCGTGTTCGGATCGGAGGGGTCGCTCGAAATCAACGGCGGGATGCTGTATCCGATGCGCGGTGAGCCTTCGAAGTACTTCACGGAGGAGATCGAGAAGGGACGCGAGAACGCGATGGCTGAGTTCTTCCGCTGCATCCGCGAAGGGCAGCGCCCCTACGCGAGCATCGAGATCGGAGCCACGGCGGCGCTCACGGCGATCATGGGGCGCGAGGCGATTTATCGCAAGAGCATGGTGACGTGGAAGGAACTGGGCGTCAGCGTCTAGCGTCTAGATTCGTTCGCAGCGATATAATCGCGAGTCATGAGACTCGCTTTCTGTCTGCTTCTCGTTTCGACCGTGTCGCTGTCCCAGACCAGCAATGCGACGCTCAGCGGCCGGGTCACCGACTCAAGCGGCGCGGTGCTGCCGGGTGTGAAGATCGCGGTCCGCAATACGGCGACCGCCTTCAGCGCCGATACATCGTCTTCGCCGGAGGGCTTGTACACCCTCGCGCTGCTGCCGCCTGGACGCTACAACCTGAGGGCGGAACGGCAGGGCTTCTCGACGCTCGCAGTCGACCGGATCGTGCTGGAGACGGGCGCACGCGTGGGACTCGACCTTGAGCTGAAGGTCGCGGCGTCGGCGGAGTCCGTCACGGTGACCGCGGATGCGGCACAGCTTCAAGTCCAGAGCGAGTCCGGCGAGCGGAGCGAGCTGATCACCAACCGGCAGATCCGGGACCTCGCACTGAACGGCCGCAACATTCTCGACATGATGAAGATCATTCCGGGCGTCGTGAGCACGGTGAACGGACAGGTGTCGAACGACGGTGGAGTCCGCCTGTTCAGCATCAATGGCGCGCGCGGGACGCAGAAGGAAGTGACGGTGGATGGCGCGTCGAACGTGATCTCGGGCGCCAATCAGCGCGTGCACGTGACGCTGAATCCGGACGCGATTCAAGAGGTCCGCATTCTGACGTCGAACTACCAGGCGGAGTTCGGCAAGACGGCGGGTGGTTTTATCCAGTACACGACGCGGTCCGGCAGCAACCAGTTCCACGGTGGGGCGCGCTATTTCCGGCGGCACGATAGCTTGAACGCGAACAACTTTTTTAGCAACGCGCTGGGCTTGCCGCGACAGATCTACCGGTACGACTACTCGGGGTACGATATCGGCGGTCCGGTGCTGCTTCCCAAGATCGGCTTCAACCGGAATCGTGACAAGCTGTTCTTCTTCTGGAACCAGGAGTTCTACAGGCAGCTCATACCGGCGGGCGCGCGCACGCTGCGCATGCCAACAGAGGCGGAGCGCAACGGTGATTTCTCCGCAACCACGGACGGCAACGGCAATCCGGTGGCGCTACGGGATCCGCTGAACGGGCAGCCGTTCGCGGGCAACGTGATTCCGCGCGCCCGCTTCTACGCCGACGGCCAGGCGATTCTGAACGTGTATCCGGGTGCGAACGACACGCGTGGAGGGGCGCGGTACAACTACAGCTCGCAGCTTTCGACGCAGACGCCGCGGCGCGAGGACATCATCCGGATGGACTACAACATCACGGACAAGACGCGTCTGTTCGGGCGCTTCATCCAGAATACGGAGACGACCGAGCAGCCCTACGGCGGCTGCAACAACATCGCTTTCAACTATCCGTTGTCGCGGCTGAAGTCGACACAGGCGCCGCGCAACGCCGCGTTCAACCTGGTGCACAGTTTCAGTCCGAGCCTGATCAACGAACTTATGGTGGCGCCGAGCCGGAGCAAGACGACGTGCGACGCGCTCGACCAGGGAATGCTGCGGTCGACGCACCGCATCAACAATTTCCCGCTCATCTTCCGGAACCTCGACGGATCTGAAGTGATGCCATCGTTCATGTTCGGAGGGATCGCCAACCAAACCTATCCAACCAACGACATTGGCAAGACGCCGAAGCGGTCGGGCGACGCCAACATCACGATTACGAACAACGTGTCGAAGCTCACCGGCAAACACTCATTCAAAACCGGGTTCTACTTCCAGCAGAACCGCTTCTACTTCACCGGGCGGACTCCGGTGAACGGCGACGCCAACTTCTCGAACGACGTGAACAACCCGCTCAACGCAGGGCATCCCTATGCGAATGCTTTATTGGGCGTGTATTCTCAATTCGCGCAGGCCGATGCCCAGCCCGAGGGGCGTCCCCAGTACCGAACCATCGAAGGCTTCGTGCAGGACACCTGGAAGGTCACCTCGCGGCTGACGCTGGACTACGGGTTGCGCATCTCCTACATCGGACCGTCGATCGATCAGAGCTCGAACAACAACGTTTTCCTGCCGGAGCAATTCAATCCGGCGAGGGCGGTCCGGCTGTACACGCCGGTCCGGGTGGGCACGGCGGCGCGCGCGGTGGATCCGGCGAACCGTCCGCCCACGCTGACGATGGCCAACACGCTGCCCGCGGCGTTTTCGGGGCTGATCGTGCCCGGATCCGGCGACGTACTCAACGGAATCGCGCAAGCGCGGAACGGATACCTGAGGGGTGGATTCGAGGCGCGTGGCTCGCAGTGGGGACCGCGGTTCGGATTCGCCTACAACGCGTCGGGAGACCGTAGCATGGTGGTCCGCGGTGGATTCGGAATCAGTTATGAGCGGGTGCAGGGCAACGTGCTGCTGGGGCAGGTGAACACGCCGCCGACAGTCACCACGCCACGGCTGTTCTACGGCACGGTGGCCGATCTCGCGAACACGTCGTCGGGCACGCTCGCGCCGGTGAACATGAACGGATATCCGCGGGACGGGAAGATCCCGAACGTGTACAGCTACAACCTGGGCATCCAGAAGACGCTGGTGCGGGGGACGGTGCTCGACGTGGCGTACGTGGGAAGCCTGTCACGGCACCTGGTGCAGTCGCGGAACCTGAATGCGATTCCGTACTTCCTGACATTCCAACGGGCGGCGCAGGATCCAAGCCGGTTCGCCGATGGCGTGGTGCCAGCGGTCGAGGCGGGGCTGCCGGCGGTCTACAGCCAGGCCGGGTACTCGTTCTCGGGAAACAATGCCCTGCCGCTGAACTTCCTGCGTCCGTTCCCGGGGTTCGGCGAGATCAACTACCGCGAGTTTGCGGGGTCGGCGAACTACCATGCGCTGCAGGTGTCGGCGAGCCGGAGGCTGGGGACATCGCTGACATTCGACGTCGCCTATACGTGGTCGAAAAACATGAACACGGGCGACGTCGATTTCGAAGGCAACCACCCCTACGATACGCGGCGGTACGATTATTCGCTTGCCGACTTCGACCGGACGCATACGCTGGTGGCGAACTACGTCTACGAAATTCCCACGCTACCGATGGCCCAGAGCGGCAAGGCGAAGCTGGTGTTCGGCGGATGGCAGGTGTCCGGCATCTCGCAGTTCTACACAGGCGCGCCGTTTGAGCTGGGGCTCGGAATCCAGGGGATCAACGCGGCCCAGCGGATGGTCGGATCCTACAACCTGCCGGTCCGTCCGTACCGTCATGGCGGAGCATCGATGCGGGGCAACGGGATCGAGATCAACCCGGATGCGTTCTATGTTCCGGGGATCGCCGATATCGGTCCGTATCCGCGGACGTACTTGCGGCAGCCGTGGTTTATCAATCATGATCTGTCGGTGTTCAAGAACATCCCGCTCGGGGATAACCCGGCGCGGCGGATTCAGATCCGGCTGGAGATGTTCAATTTCCTGAACAGCACCCAGTTCGCTTCGGTGAATTCGGGGACGCAGTTGGTAACACCGGCGGGGGCGATCGGCGCGGCGGTGTTCAATAGCTTCGGCAATCTGAGGATCACCAACAACCTGCGTCCGGCGGGGCACGCGGCCCCGCTCGGACAGTTCTTCGGGGAGTTCAACAGCGCCAGGGATCCGCGGATTATTCAGTTGGCGGCGAAGTTTTATTTTTGAGCAAACCGCAGCCGCTACTTGCCCAGGAAGCCTTTGACCGCGTCGAGTTCGGCTCGCTTGATTTTGTTCCAGCCTTCTTCGATGCAGACCTTTTGCTTCCCGATGAGCTTCCAGGAGAGCGGCGGCTGGACTCCGTTGCAGCCGGGGAAGAACACGGGCCGGTGGATGATTTCCACTCTGCCGGCCCAGGCTTCGGTGAGCAGGCGGAGCTCCTGACCGCCACGGTCGATCTGGGCGCGCTCGCGGACGTTGAGCAGCGTGTCCACGGGGGCGACGAGCTGGTATAGCCAGCTTTCGGGCGCGCCCATGGAAGGTCCACCGGGCTTCTGGAACGAGTGCAGCGTCAGCACCAGGATCCGCTTGACCGGAGCCGATCCGGGATCGGGGATCGCTTCTCGAAGCCAGGCGATGAGGCTCGACGTGCCGAGGTTGTCGTAGTAGCCGCCGTCCACCATGTGCAGCGCGGGCGCCTTGCCGTCGCCGGAATAGGGACGGGCGGCGGGACTCACCACCGGGAATGTCGCAGACAAGCGCACGGCTGTTGATACGGCGATGTCATAGTCGCCGCGCATCACATCGTTGAGCGAGGTGACGGACTTGAGCGCGGTGTTGCTGAAGCCGATTGCGGATCCACGCTCGACGATGGTCGAGTTGAAGATCACGCCGGGCATTTTGCCATCGGCGGCATGCTTTGCCCAGGCGGAGAACATCACCGGGTGGTTGGGCTGGCCGGACCGGGCTTCGAAGGTGGATTCGAGTGCCTGGCCGCGATCTTCGAACCGGTTGCCGAAAATGCGCCACAGCAGGGGAACGGCCGCGCGTTGGAGGTCTGGGTTGGTGAGTCCCCAGGCAACCTCGTCGAGGCTCGACTCCATCGCGTTGCGCCAGGCTTTGTCGAGCGCGGCGGCATCACCGTTGTTCGCGCCGAAGAAAGCGTTCGCGAAGTAGTATCCGCCGACTGCGCCGCCCGAGACGCCGCTGACCACCCGCATGCGATCGGAGAATCCCGGGACCTCAGCGGCGAGTCCGGTGAGCACGCGCGCCGACCACGCGGCAGCCTGGATCCCTCCGCCTTCGGCTGCCGCGACGATCACATCGGGGGTGGAGCCGCGGAGCAGAACCGCGGCGGGCGTGGGCGCCGTGGCAGGACCGGGGCGGACCGGAAAGTAGTGGTCGGTGTCGGTGACCATGGCCGAGATTCCACAGAAGATGGCGGTGACCGTCAGGACCGGGATCCGGTAGCGGTCGCCGAAGAAGGAAAGCGCCGCGAAGACCCAGCTTCCGAGCAGCAGAAGCACCAGAATGTAGGAAAGTGTCGGAATCCGCCGGCCTCCGAAGAGGTAGAACAGAAGCGAGACGAACGCCAAGGTAGTGGCGAAGGCGTGTCCGGCGTACCAGGAGGTGGCAACTCCGCTTTCGTACTTGAAGTATCCGGCACCGATCCAGCGGGGAATCCGCGCGGTGATTTGCTTGACCCAGTCCTGGAGGCTGTTGGCCCAGGGAAGGCTGGCCACTGACAGTTGGTGTTTGTAGAGCCGGTTGAACAGGGGCGTCAACACCGGGAAGTCCGGCAAGAGGATGATGCTGGGCATGTCGGTGTCCGGGTCGGCGACCAGGAGTTGCAAGCTGCGGGCGGCGGTCGCCAGCAGGAACGCGGTGATAACCCCGAGAACGCAGAGACCGGCAGCGGCGGCCGGGCCCCATTTGGAGTACCAGGAGGTGACGCCCAATAGGGGCAGGATCGCGACGATTCCGAGCCGGTAGGCGGGAAAATTCCGGTATTCGTCAAACCAGGAGACGTTGTGGTCGAACCGCTCGTCGCCGTATTGCAGAACGAGATTGATGGAGACAACGGCGGAGAAGGCGGTGAGCGAGGAGGCCACGGCCACGGCGAAGATCTCGAGGCCGTCGAGGTCCATGAGCACGTTGGCCAGCAGGGCACGCGCCGGGCCGAGAGCGATGACGGGAAGTGCGGCCAGAAGGCCGAGAACGAGCACCGGCACGCGGAAAACGTGCAGCGCCGTAAGCAATCTGATCAGAGACCGGAACATAGTTCCTCCTTGGTATAATTCGCAAGTGTGATTCACGGTATTTTACTCGCTTTTGCGGTGGCGGACTGGCCCCAATTCCGGGGTGCCGGATCCACCGGCGTTGTTGCGGATGATCCGCGCCTGCCGGACAAGTGGAGCAAGACTGAAAACGTCCAGTGGAAGAGCCCGGTGCCGGGGACGGGCTGGTCCTCGCCCGTGGTTGCCGGAGGCCGCATCTTTCTGACGTCGGTAGTGTCGTCGGCAGAGAAGGAGCCTCCGAAGAAAGGCCTGTATTTCGGCGGAAATCGCGAGGCTCCCACCGATGAGCACCGGTGGATTGTGCTGGCCTACGATCTCGCGTCAGGCAAGATGCTGTGGGAGCGCGAGGTACACCGGGGAGTGCCGGCGATGGCGCGCCACCTGAAGAACTCCTACGCCTCGGAGACGCCCGCCACAGACGGCGAACGCCTGTACGCCTATTTCGGCAGTGCCGGAATCTACTGCTTCGACTTCAACGGCAAGCTGCTTTGGACCCATCAGGCTCCACTCCATGAAATGCGTTATGGATGGGCCACGGCAGCGTCACCCGTCGTCGATGAAGGACGCGTCTATGTCGTGAACGACAACGACAAAGACTCGTTCCTGCTGGCACTCGACAAGAAGACTGGAAAGGAGATCTGGCGGGTCAAGCGCGATGAGAAGTCGAACTGGGCCACTCCGTTCGTGTGGAACTCCGGCCGGCGCAAGGAGATCATCACGTGCGGCACCAACCGCGTCCGGTCGTACGACACTGACGGGAAGCTGCTGTGGGAGCTTGGCGGAATGTCATCGATCGTGATCCCGACGCCGTTCACCGCGCACGGACTGCTCTACATCACCTCCGGATATGTCGGCGACCAGACCAGGCCAGTGTTCGCGATCCGGCCCGGCGCCTCGGGGGACATTTCGCTCAAGCCGGGCGAAACTTCGAACAGGTCGGTCGCCTGGTTCCATCCGCAGGCGGGTCCGTACAACACCTCGCCAGCCGTCTACCGCGGACTCTACTACACCCTGTTTGACCGCGGGTTCGTAACGGCGCACGATGCCGAGACGGGGAAGGAGGTCTACGGAAAGATGCGGGTCGACGGCGCCTTCACCGCCTCGCCATGGGCTTACAACGGCAAGCTGTTCGCGTTGAACGAAGACGGTGACACCTATGTGATTCAGGCGGGCCAGGAGTTCAAGATTCTGGGGAAGAATTCCCTGGATGAGATGTGCATGGCGACGCCGGCCATCGCGCAGGGGAGCCTGATCATCCGTACCGCGGGACACCTGTACCGCATCGGTGGAAAGCCATGAGCCGTGTTTTTCGCGACGGGCTGTTCGCAGGCAAAGTAGCGTTCTTCACAGGCGGGACAAGCGGCATCGCACTGCGGATCGCCGAGGTGTTCGCGGAGCTGGGCGCAACCGTGGTCCTGAACGGGCGTAAGCAGGACAAGCTCGACGCAGCCGTGGCAGGTATTGCGGCGCGGGGCGGCAAGGCAGCAGGCTTCGCATGCGATGTCCGTGACTACGGGGCAATCGCAGGCGCACTGGCGCGGACCCGGGAAACGTATGGTCCCATCGACTTCCTGTTCTGCGCGGCGGCGGGTAACTTTCCGGCGCCCGTTCTCGGGATGTCGGCCAACGGATTCAAAGCCGTGGTCGACATCGACCTGCTGGGGACGTTCAACACCTGCCGGGCGGCGCATGAGCACTTGAGCAAGCCGGGGGCAGTGGTGATCAACATCTCGGCCAACCACGGGCACCAGGCGTATCCGCTGCAGGCGCACGTTTGCGCGGCCAAGGCCGGAGTCGACCTTCTGACCAAGACGCTGGCCATGGAGTGGGGACCGCACGGGATCCGCGTCAACGGAATCGCGCCGGGACCGATAGACGATACGGAGGGGATGAGGCGGCTGGCTCCGACCGGGGCCGACCGGCAGCGGGTGATCGGAATGATCCCCGCCGGGCGCATGGGGACGCGCGACGACGTCGCCCAACTCGCGGTGTTCCTGTGTTCGGACGCGGCCAGTTTTCTCACTGGCGCGATCTATCGGTGTGACGGTGGCCAGGCGTTGACTGGTCCGCGTGCGTTGGCTCAGTTGGAACATACATCCTCCTGAGCGTATTGGGCCACGGGGTCAAGCGGGAGGGGTGGATTTGGCAGCACCCGGAATCCGCGTAACCCGAGGAGGATCCGGCAGATGCGGGGAATCAAAAATATTTTCGCTGCGCGTGAACGGGATCAGAACAGCAACTTTAGCCCGGCCTGGACAGTCCGGCGGTCGTTGAAGCGGGTGCCGTTGACCTGGCCGAAGTCTGCTGCCCCGACGGTGATTCCCGGGACGGCGAACTGTGGTGTGTTCGTAATGTTGTAGAACTCGCCGCGGAGTTGGGCGCGCAGACGTTCGAGGATCCGGAAGTTCTTGGCGATATTGATGTCGGCGTGATGCGTACCATCGGCACGGACGTTGGGTGAAAAGCGGGGCGCGTTGCCGAGAGTGAAGGGCGCGGGCGCGGAGGCGCCGGCGGCATTGAACCAGCGCTCGGGACGGCGCTCGTCGACGTTGAGGTCCTTCAGATTCCCGACACGGGCATTGAGGATGTTGAACCCGTAGGCGCTCAAGCCGTTCGGGGCCACCAGGCGCAGCGGCAGGCCGCTGGTGAACCGGAAGATTCCGGAGGTCTCCCAGCCCCCGACCACGGCATCCAACGACCGGGGCAGGTTCGCGCCGTGCTTGCGGCCCTTGCCAACCGGCACCTCGTAGACCAGGGCGGTGACGAAGCTCTGCGGAACGTCATGGCCGGAGACCGAGCGTTCGAGGCTGCGGTTATAGTAGTCGCGCGCCGTCTCGGTGATGAGCCAGCCCTGGTTCTCGGAGGCGTTGTCGATCGCCTTGGAGAACTGGTAGCTGGACATGACCGCCAGTCCGCTTGCGAAGCGCTTGTTGAACTTGATGTAGAGCGCGTTGAAGCTCGACGATGCCCCCGGAGTGTCTCCGGACATTTCGACGTTGCCAAACTGCGGATAGGGTCGCAGCAGGCGGTGGCGCGGCACGGTGCGTCCCGACAGAATCCCGGCCGGAAACACGCCGAAAAAGGGATTCGTGACCTGCTCGTTCAGCGCCGCGCCAAGGGACAGCAACTGTGTGGGCAATTGGTTGGCGTTCGGGGTGGCGCCAAAGTTCAGTTTGCGTCCGACATTGCCGGAGTAGCCGACTTCGAGGACTGAAGAGCGGCCGAGCTCGAACTGAAGGTCGAACGAGTAGTTCTGCATGTAGCCGGTGGGGTGGCTCCGCTGGAAGGCGATCACATCGGATCCGGTTTGCGTGAGGAGCCCGAGTGAGCTGCCAACGGCGCGGTTGAGGCCGTTCGGATAGGGATTGGCGAGCAGGTCCTGGGGAGTGATTCCGTCGCCGCCCCGGGTGTTGACCCAGTTGGTGGTCACAGTGAAACCATCAGTGCCCGCGGCCGGACCTCCCTGGGTGGCCGTGCCGAATCCCATCAGGTAGAAGATTCCGTAGCCTGTGCGCGCGACAATGCGGTCCGTCAGCTTGTAGGCGATCCCGATGCGCGGCGCGAAGTCCACGTTGTCGGGCTGAGTCTGATAGCGGTTCTTGCTGTCGACAAAGACGAGGCCGCCGGTGAGAGGAAGTCCGACACGCTGGCTGAGGGGGTTCGGCGCGTTGAAGTCGAAATAGTTGTAGCGGTTGAAGCGCTCGGTGCTCGGCCGCTGGGTCTCATACCGCAGGCCGGCGTTGACGGTGAGCTTCTGGTTGACGCGCCAGATGTCCTGAACGTAGAGGCCGTAGTAGCGGCGCTGGGTGGCGGGAACCACGCTGTTGCGGACTGCGTTGTTCACGGAAGTGACTCCACCCGCGGCGCCGGAAGGAACTCCGGTTCCGAGCAGCATCGACGCGACCGCGTTTCCGGAATCGGCGGAGGAGATCTGGGCGGTTGGGCCGGAGGTCATGCCGCGGTCAAACGCGAAGTCCGTCGAGCGCACGTCGATTGAGTTCAGCCTCATGATCTCGCCGGTGAAGCCGAACTTGAGTGAATGTTTGCCGAGCTCGCGCGTCGCGTTGACCTGAAGGTTGTCGGTCTGCCGCGGGAAGTTGAGCAGGCGTCCGTTGGACAGGCCCGCGTAGCCGAACAGGCTGATCTGAGGGAAGTGGGGCGA
>VFZX01000022.1 GCA_016871015.1 Acidobacteriota bacterium | reverse complement strand
CCGAGAAGTGGGCACGCAAGGCGGCGCCAGGTGAGGATCGTCAGACACTCCCCGAATGACGCGGAGCAACACAGGCCCCGCCCCGGGCCCGGGCTGCGCCCGGCCCGGCTGGGCGCGCCTGACTCCAGTCGCCCTTCGGGCTCCTTACGTCACGCGCGCCGGGGAAAAGGCCCCATTTTCTCCGAAAATGGGGCGTTCAGGAAACCAAGAAATCCGGAATATCGAGGTATTGACAATCGCGCGGAGAAGGTGTAAGGTGAAGATCGAGCCGCACCCGCCCTTGATAAGTGTCAAGCAAGAATCCAGGCTAAAGTGTCAAGGATGTGTCCGGTCGCGCAACTTCGCGCTCACGGACTACACGCCGGATAACTTTATCGGCATGCCGGCCCTCACACTTTCGGTTGAGGGCAAGGACTTCGCTGCCGGGGCAACCGACGTCCTCTACCTGCCGGACGTAGAGGGTGCGGGGCAGCGTGGCACGCTCCGGCTGGTCGCCAAGATCATCGAAGCTGAACCTCGAAAGCTGGCCGCTTTCATCCTGGATCGCGGCACCATGATCGTGGACAACATCCGCGTAACTGAAGGCGGTCCCGGAGTGTGGCGGCGTGATTTCGAGGGTGGAATCGTGCTGGTGAATCCGTCTCCGGACCCGATCCGGGTGAGCCAGGCCGAAGTGAGGGGCACGCGCAACCGGACCGGCATCCGGCGGATCCGGGGAATCCAGGTTCCCGAGTGGAACAACGGCCAGGCCGTGACGGACGGCATCGAGATTCCCTCGGGCGATGGGATTGTCTTGCTGGCCGACCGAATTCCGGCGGCACCAGCCGAACTGGTTCGTGGAGTCAGGGCGGCGGCTGCGCAAGGCGGTATGGAAGTGGCGTGGGACCGGGTACAACAGGGCTATGTCGCCGGATACCTGGTCCGTTACGGCGAGGACCCGCAGTCGAGAACCCTTGAAGCGGCGGTCACCCGGCATCATGGTTCGTTCGTTGCCTCGGATCTGGCGCCGGGAAGCCAATATTATTTCGAGGTAGCGGCGTACGATTACCGGGGGCGGCTGGGACCGTTCAGCGGTGTGGTGACTGCCACCACGGCCGGACAGGCGATCCAAGGGCGGCCTGTGTTGGCGTCATTAAGCGAGCCTGGACTGACTCCTGGCGCGGAGGCTACGGTGGCCGGCACAGGATTCTCCTCCGGGGCAGGGTCGTCCTCTGAGGGACCGCCGCCGCTGTCGATTGAAGGAACAGCCGTGCTCGTAAACGGAGTACCGGTCCCCGTGCGGTCCGTCTCGCCCACCCGGGCCGTGTTCATCGTACCAGCAAATATCCGTGGTGAGCGCGCGATCCTTCACGTGTACGGCAACGGAATTCTGAGCCGTGAAATGTCCGTCCCTGTCCGGGTTCCAGGGGTTACCGCTCAGGCCTCAAGGGCAGCGCGCGGAACGCCTCCCAGACATTGAGCGCCGGCTTGGGAGCGCCAGCTTCGTCAAACAGACCGGTATGCGCCCACGTCCTTGAGAAAATGTCGTCGCCGTGCCGGAGACCGTAGTCCCTGGGGACCCAGTTGATGACAAATAGAAAGTCAAACAGTAGCGCTTCAAATAAGATGCGTGCCATGAAGGCCTCTTGCGCCGAGGTCGAGCCGGGAACCGTCACGCCGAAAACATCGAAAGGCTGCGACGTGTGCCCTGTCTGCTCAATAAACATCGGCACATTCCTGAAAAGCGCAATCTGCCGCGCGAAGTCGTAGTACCGCTCGTTGATGGTCAGTTCGGGCACCATGAACGGATAGGTGCTCAACGCTATGCAGTCCGTGGAATCCAGGAGGCTTCCGACAGCGTTGATGATCGGGTCGGGCTTGGTCTCTCCAAGCCGGCGCAAAACGTTCCGGGCGTCGGTGCCCAGGCCGAGCATGTTCTCATAATGGATTGAGTAACACACTGGCAGAGTTGGGAACGCTTCCCTTACGCCGCGATAGAGAAAGCGGTGCAGTTCGGAATAGCGGGGCCACAGGTCCGGGCGCCGGGAGAAGAGGATGTTGATCTCGACTGCGAATGTGAAGTAGTCGGGGCGGAAGTGTTCTACTAGCGCCTTGAGATAGTTGAGCGACGCGCGCTTCACGCGGTCGCTGTCAAACGCGGTCCCATCCCAGTCCGCCGGCAGATCCTCGTTCGGGCCTGCACCCCACAGCGGCGCGATCTGGTCGTACTTCTGATGATGGATAACGTTCGTCACCAGGTACAGTTTGTGCTTCGGTAGGACCCTGTCTCGCATGGTCTTATGGAGTTCCAGGTACTCACGAAGGGTCCTTGGATAGGCGGCAATATCAGTGGTGTTAAGGGCTTGCGGCCAGGGCACCCCGTCGTGCACGAACAATGCGTATACGTCGGCGTGCTTTTGGAGCGTCAGGTAGATCTCCGCGAATCCCTCGAGAGTGAACTCAACCGGGTAAGGAGTGAACCCCATCCGAAAACCCCGGAACGTGTCAGCCGCATGTAATTGCGGCACAGCGGCGGCGGCGGCCGCCCCAACAAAGCTCCGACGGCTGATCATGGACTTCCCAAACACCAATTCGAGTGTAGCAGCAGGCGGCCGGTCCGGGAACAGAACCAGCCGCCCATTACCCCTAAGCCGTCCGGGCCGCCTCGGCCTTCCCGGCCGCGTCAGTCGATGTGATCGCCGCCTGCGCCGCGGCCAGCCGCGCGATGGGGACCCGGTACGGTGAGCAAGACACGTAGTCCATGCCCACCTTGAAGCAGAACTCGACCGAGCTTGGCTCTCCACCGTGCTCGCCGCAGATGCCGACTTCGAGGTCCGGCCGCGCCTTGCGCCCGTTCTCCACCGCCAGCGAGATCAGCTTGCCGACGCCCTCCTGGTCCAGCACGCCGAACGGATCCGCCTTGAAGATCTTCAAGTCCTCGTAGCCCTTGCTGAACTTCGTATAGTCGTCGCGCGACAGGCCCATCGTCGTCTGGGTCAGGTCGTTGGTGCCGAAGCTGAAGAACTCGGCCTCGCCCGCCACCCGGTCCGCCGTGAGCGCGGCGCGCGGAATCTCGATCATCGTGCCCACCATGTAGTGGACCTTCTTCTTGATCCCGGCCTTGCCCAGCACTTCCTCCGCCACCCGGACCACGATCGCCTTCTGGTGCGCCAGCTCCTGCACCGAGCCGATCAGAGGGATCATCACCTCGGGGATCACCTTCTTGCCCTTCTTATGAACCTGGACCACGGCCTCGAAAATCGCCCGTGCCTGCATCTCGGTGATCTCCGGGTAGGAGATGCCCAGCCGGCAGCCGCGGTGCCCGAGCATCGGGTTGAACTCGTGCAGGTCCTCGACGCGTTTCAGCAGCGCGGGGAGCCCCTTCTTGAGGTCCGCCACCTTCATGCTGTACCGCTCCGCCATCTCCTTCTTTTCTTTGGCGCCGGAATGCGGCAGCAGCGCGCAGTCGACCATCAGGTGCTCGCGCTTGGGCAGGAACTCGTGGAGCGGCGGATCGAGGGTCCGGATCACCACGGGATAGCCGTCCATCGCCTCGAACAGTCCAGCGAAATCCTTGCGTTGCATCGGCAGGAGCTTCGACAGCGCCTTCTTGCGGTCCTTTTCGTTCTCGGCGAGGATCATCGCCTGGACGTGCGGGAGGCGGTCCTCGGCGAAGAACATGTGCTCGGTGCGGCAGAGTCCGATGCCTTCGGCGCCGAATCCACGAGCGGCTTTGGCGTCGCGCGGGATATCGGCGTTGGCGCGCACGCCGAACTTGCCGCGGTAGGAGTCGGTCAGCGACATGAACTCGCTCAGGAAGCCGTGCTTCAGGTCGGGCTCACGGGTATGTGCCTTGCCCTGATAGACGTCGCCCGTGGTACCGTCGATCGAGATCCACTCCCCTTCCTTCACCGCCACCGCCTTGCCGCCCACGGCCACGGTGAACACTTTCTTGTGCTCGTCGATCTTGATTTCGCCTGCGCCGACAATGCAGGGGCGGCCCATGCCTCGCGCGACAACCGCGGCGTGCGACGACTTGCCGCCGATCGCGGTGAGGATCCCCTTGGCCACGTCCATTCCATGGATGTCGTCCGGCGTGGTCTCCTTGCGCACCAGGATCACGGGTCCATGCGCGGCGTGTCCGACGGCGTCTTCGGCGGAGAACGACACACGTCCAACAGCGGCGCCCGGCGATGCGGCGATGCCCTGGGTGAGCTTCACCAGCGACTTCAGCGTCGGCGCGTCGAACACCGGGTGCAACACCTGGTCCAGTTGCGGCGGCGCGACGCGCATGACGGCGGTCTTGCGGTCGATCAGCCCTTCCTTGGACATCTCAACAGCGATGCGGACCGCGGCAGTGCCCGTGCGCTTGCCGTTGCGGGTCTGCAGCATGTAGAGCTTGCCATCCTGGATGGTGAACTCGAAGTCCTGCATGTCCTTGTAGTGCTGCTCGAGACTGGTGGTGATCTCGCGCAATTGCGCGTAGGCTTCGGGCAAGACCGCTTCGAGCTCGGAGATCGGCTGCGGCGTCCGGATTCCGGCCACCACATCCTCGCCCTGGGCGTTGATCAGGAACTCGCCCCAGAAGACCTTCTCGCCAGAGCCGGGGTCGCGCGTGAATCCGACGCCAGTGGCCGAGGTGTCGCCCATGTTGCCGAACACCATCGTCTGGACATTCGCCGCTGTGCCGATCTCATCCGGAATCTTTTCCATCTTGCGGTAATAGCAGGCCTTGGGATTCCACCAGGACTGAAAGACGGCGTTGCGAGCCAGCACCAGTTGCTGGCGGGCGTCCTGCGGAAACGGCTTCTTCGTTTCCTTCTTGACCAGCGCCAGGTAGGCCTGGATCACCGCCTTGAGGTCGTCCGCGGTGAGGTCGTTGTCGGACTTCGCCTTGCGCTTCTTCTTCTGCTCGTCGAAGATGTGGTCGAACTCCTCCATCTCGACATTCAGCGCCACTTCGCCGAACATCTGGATGAAGCGCCGGTAGCAGTCATAAGCAAACCGCCGGTTTCCGGACTTCGCTGCCAACCCCTCCACCGTCTTGTCGTTCATACCGAGATTGAGGATGGTGTTCATCATGCCGGGCATCGAGAACTTGGCGCCCGAGCGGACACTCAGCAGCAAAGGATTCGCGGGGTCGCCGAGCTTCTGTCCGGTGAGTTCCTCCAAATGGTCCAGCGCCGCCCACATCTGCGCGTCGATCTCCTTGGGAACGGTGTTGTTGTTCTGAAAGTAAATGTTGCAGACGTCGGTTGCGACCGTGAATCCGGGCGGAACCGGGATTCCGGCGCGGCACATCTCCGCCAGGCCCGCGCCCTTGCCACCGAGGATTTCGCGCATCTTGCCGTCGCCTTCGGCCGTACCACCGCCAAAGGCGTACACGTATTTGGTCATTGCTGGGGAAGTCTCTCCTTGAGAATTTGGTGAGGAAAAGGAAGGGGGTGAGTCACTATTTTACGATGTGACGATTTCGGAAAAGTCCGCGATGCCGGAAAACCGTGTGAGCATGCCGTGCAGCAAGGCCAGGCGGTTAGCGCGGACTTCCGGATCCGGCGCGTTAACGAGAACGTGATCGAAGTAGTCATCCACGCGCGGGCGCAACGCGGCGATCGCTTCGAGATCAGCGGTGTAGTCGGTTCCGGTGAGCTCCAGCTCCCCGATAGCGTTGTAGAGCGCGCTCTCGGCGCCGGACTCGAGCAGATCCTCGTTCACCTCGCCGCCCTCGAAACCGGCCTGCTTCAGAATATTGCGGATCCGCTTGAAGCTCGCCGCCAGCGGCTCAAATCCTCCGGTGGGACGGACTGAAGACAGCGCTTCGAGCCGGCTTTGCAAGTCCTTCAAGTCGGACCAGCCCGCCGCCATCACCGCGTTCACTTCATCGTAGGCAAATCCCCGGACCTCGCGGAAATAGTGGCGCACGCGGTCCTCGAGGAATCCTTCAAGCGTTTCGTCGCCGTCGAGCAGCACCCTGAGGGATTGGTCCACCTCGCCCTCGGCCAGGATCTTGACCACGCCCTGGGCCGCGCGGCGCAACGCGAACGGATCCTTGGATCCGGTGGGAACCAGTCCGATGCGGAAACACTCGCGCAGCGTGTCCACCTTGTCGGCCAGGGCGACGATCTGCCCGCCAGCGGTTGAGGGGATCGAGTCCTCCATGCCTTCCGGCTTGTAGTGCTCGTAAACGGCCTTCGCGACGGCCTCAGGCTCGCCCTGGGCGCGGCAGTAGAGTCCGCCGACCACGCCCTGCAGCTCGGTGAATTCCTTCACCATCTCGGTGGTCAGGTCGCACTTGCAAAGCAGCGCGGCGCGTTGGGCATCCGCATCGCCGCCCAGCTCGCACACCAGCTTCACCATCCGCTGGGCCTTGTGCCAATAAGAGGACTGCTCGCCCAACTGCTTCTGGTAGGTGACGGCCTTCAGGTCCTCGACGCGGCCCGCCAGCTTCCGGTTCTGGTCCACTTGCCAGAAGAACCGCGCGTCGTTGAACCGGGCGCGCAGCACGCGCTCGTTGCCGGATCGTACGAATCCCTCGGGATCGGACGGTGTGTTCATCACCGCGATGAAATAGGGCGCCAGACTCCCATCCTCATGCTCGACGGAGAAGTACTTCTGGTGGTGCCGCATCACGGTCACCAGAACTTCAGCGGGGAGCGCCAGGTAGCTCCTGTCGAAGGATCCAAGAATCGACGTCGGATATTCGGTAAGAAATGCGAGAGTATCGAGCAGTTCCAGGTCGCGCTTGATGTGGTGGCCTTCCGGCAGCACCCGTTTCAGCGTCTCGACGATCCTCTTGCGGCGGCTGGACACGCGCACGAGCACGTGATTCTTCTCGAGCTCTTCCTGATAGTGCTCGATCGATACAGGAACATCCCGCGCTCCGAACCGGCGGTGTCCTTGTGAGACTGCGCCCGGCTTCACGCCCGCCACTTCGAACGGGATCACTTCGGATCCAAACAGCGCCACCACCCAGCGGATGGGGCGGATGAAGCGCGCTCCGCCGCGGGAGGTCCAGTACATTGCCTTGGGCCATGGGATCCCCAGGATGATTCCCGGGAGCGATTCGGCGAGGATCCGCACGGCGGGCCGGCCGGCCACTTTCTTCTCGAACGAATAGTATTCGCCCTTGCCGGTCTCGATCACCTGGAGCGCTTCGACGCCCACGCCCTGCTTGCGCGCGAATCCCTTGGCCGCGCCCTCGCCAGCGGACTTGGGCGGGCCCATCACCTGCTCCACCGAGTCCGGTTGTCCGGGAAGCACACCGCGCGCCACCAGCGCCAGGCGCCGGGGAGTTGCATCGGTCCAGAACACGCGTCCACCCAGCTTGTTCTCAGCCAGCAGATTCTCGAACGCCTTCTGCAAGTGATCGAGCGCGTTCTGGATCATCCAGTCGGGGATCTCCTCGACCCCAATTTCAAGGAGGAAGTTCGGCTGCGGATCCTGTGCCATTACGCGGCCTCCTTCGCTTCACAGCGGGCGTCCAGGAGCTGGTTTTGGTCGACCCAGATCTTCGCCGTGCCGACCGCCAGCTTGCGCACCCGCGCAATCACAGCCACGCGCTCGGTGACGCTGATGGCGCCGCGCGAATCGAGCAGGTTGAACAGGTGCGAGCACTTGAGCACGTGGTCATATACCGCCAGCACCGGATAGCGCTCCTTGCCCGTCAGTTTGCCGTATCCGTCGATCAGCCGCTGCGCCTCGCGTTCGTTCAATTCGAAGAGCTGCCACAGTGTGGCGATGTCAGCGAGTTCGAAGTTGTAAACCGAGAAGTGCTGCTCGTCAGCCAGCCGCACGTCGCCGTAGGTGAATCCCGGAGTCCACTCGACCTCGTAGATGCTCTCCTTGCCCTGCAGGAACGCCGCGATCCGCTCGAGTCCATAGGTAAGCTCGGCGGGCGCGAGGTCGAGATCGATGCCGCCGCACTGCTGGAAATAGGTGAACTGCGTGATCTCGAGTCCGTCGAGCATCACCTGCCAGCCGACGCCCCAGGCGCCAAGAGTGGGCGACTCCCAATTGTCTTCTTCGAACTTGATGTCGTGCTTCCGCAGGTCGATACCGATCGCTTCGAGCGAACCCAGGTACTGCTCGATGATGTCGTCCGGCGACGGCTTGAGGATCACCTGCAACTGCTGGTGCTTGTACAGCCGGTTCGGATTCTCGCCGTAGCGTCCGTCGGCCGGCCGGCGCGAGGGCTGGACATAAGCGACACGGTACGGCTTCGGACCCAGCACGCGCAGGAATGTTTCGGGGCACATGGTTCCGGCGCCGACCTCCAGGTCGTAGGGCTCCTGGATGATGCATCCGCGGCCAGACCAGTATTGCTTCAGATTGAACAAGAGCTGTTGATAGGAAAGCATTGCTTACAGGGTTTCGAGATATTGGGGGGTCAACAGGCGGTGCTCCACGTGATCCTCGATCACGCGGACAAGCTGCCGGCGGAGTCCGTGGAGAGTCGCACGGTTCCATTCGCGCGGCGGCAGTTTTGCCACGGGCGTGCGCAGCATCTCTTCGGCGATCTCCCGGTCCTGGTCGCCGAGATGCAGCGGCGGCAACAGTCCGCTGAGGCGGACCGCCCAGAGGGTGAAGTAGTCGACTGCGGGCCAGAGTCCTTGGATTCCGGACTGCAACAGGTGATCCGACACGGCCAGCAACAGCCGGAAGAACTTCTCGTTCGGCTCGTGGGCGGGCAGAAGCGTCTCGCTGACCTCGGCCAAGTAGTCGAGCGCGACTGTGAGCTCATAGTCGGATGCGAGCCTGAAGCGCGAGCCGATCAGCTCGCATGAGTCCAACGTTGCCAATTCCCGGTTCTCTGTGTGGAAGAAAAACAGCCGAATGTAGGAGAGCCTCTCCAGGCCGCTGCCGAAGCGGTTGCCCGGTTTGCGCGCACGCCGCGCCACCCCGCGCAACTTTCCCAGGTCGCGTGTGAAGAAGCTGACGATGAGGTCGGCTTCACGCAACGGATAGGTGCGCAGAACGATGGTTTCGCTCACTCTCGCAGCCATGCGTTGATTTTTCGCCGATTATGTCCAGGGTAACACGCGCTGGGCGGCGGGCTTTTCGTACACCGCCGCGCCAGTGGTCACGTGCAGGTTGGGCAGGATGTCCACTTCGCCGCCGCCGTGGGTGTGTCCGCAGACCACCAGCCCGCGGCATTGCGGATGGTTTTCGAACGCTTCGCGGATGGCCTCGCCCGCCGCCTTGCAACTGAAGTAAGGAAGCCAGCCGGGCTCGGACATCCGGCCCTCGTGCCAGGCGGCCCTGTCAAACGGCGGAACGTGGGTCGCGATGATCACGTTGCGGTACCGCGGCAGCGCCTGCGCCAGGACGGACCGGAAATGCTCCCCCGCCTCTGCTCCGAGTTCCCGCAGCCGGCGCCACAGCGCCCCGCGATCGAGTCCAATGAAATCGGTAATCAGCTCGAAGTCGCTCAGCCGGACCCGCGACAGCCAATACGCCCCGTAGCCCGCGTCGCCCCAGCCGTCGTGGCCCACGAGCGCGGTTTCCCGGGACAACTCGACCACGCCCGCCGTGTTCAGGTAGGTGAGCCATTTCGACGCCCGGCAATGCTGGGCCACCGCATTGCGGACCCGCTCGATCGACGACCGGTAGTAGTCGTGATTGCCGAGAACAAAGTACACCGGCCGTTGCACGTTCTGCTCGATCCGGGTGAGGATTCCGCCTAGCGACGGTGCCTCGGCGAGGTCACCGGTGAGGAGCACTGCTTCCGGATTTTCCGCGATCAATTCGCCGCAGAAGCAGTCCAACCGTTCCGGGGACACGAAATTCAGGTGCGGATCCGTGGCCCAGCCGAGTCCGGGCATCAACTCACGATGCGGCCGTCGCGCATCTTGACGGTACGGTTCGCGTAGGCCGCCGCTTCCGGATTGTGGGTGATCATCAGGATCGTCTGGCCCATGCGCTGATTCAGGTCGCGCAGCAGGGCGAGCACAGCGTCGGAGCTTGCGGTATCGAGATTCCCGGTCGGCTCGTCGGCCAGCAAGATCGCCGGCTGATTCACGATCGCACGCGCGATCGCCACCCGCTGTTGCTCGCCGCCGGACATGGCGCGGGGCTTGTGGTCCAGCCGGTGCTCGATGCCGAGGAATCGCAGGACATCCTGAAACGAGGCATCCGGCTCCGTGGCCTTGCCGGCAATGTCGAGCGCGATAGCGATGTTGTCGCGTGCCGACAGCGTGGGCAGCAGATTATACTTCTGGAACACGAATCCCACCTTGCTGCCGCGGACCCGGGTCCGGCCATTTTCCGACAGCGTGGCAAGGTCGGTACCGTCAATGCTGACGCTGCCGGACGTCGGAGCAGTGAGTCCGCCCAGGATGTGGAACAGCGTTGATTTGCCCGAGCCTGAGGGACCCACAATCGCGACGAAGTCGCCCTTGTTTACCGAGAGGTCCACGCCGCGCAACGCCTCGACGTCAACGTCGCCCACCCGGAAGACCTTGCGCAGTGCCTGCACCCGGATGATCGGGCCGCCGTTAGTCATAGGACAACGCCTCGAGGGTGTCCTGGCGGACCGCTTTCCACGCCGGATAAAGAGTCCCCAGCATCGCGCCACCCACGGCCAGCGCCGTCGTGTAGGGCCACCAGTCCGGAACGATGTGCTGGACCAGCATCGCACCCGCGAAGCGCGCGACAAGCATCCGCGTCCCGAACGAGAAGATCACGCCGAGCACCGCGCCCAGGAGTCCAAGCACACCTGCCTCGCGCAGCAGGATCCCGAGAATGTAGCCGGGCTGCGCGCCCAGCGACTTCAGCACGCCGATCTCGCGGGTCCGCTCGAGCACCGCCGTGTACATCGACAGGAAGACCACGATGAATCCTACGGTCACGGCGATGAAGATCACGATGAAGATGAAGGGCTTGATCGCCGGAAGGTTGTCGATCGACCACAGGGACGTGTATTCGTCGATCGAAAAGATCCCGTAGCCGGCCAACTGTGGATTAGCTTTGAACGCCGCGACGACCTCGGCGGTATTCTTGGAATCATCCAGCTTGATGAAGATCTGCGAGATTTTGCCCGTGTTCCCGGTGAGATCCTGGACGAGATTCATCGGCAGGAACAGGCGCGTCAGCTTGCCCGGCTCGACGATCCCGCCGACCCGCCATTCACGGTTGATCACTTTCCACCGGCTGCCGACTTTCAGCTTGTTCTGGCTGGCATAGCGCTCGTCGACGATCAGGTCCTCCGAACCCGCGAACGGGCCGCCCTCCAGGTACCGGAACCCGCCGCTCATCTTCTCGAAATGCTCGATCTGGATCCCTTGGACGTTGTCCAGGCCCGTGCCTGCGCTCTGCACGATGCTGCCCGTGGCGACCACGACGTGAGGCTGCGAGGCGAAATAGGCGATCATCTTTTCGGGCATGCTCGCGCCGCTGAGACTGAGCACCGAGGTACCGGGCGGCCGGACCCAAATGTCGGCGCCCACGCCACGCGCGCGCCTTTGGGCCTCGTCGATCATGCCGCGGCTCAAACCCACCAGCGTCAGGATGAGCACCACTTCGATGCCGATCGCCACGATGCTCAGCAGAGTCCGGACCGGCCGGTGCTTCAGATTCTCCGCTACCAGTTGATTGACCAAAGACTTCCTATTTTAGCCCGGTGCGCGTTGCTTCCATCGTTCGCACCAGCGATTCCCGCGGCAGGTCCCGGATGATGGGCATCACCACCACGCCCAGTCCGAATGGAACACCCCGCGTGAGTGAGATCGCCTCACACTCGACATACACGCCGCCGTCGCGCTCCTCGAACCGCCAGTAGGAATTGAGCCGCCACAAGAATCCATGGCTGTCGCTCATCGGCCGTTCGCGCTCCCGTGCAGTGCCCGCGTCCTCCACCTCGGCCACCCGCGTCGTGTAGGACCGGCTGTGCGCGCGCTTTGCGTCGAGAGTGAAGTACTCGACGTCGTGTTCCGTGTTCAGGACCACCGTGATGACCTTCTTCTTCAGCAGACGCAAATGGACCTTGAACCGGTTTCCCTGCCGCGAGCGAAGCTTGGAGTCGATCACCTCGGGCTGGTAGACATCCTTGTGCCGGTCGTAGTCCTGCACTTTGCTGACCACCTGGGTAAGCGTTGTGCCGGGAAGAAACGCCGCTCCGGTCCAGTCATGGACCAGCCCTCCCTTGACCTCGAAGGCGCCCTTCCCGGAGAACGCCTCGACCACGACTTCACCCGACCGGGCTTTTTCCAGGCGCTCGCGTGACTCGTCAAGCCAGAGGAACTTGCCGCCGCGGATCCGCTCCCGCTCCATCCGCGCTTCGCGCCCGCGCACATATTGCTGGAACGCATTGAGCGTTTCCGGCTTGAGGGACTCTGTGTCCTGCGCTTGCACCGCGGCAAACGCCACCACCGCCGCGATCACGCGCTTCACCTTCGTGTCTGATGCGAAACGGGCCCCGGCGGTTTCGCGTCTTGAAAATAGCCGTCAGGTTCAGGAACCGCGGCGCCGTCCTTGCGGGCATCGGAAGCGCCGTAGTTGACCTTGCCCTTGGAGTCGTACATGACGGCCTGTCCGCCGCCCATCCACGATGAGAACGGACCCTGCATCTGCACCCAATGGCCGCGCCCGCGAAGCTGCTCGATGGATGCGGCCGGGAATCGGTCCTCCAGCATCACGTCGCAGCCGGAAAAGTTCAACTTGGTGAATCGCGGCGCTTCCATCGCCTGTTGGATGTTCATGCCGTGGTCGGCGATGTAGGAGACAAACTGCGCGTGCGCCTGGGCCTGGTTGAGCCCGCCCATGATTCCGAATCCGATGTGCAGGTTGTCCTTTTCCATGTAGGCAGGAATGATCGTGTGGAAGGGGCGCTTGCGCGGCAAAAGCTCGTTCGGATGTCCCTTGTCGAGCACGAAGAGCCCGCCGCGGTTGTGCAGGTGGAAACCATAGTCGTCCACGACGATGCCGGAACCGAAGCTGAGGTAGATGCTCTGGATCAGCGAGACCACGTTGCCATCCTTGTCGGAGGCGCTCAGGTAGATGGTGTCGCCGGCGGAGGGCAGCGGATTACCGTGCTGGAACGAGCAGGCCGCCTTTTCCGGATCGATCAGCTTGGCCCGTTGCGCGGCGTAGGACTTCGACAGCAGCTCGGCCACCGGAACCGGTCCGAACCGGGGGTCCCCGACAAACCGCGCGAGATCGGCATAAGCGAGCTTTTGCGCTTCGATCTTCAAATGCAGCGCGTCCGCCGACAGCGCCTCATGGTCTCCGGCGGGCGAGCGCTCCATGATGTTCAGCATTTCAAGCGCCGCCAAGCCCTGGCCGTTCGGCGGAAGCTCGGCGACCTTCCAACCGCGGTAGGTGGTCTGGATCGGATCGATCCACTCGGACTGGAATTGCGCCAGGTCGTCCGCGGCCAATACGCCGTTCAGCCGGCGCGACGTGGCCAGCAGCGATTTCGCGATTGGACCCCGATAGAAGGCGGAAGGGCCGCCCTTGGCGATCAGGTCAAGCGCGGATGCCAGTTCCGGATTCCGGAACACTTCCCCGAGAGCGGGTGGTTTCCCATCCCGCAGAAACACGCGACGGGCGTTGGAGTCCGCCTGCAGCTTTCCAAGCGCTCCCTGCCACGATCCTTGAATCAGCTCGGTCACCGGAAATCCGTGGCGCGCGTAGTAAATCGCCGGGGCGAACAGGTCGGCCCACGGCAGGCGCCCGAACTTGTTGTGCAGCTTCTCCCAGCCGTCGACACAACCCGGCACGGTCACCGAGTGGATGCCGTCGTTGGGCATCGAGTAGTGTCCGGCTTTCTTGAGGAATTCCGTGGTGAGCGCCTTGGGCGACCAGCCACTGGCGTTGAGTCCGTGCAGCTTGCCGGTCTTGCCGTCGCGGTAAATCACGAACAGGTCTCCGCCGATGCCGTTCATCATCGGCTCGACCGCGCCCAGAGCGGCGTTGGCGGCGATCGCGGCGTCGACGGCGGATCCTCCGCGAGCAAGCACCATGGCCCCGGCCTGGGAGGCAAGCGTCTGGCTCGTGGCCACGATCCCGCGTTGCGAGATCACCATGGACCGGGCGTGCCAGCGGTCCTGTGAAAAGGCTGTCATGGCGAAAAGTGATAATCCTGCTAGGAATCGCATCGGATCTCTAGTAGTATATTGCGAAGGTACACTGCAATGAACGAAAGCATTTTCCTCCGCTACATCCGGGACGGCAAGATGGTCCCGGTGACGAAGTTTGTTTCGGGCCGTGGAATTGAGCTCGCTGGCGAGTCGAGCGCATCGCTGATCAAGGTCCGGTTCGGCATGTCGCCAGCGGACCCGGTGACGCGGACGGTTCTCAAGAACGTGCTCCCGATGCTTGGAATGCAGAGTCTGGAAGAGTATCGCGTCACTCCGGTGGTGGCGAATGGCGGCATCCGGCTCACCGGAATCCGGCCGGACATCACGTCCTTGCCTCCGGGGACCTACGACATTCGCATCGAGCTTGACGACCTCAAACTCGAGCGCTTGGATACAGTCACGGTGAAAAAGGGCAAGGAGACGGTGGTCGACGTCACCGAGAAAATCGAGAAGAAGGTGTTCACGCTGATCGACGACCCTGCGTTTGAACCGTCTATCTTCTCGATCCTGTCGAACGCGGCGTCGGTCATCGACGGCATGCCGGCCACCGCGTGGCTCAAGGATCCGCTTCGGCGGGCCCGGCGCAAGGCCTGCCTGCTGAATCTGATGGCCAAGCTGCGCCACATCAAGGAAGGCGGAGTGTCCCTGACCCAGCACGTCACGTCGGTGACGCAAGCAGAGATCGACCGGATTTACACCTAAGTGTCGCCCAGCCTCTTCCAGGCGATCAGCAAGGGAACGGCCTTCAAGCGGGACGACAAGCCGCTGGCGGGGGTCCATCTCGAGATGGCTCAGAACCAACTGGGACCGCGGCTGAAGGACTACGAGCCGCTGATCGGATTCCGCGAGAATGTGGGCCGGCGGTCCATGCAGATCATCTTCGCCAAGCCGAAGAAGTCCTCGAATCCGTTCTTCGCCGAGATGGACATCGACGTTTTCAATCCGGATTCGACGCCGTGAGCCTGTTTGGCCACCTCGGCGAGGTGCTCGATTCCGGCCGGACGGACCACATCAAGATGTTCGACAGTCTGGTCAACGATGGCCTCGACGATTTCCTGTACTACTCGATGAAACCGCGCACCGCCGCCGCCGGTGTTTAAGAGGAGACTCCCGAGTGAATCCGCGGACCAGGTTCCTGCCGGGCCAGGATCCCGGCCTCGTGCTCCAGCATCTGGGTCCACCTCGCCTCGGCCTCTGCCTTGCCGGCGACTTTGGCGGCCAGACGCGTGAACACGCGATAGTGTCCCATCTCTGAAGCGTGTAGCGCGCGGTAGAACGCGGCGAGCTCCGGGTCCAACGTGGCTTCCGCCAACAACGCGAACCGCTCGCACGACCGCGCCTCGATGAGCGCTGAGACGAACAACCGGTCCAGCGCTTCATGGATCTCGCCGCGCCGGACCAGCGCCTTCAGCGCATTCGCGTACGGATTCTTGTGGATCCGCGTGAGTCTTCCCCCGCGGCGCAGAAGCAGCCGTGTCACCTGCGCCAGATGAGCCGCCTCGTCACGCGCTACGCTGGTCATGGTCTCGACCCATCCGGGGACCCAGTCGCCCGGCCAGCGGATCATGAGGTCCATTGCGTTGTTGGCGGCTTTCTTTTCGAGGAACGCGTGATCGATGAGCAGCCCGACAGGGTCGGTGAGGACGGAGGGGGCCCATTCCGGCGGGGTTTGGGAGAGGAGGGGCAAGTCACCGGGGGCGGGCATGGTCGGTGGATCCTGGTGCGGATGGGGAGGGTCGAACTCCCATGCCCTTGCGGGCGCTGGAACCTAAATCCAGTGCGTCTGCCAGTTCCGCCACATCCGCGTGGGTGGACAATCAACATCTTAGCGCAGGCGTGATGCCATAATCTCCTTATGCTGCGCCGATCCTTCCTCGCCGCCACAGCCTCCCCCGTCATCGCCGCTCTCCGCGAAGACCGGCTCGAAAAGGCCGAGTCGATCCTCGAACAGGCGATCCTGTGGGGGGACATCCATTACTACAGCCTGTATGTCCGCCAAGGCCAGCGCCGGCACCGTTCGGCGGGCGGACCCGACATCAACATCGACACCCCGTTCCTGCTCGCCTCGATCACCAAGCCGATGACCGTGGCTGGACTCATGGTCCTGGTGGACTCGGGCCACATGCGGCTGTCCGATCCCATCCAGAAATACATCCCGGAGTTCAAAAACGGAGACCGCGGGAAGGTCACGCTCCATCACCTGGCGACCCACACGTCGGGACTTCCCGACATGCTCCCCGAAAACGAGGCGCTGCGGGCGCGGCACGCCCCGCTCAAGTGGTTCGTCGAGGGGACCTGCGAGGTCGCGCTCCAGTTCGCTCCCGGGACCCAGTGCAAATACCAGAGCATGGGCATCCTGCTGATCGCCGAGGCCGTCGAACGCGTTACTGGCGCCCCCTTCCGCGAGCATCTCGCCAGGCACGTCTTCCGTCCCCTCGGCATGGAGACCGCATCGCTCGGAATGGGCGGCCGCAAGATCGAGGACACCGCCCTGTGTCAGGTGACCGGCAACGACGGCTGGAATTGGAACAGTCCCTACTGGCGCGATCTAGGCGCTCCATGGGGCGGCGCGCATGCGAGCGCGGAAGACGTCGGCAAATGCCTTGAGTACTTCCTCCATCCCGACTGGCGGATGCTGCGCCCAGCCACGGCGCGGAAGATGATCACCGACCAGAATGCCGGATTGAACGAACCCTGGGGACTCGGCTGGATGGTGAGGTCCGCGCGGTTCGGCAAGGCCTGCTCGGAGCACACGTTCGGACATTGGGGCAGCACCGGAACCGTCGCCTGGGCGGATCCGGCAACAGACACTGTGTGCGTGCTGCTGACGACGCGTCCGGCGGCGGAATCGCGGTCGAGCGTGCTCGGGCCGGTTTCCGACGCGGTTGCCGAAGCGGCGTCGTAGTGATGCGGCGGCGCGAACTCCTATTCGGTGCGGCCGCGGCGGGTGCCCAGACCGGGCGCAAGCCCAACGTGATTCTGATCCTCACCGACGACCAGGGCTGGTGGGACCTGGGCATTCACGGGAATCCGCACGTCGAGACTCCGGTGCTCGACCAGTTGGCGCGCGACAGCGTCCGGTTCTCGCACTTCTACGCGTCACCCGTGTGCGCGCCCACACGCGCCTCGCTCATGACGGGACGCCATTACCTGCGCACCGGAATCTATAACACGCGGTTCGGCGGGGATACGATGGATCCGGCGGAGGTGACGCTCGCCGAAGTCCTGCGCGGCCATGGCTACCGCACCGCGTTGTTCGGCAAGTGGCACCTGGGCCACTACTCGAACGTGCATCCGAACCAGCGGGGGTTCGACGAATATCTCGGGTTTCCGCAGGGCCACATTGAGCGCTACTTCCATCCGGACCAGTTGAACCACAACGGCCGTCCGGTGGAGGCGCGCGGCCACGTATCGGAAGTCTTTACCGATAGCGCGGTCTCGTTTGTCAAGGCGAACCGCGCGCGTCCGTTCTTCCTCTACCTCGCCTTCAACGTGCCGCATGAGCCGAGCTTCGTGGATGACAGCTACACGCAGCGTTTCCTGGACAAGGGCGTCCCGCTGCGCGACGCCAAGGTCTATGGCATGATCCGCCACTGCGACGAGCAGATCGGACGGCTGCTCAAGACTGTGGACGAGGCGGGACTGCGTGAGGACACGATCGTGATCTTCCTCACCGACAATGGCGGCGTGAGCCGGCATTTCCGCGCGGGTCTGCGCGGGAACAAGGCGACGGCTTACGAGGGCGGTGTCCGGGTGCCGTTTTTCGCGCGATGGCCGGGCCGGTTCCCGGCGGGCGCCGTGGTGGAGGCCGCCGCCGCGCACATCGACGTGCTGCCGACGCTGTGCGAACTCACGGGGGCTCCGCTGCCGGAGCGGAAACTTGACGGCAAGAGCATCGCGCGGCTGATGCGCGAGGGCAGGGGCGAGCCGCCGCACGATTTCCTCTACCACATCTGGGACCGGCACCGGCCGGGCATGCGGAGCAACTGGTCGATTCACGGGCGGCGGTTCAAGCTGGTGAAGAACGAGTTGTTCGACCTGCGGGCGGATCCGGGCGAGAAGACGGACTTGGCGGCGAAGCACCCGGAGGAGGCGGCAGCCTTGCGCCGCGAGTTCGAGCGATGGCTGAAGGAGGTGAACCGCGGGGCGGGTGTTCGAGCCGGTGGCGGTCGAGATCGGCGCGCCGGGGGATCCGCATGTCGATCTGGAGGCAAGTTGGGCTCAGGTGCCCGAGGGGGTCAACTACACCTTCACCGGATACGACTGGGATTCGATCGATGGCTGGCGCAAACCCGGCGACTGGGCCGGGTGGAAGCTCGACGTGGTGGTGGCGGGACGCTACCGGGTGGAATTGAGCTATGGCTGCTCGCCGGAGGATGCGGGTGGCCGCTACCGGATCGACCTGGGCGGCGAGAGGATCGAGGGGCGCGTGGAGTCCACTTCGAACCGGAATGTGTTTGAATGGCGGGCGGCGGGAGAAGTGACGCTCGGCCGGGGTCCAGTGGCGTTGCGGGTGGTTGTGGCCGATGCGCCGGGGAGGGATCTGATGACGTTGAACAAGGTGCGGCTGACGAAGGCCGGTTGAAATTCTGATGGTCGTGACCGGCCCCGGCGATATCCATTACGTTGAGTTGCTGCGGCGGCTGGTGGGAGAGATTTTCCGCGAGCACCCGGAAGGAGTCATTCAGGCTGTACGGGACATTGCCGAGTGGGACGGCCGCCATCACGACGAATTGGGACCGCCTTCTTGGGCGAGCAAAAACTGTCCGCAGACGAGCGTCAGGAGTTCGAACAGTTGCATAGCCATTGGGAGGTTTGGCGCACTGGCGCTGGATGAGGCAGAGGCCAAGGTAGACCAGGCCATGAGGAACCTGGGAGTTTCGCGGGCCTCGGGGCCTGGAAGTAGCGCGCCGCGGTGGCTCGCGAGGATGTGAATCGCTAACCCGTTGCCGACACCAGAATGTGCGCACCCGAGACGGAACGGTTGAAGTTTCGCTGCTGCTCAATCCCAACACTGATAAACCGCGTGAGCACCTCCACTTCTTTTTCAGCTTCCGAATACGCCTGGAGGTAGAATAGAAACTCATGGCAAACCTCGGATTCATCGGACTCGGCATCATGGGCTACCCTATGGCCCGGAATTTGGCCCGTGCGGGCCACAACGTAGCGGTGTGGTCTCACACCAAGGCGAAATGCGACAAGCTCGCGGCGGAGGAGGCGAGTGTCACCATCTGCGGATCTCCCAAAGAGGTCGGCGAGAAGGCGGAGTGCGTGGTGCTCTGCGTCGGCGACACGAAGATGTCGGAGGAGGTGATCCTCGGCGCGAACGGCTTGATTGAGAGCATGCAGCCAGGGTCGGTGGTCGTCGACGCCTCAACTGTCTCCCCGGCGTCGAATGTCTCAACGGCTGCAAAGCTCAAGGAGAAGGGCATCGACTTCCTGGGCGCACCCTGCACGGGATCCAGGCCCGGAGCCGAAGGCGGGACGCTCACCTTCATGATCGGTGGCGACCAGGAAGTCTTCGAGCGCGTCAAGCCCTTGCTCGAACCGATGGGCAAGCAGCTCTACTACTGCGGCGGCCACGGGATGGGGATGCACGCCAAGCTGACACAGAACTTGATCCTGTCAAACCTCCTGCAGGCGTTCAACGAGGGCCTGGTGCTGTCGACCAAGGCCGGCGTCGATCCCGAGCTGATGCTCGACATCCTCAACAACTCCGCGGCGCGCAGCGGACTGATCGCCTTTAAGGCTCCGTACGTGTTCCGGCGCGACTTCTCGACCAACTTCTCGGTCCGGTGGATGCACAAGGACATCGGGCTGATGCTGGAGTCGGCACAGGACCTGGGCGTTCCGATGCCCCTCACCTCGCTGACGCAGCAGATGTTCCGTGCGGCGATTGCCAACGGAACGGGCGACGAGGACATCTGCTCGACGATCAAGGTGCTGGAAGGGATCGCGGGCGTTCAGGTTAAGAAATCTTAATGGTCGTTGCCTCCGATTTTTGTTGAAATCCAGAAAATCATATTCTAAGATTGGAATTAAGCCGGGGAGGCAACCCCACCAAAGCGAGACTAACCTCACTCAATAGACCCCTGAAGCAATTCCTCCCCGGCGCCCGAAAGGGTCTTCCCTTGACGGCATGAAATCCCAGAAGGCAGCAGCCGCTGGGTACACGGTAGAGTGGTAGGATGGGGCTTCAACTCTAATGCGGTCTCTCACGCTGCTTGGATCGACTGGCTCCATTGGAGTCAACACTTTAGACGTGGTCAGGCGTTGGCCTGAGCGTTTCCAGGCGTACGCCTTAGTGGCGGGCCGCAACGCCCCACTGCTAGCTGGGCAGATCCGCGAATTCCGGCCCCGGGTAGCGGTCGTCGACTCGGCCGAGGCTCAGGCGCAGCTTATCCAAAACCTGGAATCCATAAATAATCCAAAATCGGAATGGCCGGAGTTGGCTTGGGGGCCCAAGGCCCGGATCGACGCCGCGGTCGCGGCAGAGTGCGACTTCGTCCTCTCCGCAATCGTGGGTGTCGCCGGACTCGAGGCGACCTACGAAGCAGTCCGCGCGCGGAAGCAGATCGGACTGGCGAACAAGGAGGTCCTCGTCGCCAGCGGGCGTCTGGTGATGGAGGCCGCGCGTGCTGCCCAGACCGAGCTGATCCCTGTCGACAGCGAGCACAATGGGGCTCACCAGGCGTTGCGGTGCGGGCGGCGCGATGAGGTCCGGCGGCTGATCCTGACCGCATCGGGGGGGCCATTTCGCAATTCGCCTGTGGACTTCCTCAGGTCAGTGACACCAGAACAGGCATTGCAGCATCCAACCTGGAAGATGGGTCCACGGATCACGATCGACTCGGCCACGATGATGAATAAGGGCTTCGAGGTGGTTGAGGCGTGTTGGCTGTTTGATTTTTCACCAGACGAAGTCGACGTCGTGGTCCATCCGAGTTCGACGGTACACGCGATGGTCGAGTACAACGACGGTTCGGTTATGGCCCAGATCTCCACTACAGACATGCGAATGCCGATCCAATATGCAATGACCTATCCGGAGCGTTGGGACGCACCTGTCCCCCGAATGCGTTGGGACGAGCCGCGGACCCTCGAGTTTTCCCCGCCGGATCTCGAGCGCTTCCCCTGCCTCCGTCTGGCCTACCAGGCTCAGCGGGCAGGGGGATCGGCTGCGTGCACGCTAAACGCCGCCGACGAGGTTGCGGTGAGCGCATTCCTGGACCGCCGGATTTCGTATCCTGGAATCTGGGAGGTCGTCGAGGAGACGCTGAACCGGCTTCCAGCAAGAGAAACCAGTTCCGTGGCTGACGTGTTGAATATAGACATGGAATCGCGCAGGGTGGCGGAGGGGATCGTAACGGCGAGGCAACATGAGCTTTCTTGAAAACGTTTGGGCATTCCTGATCCTGATCGGGATCATGATCATGATCCACGAATTGGGTCACTATTGGGCGGCACGGTACTTTGACGTCCGCGTGGAGGCGTTCAGCTTCGGGTTCGGTCCCCGGCTATTCGGGTGGCGGCGCGGCGAGACCGACTTCCGTGTGTCCGCGATCCTGTTTGGCGGCTACGTGAAAATGGCGGGGGAACAGCCAGGTGACGTGGCGGACGACCCGAGGTCGTTTCTGGCCAAGCCCCGCTGGCAAAGGATGATCATCGCCTTCGCCGGCCCGTTCGTGAATATCGTTCTGGCGGTGGGAATCCTCACCGGCTTGTACATGGTGAAGTTCCCGAAGCTGAACTCGACTGGGAACGGAACGGTCGGCGTGGTGACGGCTAACTCGGTGGCGGCTAAAGCAGGCGTGCGGGAAGGCGACCGGGTGGTCGAGTTCGACGGCAAGCGGAGTCCGGCTTGGGAAGAGATCTGGGAGAAGGAGATCACCGGTGCCGGCCAGCCGATTCCGGTGACGCTGCTGCGTGATGGCGCCGAAGTGAAGCTGACGATCACTCCGGAAATTGATCCGAAGCTGGGGGTTGGCAGCATTGGCTGGGCCGAGCAGTCTGACGTTCTGATCAGCCGGGTCGAGCCTGGGCTTGATGCCCAGCGCCAGGGGCTTCGAAAGGGCGACAAAATCGTTTCCGCCAACGGCCAGCCAATTCGGTCCGCTTACCGGTTGAGCCAAGTGGTCCGGGCGAGCAAGGGCAGCCCTGTGGAAGTCACCTACGAGCGGGAAGGCCAGCAAGCCACGTTGACGCTGACCCCGGCGGAAAAGGAGTACGACGGCCAGAAGCTCTGGATGATCGGCGTGCTGCTCGAACCACGCGTGGAATTCATCAAGCTCGGCTTCGTGGACGCGCTGCGTGAATCGGTGGATACCAACGTCAAGAGCGCCACGATGATCTTCACGTTCATCGAGCGGATGATTGAAGGCCGGATGTCGCCCAAGTCTCTTGAGGGCCCGATCCGGATTGCCCAAATGGCGGGCGACGCCATCCGCCGCGGACCGGACGACTACTTGGGCCTGATGGCGGCGGTGAGCCTGAACCTGGCGGTTTTTAACCTGCTTCCCATTCCGATTCTGGATGGAGGAGTGATTTTGCTGCTGCTGATTGAGTCGCTGTTCCGGCGCGATCTGAGCATGAGCGTCAAAGAGAACGTTATGAAGTTCGGCTTTGTGTTCCTGATGTGCGTGGTCGTTTTCGTCCTCTACAACGACATCGCTAAGATCCTGCCAAAAACCTGAGGTTGAATTTGCGTCATACTAGAAGTGAGAATGCTGCCTGATATTTCCGCTGCGGTGTGCCAGGTCCAGGAGGAAGCTGCCTTCCACGCCCTGGGTCTGTTGGCGCCCGCGGAAGTGAAGCGGTTCGAGAAGCGGATGGAAGGTGGATGCCCACTCTGCGCCACCGAGGTCCGCGCGACGGACCGCACGGCGTCACAGCTCGCCCATCCGCTGGCAACCGCTCCGCCGCCTTCACTCAAGGGCAGGCTGATGTCGCGGATCGGTCCAGCGCCCCTCGCCCCGGAGCCGTGGCTCCTCCTGGCGACCCAGGGAGAGTGGAAGCCGGTGGTTGCCGGAATTTCGCGGAAAGGACTGCACTATGACGCGGACCGGAACACAGCCACCTACCTGCTGCGTTTTGGTCCGGGGGCGGTTCTGGAAGCGCACCACCATGGGGGTTCCGAACAATGTCTGGTGCTCGAAGGTGAGGTCGAGGACGGCGAGATCGTCCTAAGAACGGGCGATTTTCAGCTTCTCAAGCCGGGCAGCGTACATTCTGAAGTGCGGTCTGAGAAGGGTTGTCTGCTGCTGATCGTTGCGGCTGAGCCTCATGCGAAGCGGTTTGTGTGACGGGCCGGGAATCGAGAATCGTCAGATTTCCGTAGATTTCGTTGCCGCTGGTCTGAAACGGCGCGTACCAGCTTTGCACGTCGAGTACGCGGCCATCGCGAAACTCCACTTGGCCGCCGGTCTGCGTCCGGTTCAGCCGGAATGGCAGGGGTCTGCCCAGAACCTGGCTCCGGGTGAAACCGAGCATTCGCTCGGCCGCAGTATTCCAATAGCAGATGTTCCCGGCCGGGTCTTCCGCGTACACCGCTAGCGGGCAGCTATCCGACATGGCCTGATAGAGGACCTGTGCGCGCCTGGGATCGTTCACCTGAGTCGCCTGGGGGGCGAGGCTCTCCGAAGCCTGAGTCAGACGGAGCTGGTAGCGCAGCCGCCGGACCTCGACGAAATAGTACTCCAGGATGGAGAGTGCCGCCAAGTAGAGCGCAGTCAACAACAGGGTCGAGGCTTCGGCCAAGGCGGGATTGCCCTTGCCGATGTAGCCGGCCTCGCCGAGCACACGGGAAGCGTGATAGATGCTGAGCAGGCCGGTGAGGCCAATCATATACCGTGCCGGGGGACCCATCTTCAGTGTTCGCACCAAGTGAAGACACCAGAAGAGCGTAGCCAGGCTCAGCAGTACTGAGATTCCGGTTAAGATTCCGATCCAGGGCATAACGACACGTTTCCTGCTTCACTGATTATCGGCGCCTAAGGCGATTCGCATTATGGGAGCCGCGGAACTCCCTCAGTTCTTCTTCAGGGGAAGGCGGACTACGAACGTATTCTCGTCCACCGATGTTTCGAGGTTCCGCCCCAGGAGCAGCTCACAGCGCTCTCCCAGATTCTTGAGCCCGATCCCGCGCGGCGCGCTAGCCGCCCTCGGGCGGTAGGGGTTCCGCACTTCAAGCACACCCCCGTTGGTGGATACCGTAACCGTAAGCGGCTGCGACCCGCTGAACTCGTTGTGCTTGAGGGCGTTCTCGATGAGGATCTGCAGAGCGAGGGGGGCTATCTGCCAGCCCGCCAACTCCTTCGGCGATGGAAGTTCGAGCCGGATGGCCGTCTCAAACCGCAACTGCAGCAGAGAGAAGTAACGGCTGGCGAACCGGATCTCATCCGACAGCGGCACCAGGTCCACCCGGCGGTTGTTGAGCATGTAGCGGTAGACCTCGGCGAGCCCGGCGTTGAACGACACCGCGCGCTCCGGATCCGACTCGATCAGCTCGGCGAGCGCATTCAGCGAATTGAACAGGAAGTGCGGATCCACTTCGAGCTTGAGAGCAGCCAGCTCGGCCTGCGTCACGGCCCGTTCCAGGCGCTCCCTTTCCACCTCCGCCGAAAGCCGGCCGTGGATCACGAACATGGTCTCGTAGGTGTGGGTAATCAGCAGGGTCGCCAGCGTCGCCATTCCGGCAACCTGCAACACGGCGGGCCACGGCACGGCCGCACCCGCCAGCGCATACCACGTCCAGAGCATGGCCACTACGCACGCGGCGGTGAACATCAGATTGAGCCCAATCGCCGCTCCAATCCGGCCTAACGGCACTGGAATGCGCTCAATCCGGGAAGGCAGGTGGTAGATGATCGCACGCGCGCCGGTCCAGACCAAAAACGGCATCGCCATAAACCACACAGCGCTCAACCAATAGATTACACTCCCGCGATCGAACGGCTCGTACAGTCCGGCGATCACCGAGAAGGCCAAACCGATAACCGGACTGAGCACCAGCCGGACTCCGAGGTCGCGGAACTCCGGGGGAGGCGGCGTGGGCCGGCTCAAGTCAGTTGCGCGGCAGCGGGCTCGTCCAGGAACCAGCTCACCTGCCGGCTGTGCCGCACCAGTTGCGCCGGCAGCCGGACCGGATCGTAGGGGGCCTCCCAAACGTCCCGGATGACGGGTGCCTTGTCGGCCCCCGGCGAATACACGACCGTGTGCTTGGCGTTCACAAGAATCGCCGGCAGCATGGTCACCCGGTACTGCGCGAGCTTTTCCGCATACACGGCCGCGGTCAGCACTTCGCGGTCGGCAATGAGCGGATCACCCGGGAACAGGCTGGCGGTATGGCCGTCGGCGCCGATCCCCGGGTGCACCAGGTCTAATGCCGGAACTTGGCCGTCATTAATATCAAACACGGCGCGGATATCCTCGGCGTAACGCTCGGCCGCGCGGTCCGGCCGGAGCTCTGTGTAGACCCGGTGCGCGTTCCGGTGCGGGAAGCGCGCCGGGATCAGGAATGCCTGGTCGGCCATCCTGAAGTTGCTCTGCGGATGATTAACCGGAACACAGCGCTCGTCGACCCAGAAAAGGTGCACGCGCGACCAGTCAAACCGCGCCGCCACCAGGCACTCAAACAGCGCGCGTGGACTATTGCCGCCCGATACGGCGAAGGTCGCGGTGCCGTTTGCCGACAGCGCATTCTCGAGATGGAACAGGACCTGGTGGGCGCAGGCCTCGGCGGCCTTGCCCGCATCCGGAAGGACGAATCGGTGAATGCTCATGCAAACTCCGGCGCTAAGTTTAACACGGCCTCGAACACCGGATCATGTCCCAAAACCATCAGTTCCTCACGCAACAGCTCGTAATCGCTGAGGGAGTGGAACACCGAATGGCTGGCGAGCTGGCCGGAGTGGATCTCCGCACGCCGGTTCTGCTCTACCGTGACCGAGAGATCCAGGCCCTCGCCCTCCAGCGCCAACCGGTACAACCGCGCGCGCGGGGAATCACCCGCGTATTGGAACTCGATACCGACCGGACGCCCGAGAGCGTGCCGGAACCAAGCGGGCAGGTAGCAAGTTGCCATCGGACGGTGGGCTCCCTGATAGCAGATTCTCACCTTGTTTAGCCCATCGAGCCGGGCGAGCCTTTGTGGATCATCGAAGATCGCCGCCACGGACTCGCGCCAGGGAGTCAGCCGCGTCCAGGCGAGATCGGCCACGCGCGTGTCACCACCGCAGCGGCCACGGATCAAGTCGAGCTGGCCCTTGAGGTCCGCGATGCCGGCGGAGTCGACGATCAGCTTGTTGGCCATTTTCCGGACCGGTTCGAATTCCGGGCTCGTCAGCAAGGTCCGGCTGCGGAACCAGATGGCGACAGGAAGGTCCGGCGCGGTGAGGCCGCGGATGACTGGGGGGACTCCTTCGAGGCCCGCCGCCGTCATCGTGATTTCGATCTGCTCGCAGCAGATCTGCTGGCGGCGTCCGAACGGCATCCAGCATTGCGCCAGCACACGCGCCTTCAACCCCGGATCGTCACCGGCAGCCAGCCGCAGGACGATGAGGCGCGCCGGATGATCCCGGACGAGCATCCCAAGCGTCTCGCCGACATCGCCGGCCGATTCCTCCGTGCACACGATCAACGTCATCGCGCAGGCCCGGAGCACGCCGTCGGAGCTTTCCTGTTCCTTCCCCAGGCTGACCCAGAGTTCGTCGAGCTCGCGCAAAATCCTGTCGGGGCGAATCGGAGCGGCGGCCATACTACGGGGTTCTCCAGGAGTGCCCACGGCGGTTGAGCATCGCTTCGCTGGCGGCGGGGCCCCAGGACCCGGCGGTGTAGTTCGGAAAGTCGAACTTGGTTGCCGTCCAGGCGTCGAGGATCGGCGTCACGGCGCGCCAACTCGCTTCGACCATGTCCTGACGCGTGTAGAGGGTGGCGTCTCCCGTGAGCGCGTCCACAAGGAGGGTCTCATAGGCCGCCGGTGAACGGACTCCGAAGCTCGACCCGTACTTGAAGTCCATCGACACCGGCCGGAGGGTCATGCCGCTTCCGGGCTGTTTCGACAGGAAGCGGAGCGAGATGCCTTCCTCGGGCTGGACCCGCAGGATCAGCAGATTCGGCCGGGATCCGAACGCACCCGGATCCATGCCCGCGGCGTCGAACGGTGAATGCGGCGCGTCGTTGAAATGAATCGCGATGTCGGTGACGCGCTTGGCCAGCCGCTTGCCGCTGCGGATGTAGAACGGGACTCCCGCCCAGCGCCAGTTGTCGACAAAGAAGGTCACCGCGGCGTAGGTGTCGGTGTTGGCTTGCGGACGCACGCCTTCTTCCTGCCGGAAACCGGCCAACTGTTGTCCGCCGACACCTGCCGGTCCGTATTGGCCTGCGACGGCGTTGGCCGCTACCTCTTCCGGCCTGAGAACGCGAATCGAGCCCAGGAGCTTCGCCCGCTCGTTGCGGACGGCGTTGGACTCAAAGACCGCCGGAGGCTCCATCGCCACCGTGGCCATGATCTGCAGCAGGTGATTCTGGATCATGTCGCGCAGAGCGCCTGCTTCCTGGTAGTACGCTCCCCGTCCCTCGACACCGATCGACTCAGCCGCGGTGATCTGCACGTTTGAGATGTAGCCGCGATTCCAGAGCGGCTCGAAGATGCCGTTGCCGAAGCGGAATGCCAGGATGTTCTGCACGGTCTCCTTGCCCAGGTAGTGATCGATCCGGTAGACCTCGTCTTCGCTGAACACCTGGTGAATGCGGTCATCGAGCTCGCGGGCGCTCGACAGGTCGTGCCCGAAAGGCTTTTCGACCACCACGCGGCGCCAGCCGTTGCCCTGGTGCAGACCTGCTCCGCCGAGCCCGTCGATCACGGCGGTATAGTGGCTCGGCTGGGTGGACAGATAGAACAGGACATTGCCGCCGCTGTGGCGGGTCCGCTCGATTTCACTGAGCCGGTGGCCGATGGCGGCGTAGCAGGCCGGATCCCGCAAGTCGCCGGACTCGTAAAAGAGCCCTTGAGCGAAGTCGTCCCAAATGGAGTCGACGAACTCAGTGTCTTCGCTGAACTGCCTGGTGGCCTCCTTCATCTTCTCGCGGAAGGTCTCGTGCGGCATCGCGGTCCGCGAGTTGCCGATCACGGAGAATCCCGGCGGAAGCCGCCGCTCGAATGCCAGTCTGTAGAGTGCCGGAATCAGCTTACGTTTAGTGAGATCGCCATTCGCGCCGAAAATCACCAGAGCGCAGGGCCTGACGCGCCGCTGAAACCGGATAGGATCTTGGAAGGGATTACTCCCGGTCATCTGGTCTCAACATAGCACGCTGGTGCCTCGCGCCTTTTATCCCCTCTTGTTCAGCCAGCCGAACACCGGAACCCCCAGCAGGACGATGATCAATCCCGGCCAGGTGGTCGATGCCCGGTACAGGAACAAGCAGACCAGGATCGCGGACGCTCCCGCGATGTACAAAACCGGCAGCACTGGATAACCCCATGCCCGGTAGGGCCGCGGCGCATCGGGCTCCTTCACCCTCAGCCGGAACACAGCGGCGATGGTGAGGATGTAGAACAGCAGCGCGGCGGACACCACGTAGTCCAGCAGGTTGCTGTACAAGTTTCCATACTTCCCGGTCGTGGAATCATAGGTCCGCGGCAGCACCAGCAGCGCCGACCACAATCCCTGCGCCCACACGGACCATCCCGGCACCCGCGCGGCATTCAGCTCTCCCGCCTTTGGGAAGAACAGCCGGTCCCGCGCCATTGCGAAGTAGACCCGGGGGCCCGCCAGCACGAGTCCGTTGACGCACCCGAACGTCGAGACCATGATCGCGGCGGCCATGAGCGCTGCGCCGATGTCTGGCGAGATCGCGGTGAGCATGGCGGTCGCCACGCGGTCGGATGGCGCGTTCTGAATCGCCTCCAGGGGTAGCACGGCAAGGTAGGCCACGTTGGCGAGCGTATAGAGTCCCACCACCAGGACTGTGCCAATCAAGAGCGACAGCGGCAAAATCCGGCTCGGATCCTTCACTTCGCCCGCCGCGAACGTGATGTCGTGCCAGGAATCGGCCGAGAACAGCGAGCCAACCTGAGCGATGCACACCGCTACGAACAGCGCGGGCACCGCTCCAGCCCAGGGATCCGTGAAGTTGGCGGTCATCGCCCGCTCGTTGCGTCCTACCAGCAGTCCCACGGCGATCAGCACGAGCAGACTTCCGATCTTCACCGTAGTAAACAGGTTCTGCACCAGCTTGCCGTATTGAACACCGCGGCTGTTGGTCCACGACAGCAGCACGATGACGACGATAGCCACCAACTGGGCCACCGACAGCGACACCGCGTATCCACCGGGCAAGTGCACCGGCGCGACCAGGTAGTTGCTCTCGGAAATCGAGGGCGCGAACACGCCCGCAAACCGCGCGAACCCCACCGCGACCGCCGCGATCGTGCCGGTCTGGATCACGGTGAACAGAGTCCAGCCGTAGAGGAATCCCCAAAGCGGCGAAAACGCGCGCCGCAGGTAGACGTACATGCCGCCCGCTTCCGGCATCATCGCGGCCAGTTCCCCATAGGACAGGGCAGCCGCCACCGTCAGCACTCCCGTCAGCGCCCAGGCCGCGATCAGCCATCCCGGACTGCCGAGCAGCCGTGCCATATCGGCAGAGACAATGAAGATCCCCGAGCCGATCATCGCTCCGGCGACCACCATCACCGAGTCGTACAATCCCAACTCGCGGCGGAATTCACTCATGTTGTTCTCCCAGTAGCGACCCGACCCGCGCCGGCAGCACCGGCGGGCGGACTGACGAAGGCTGCCATCCGTACAGGAATTCGGCCGCGGGTCCGCACACGCGGCCCTGGCAGGGACCCATGCCGCAGCGTCCGTAAAGCTTGGCCTCGCGCCACGAACCGAATTCCTTCAAGTCCCCGTGCGTCACCGATTCGCAGCGGCAGACCAGTGTTTCGGCTTGGGCGAGGTGGCGCAATTCCGGCCTGAGCGCGAAGGCCTTGTCGAGGCTTGCGGCAAACTTGCGGGCTCTGTCCAGTTCCGGTTGCAGCCGCGCTGCCCCGGCGGCATTCCCCGCCGCCGCGTGTCCGGCGATCTGTCCCTCGATCAGCGATTTCTCGACGCCCCCGACTCCGTTACATTCGCCCACCAACGTTCCCGCGCCGCGCAGAATCTGGGCTAGCTCGGTGTTTGGAACCAGCCCGTATCCCACAGCCACGTAGTCGCACTCGACCACGCCGCGCCCATGCAAGCGCACGCGCTCCACGCGATCCCGGCCCTCAGCGGACTCGACCCAGCAGCTTGTCCAATACCGGATCCCGCGCCGCAGCTCGAATCCTTGCCACAGCTTCCGCCAAGGCAGAGAAAACGCGAACTTCCGCAGGCTCGCTCCGGAGGCCTGCTCGGCGACTCCGAGCACGTTCGCACCCCGACTGCGCAACAGAGCCGCCACGGCTAACAGCAGCGGACCCGTGCCCGCCACCAGCACCCGCTTCCCCCGGACATCCAGCCCCGACTTCACGAGCGCCTGAATCCCCCCCGCTCCCAGGACTCCGGGCAGGGTCCAGCCGGGGAACGGCAGGAACCGCTCGCGCGCGCCCGTCGCCAGGATCAGGTCATCCCAGGTGACCGTCACAGTGCGGTCCGGAAGCTCCACGGTGAGCGCGCGTGCATCCGGATCGCCGGTAACGACGCGCGCACTCGGAAGCCGCGCCACCCGGACGCGTTGGAGGCGCTCGAACCAGGCTCCCTCTGTTTCACCGCGCCAGATCTGGCCGCCCGGCTCTGGATTGTCGTCAATGAGCGTGACCTGCCGTCCGCCCTCCGCGGCGCAAACCGCCGCCGCCATTCCCGCCGGACCCGCTCCCACGACCACGACGCGCCTCACCGGGTCCGGACCTCCATTCCTTCGCGGCACTGAGTCTGGCACGAGCGGACATGGGCAACGCCGTCCACCGTGATCCGGCACTGCATGCAGACTCCCATTCCGCACAGCGGAGCCGCGGTGTGGATTCCGGCGTTGAGCATCGCCGCGGCGACCGAGGTGCCGGTCTGTGCCGTGATCTCGCGGCCGTCCACGCGGAACTTAAACATGCTCCACCATTTCGCGCGACAGCGCATAGGGCTCAACTGGGATCGGAGGTTTGCGTCCCGTGGCCAGGCTCGCGATCAGCTTCGCGGTGCCGGTCGCGGAGGTGATGCCCAGCCCCTCGTGTCCCGCCGCGACATAGGTGGACCGCGTACCTGGGACCAGTCCGATGTAGGGGAGGTTGTCGGGCGTGCAGGGCCGGAGTCCGGTCCACGTGCGGATCCCGTTGAGGCGTGGGGCGTCAGGCAGGTAGCTTGCGGCTCGCTGGAGCATCCAGCCCAGCATCCGCGGCTCGATGTCCGGACTGGTGGCGCCCAACTGCCGCGACGATCCGATGAGCACCTGTCCGGTGACACGTGGCTGGACGTTGAACGCCACTGAGTCGGCGCGGCTTGCGTGCGCGTTCTTCAGGTATCCAAGCTCGACCAGAGCGTGCCGCACGAATCCGGGATAGCGGTCCGTGATCAACAGATGTCCCTTACGCGGCTGGATGTCGAGTCCGGCGGTGAGCTTGGGTGCGCCCACCCCAGCCGCGTTCACGGTCACCGCCGCTGAAAGGCGCGAGCCATCGCGCAGGTCCACTCCGTCATCCCGCAGCCGGATGGCTTCGCCTGAAACGAACTTCGCGCGCCGCAACAGGTGGCGGGTGGTGAGCGGCTGATAGAGGATCGCGTCGCAGGGCACAAAGAGCGCTCCGGCAAGGCCCCGGCGGAGATTGGGCTCGGCTTCGGCTAACGCGCGCGAGTCCAGCACCTCGGACGCGACAACGCGGCTGGAGAGGAACGCCTGCTTCCGCCGGACTTCCGCCATCTCCTCGTCATCCGCCGCCACCCACAGAGTTCCGCAGGGCAGGAACTCGGCGCGTGGGGGCAGGTCCATCGAACGCCACAGGTCTACCGAGTAGCGCGTGAGCGCGAACTGCGCCTCGGAGTCATCCATCACGGTGAGGTGTCCCATGCCGCCGGCTGTCGTGCCACCGCCTGGGATCCCGGAGTCAACCACCGTTACGCTCAATCCTTCATCGGCCAGCGCGTCGGCGCAAGCAGCTCCCACGATTCCCGCGCCCACGATCACGGCGTCGGTCACGCCCGGATCCCCCAGCAGAACGGATCCGAATCGTCGAGGATCAAATCCGCTTCGGCATTGACGTAGGCCGAGCCTGTGATGCGCGGGATGATGCGGCCGTTGTCGAGGGCGACGCGTCCCTCAAACGTGCTGCCGACGATGCTTTCCTGGATCCAGACGTCACCCACGGCCAGCTTGCCCGCCGCATAGAGGCATGCGAGTTTGGCGCTGGTCCCGGTGCCGCAGGGTGAGCGGTCGTATGCTTTGCCGGGACACAGGACGAAGTTGCGCGAATGCGCGGCGGGGTTGCGCGCGGGGCCGAACAGCTCGATGTGGTCGATCTCGCCGCCGTTGGCGCCGGTGATGCCTTCCCGCCCGATCGCCTGGCGGATCGCCCAGGTGTGAGCGGTCAGCGCGTCGAGATTGCGCAGATCGAGCTCGGCCGGAGATCCCTCGACGAGGAAGAACCAGTTGCCGCCCCAGGCGATGTCGCCGGCCACTTCGCCATGGCCGGGAACATCAATCCGGACTCCCTGCGCGTGGCGGTAGCTGGGGACATTGTCCAGCGTGACGCGGCCGCCTTCGTGTAGTTCCGCGGACACCACGCCCACTGGCGTTTCAATCCGGTGGACTCCCGGTGTGAGGCGTCCCAAATGGGCGAGCGTCACCATGAGCCCGATGGTGCCATGGCCGCACATATTCAGGAATCCGACGTTGTTGAAGAAGATCACTCCCACCGAGCAGGAAGAGTCGGAGGGCTCGCACAGCAGCGCTCCCACCATTGCGTCGGAACCCCGTGGCTCGTTCACCACCGCGGAACGGAACTGGTCAAAATCGCGCTGGAACGCTTCGTGCCGGTCAGCAACGGTGCCGCCGCCGAGCTGCGGTCCGCCGCTCACGATGATGCGCGTGGGCTCGCCGCCGGTGTGCGAGTCGACTACGCGGATGCGGCGCGGCATACAGGTTTGGTGGCGATCGCCTGGCGGATGATCCGCAGGACGCGCTCGCGCTCCTCACCGGCTAGGGGAAGACGCGGCGCGCGGGTCTTCTCCGATCCGAGTCCGGTCTCCGTCATCGCGAGCTTGATGTACTGGACGAGCTTCACGTGCGTGTCCAGATGCAGCAGCGGCATGTACCAGCGGTAGACGCGGCGGGCCTCTTCCCAGTTGCCCGCCATCATCAGATCCCACAGCAGGCGGTTTTCTTCCGGGAAAGCGTTCACCAGGCCTGACACCCAGCCCACCGCGCCGAGCAGGACTCCTTCCATCACAAGGTCGTCGACGCCGCAAAACAGGATGTAGCGGTCCCCGCACAGGTTCACGATGTCGGTGATACGGCGCGGATTTTCAGATGACTCCTTGATCGCCACCAGTGTGGGTTCGTCCGCGAGTTCGGCGAACATCGGCGGCGTGATGTCGACCGAATAGGCGGGCGGATTGTTGTAGACCATGATGGGAAGTCCGGTGGCGCGGGCGACGGTGCGGAAATGGAGGATGGTCTCACGGGGGTCGGACTTGTAAACCATCGCGGGGAGCACCATCAATCCGTCGACACCCGCTTTGGCCGCCGCTTCAGCGAGCCGGCAAGCTTCGCGGGTGGTGGTCTCGGCGACGCCCGTAAGCACGGGAATCCGCTTGTTGACGGCGGCAACGGTGGCTTCGAGAACCGAGACCTTCTCGCCGATTGACTGCGACATGTTCTCGCCGACGGTGCCGAGCATGATGACGCCGTGAATGCCCGCGCGGATCATCACCTCGAGGTGCCGAAGCGTGGCGGCAATGTCAATGGATTCGTCGTCACGGAACTGTGTGGTTGCGGCGGGGAACACGCCGTGCCAGTTGGGGATCATAGGGAAACTATCAATTATCGAACAGGAGGCCTAGACAGGACACTACCGCGGCGGACCGACGCGGAGGTTCTGATGGACCGGCTCCATGTCCTTGGTCCGCGCCGGTTCCTCGCCAGTCACAAGCTTCGAGAGCTGTCCGCCGAGGGGACTGGGTGAACGGTACGTCACGGGAACCCCTTCTGTCTGGACGTAGAGCCGGTCCTCGCGGGCGTCATAGCGGTAGTGGACTCTGAGCGGCAGCCGGTAAGACCGGAACGTTACCGACACGGTATAGGCTTTCGCGCCCGGGTGCTTTGTCCGGAGGGATTCGAGCCTGCGGACCAGCTCACGCGCCGAGAAGCCGCCGGCCTCGTGGAACTCGCATTCGTCCATCTCGAGAGCGCCCTTCGAGTTTCTCCTCAGCGGTCCTGGGCACACGCCGAGGTCCGTCATCACACCATTCAACTCGTCGATCCGCACTGGCGCATTCTCCCAGTGGTCGCGCACGCGTGCTTCAAACGCAGCTTTGCCCTCGGGAGTGTCGAGGTACACGCCCCAGATCCGCGGTGCGATCATCGCGCCAAAGCGCTCCGCTTCCGCGGCCGAGGCTGGCGTCTTGCCGAAGTTCCGGTCCTTGATCGCCTTCTCGATTGCCTCGTCCAGGTTCGGAATCGAGGGCGGATTGTAGTCCGCGCGGCCGAACAGAGCTGGCTGTTCAAGGACGGCGCGGCGCAAGGCGGCGAGCGCATCTTCGCGCGAGTATTCGGTGGGCACTGTGCGCTTCTCCGGTGAAGGGCTGCAGGCCGGGAGCCCCAGTACCACCACCATGTAGCTCATCTGCATGTTTGGCGCGGACGGTAAACCTGATGTTGTGTGCCGCCGCTGCTGCCGCCTTCCGCTGTTCCGCCACCCGGCAGGTAGATCAGTCCGTTGAGGAACACAAGACCGGTGACGCCGTGGATTGGAACCGGTATCGGATCCAGGTTCGTCCACGTGTCGGCCACCGGATCGTAGACATCGTGGTCCGGGAACAGGCCATTCGGACCTCCACGGTTGCCTTCGCCGCCGAACACGTGAATACAGCCTCGCGCGGCAACCGCGTTCAGTCCGCCCCGCGGCCGCGGCATGTTTGCGCCCCTTGTCCAAGTGTTCGTGCGTGGATCGTAGATCTCCACGGCGTCGGTGACGGGACTTGTGAACCCGGCTTCGAACCGTCCGCCAATCACGTACAACTTGCCTTCAAACGCGACTGCCGCGAGATGATTCCGCTGCGTTGGCATGTCGGGGAGCGCCGTCCAAGTGTTGGCGGCAGGGTCGAAGACAGCAAAGTCGGCGCCACGCGGAGGGCGGCTTCCGGCCACGTAGATCTTGCCGTCGATCGAGTCGGCAGCCCCGCCTCCGCGCGCGGCCGGCATGGTGGCGCGGGTGCGCCAGGAGTTCGCGGCCGGATCGTACTCATAGGTGGTGTTCACAAAGCTCGCGTTGCCGGAGTCGGACTGGCCGCCGATGATATAGAGCTTGCCCCCCGTGACCGCCGGCATCGAGTGATTGACGGGAGCAGGCAGCGGCGCGGCCATGGTCCAGGTGTCGGTGGCGGAATCGTACATTTGCACGGCGGCGCTGGTGACACGCGATGCCGGATATCCACCCAGGACATAAATCTTGCCGTCCAGTCCGGCGACGCTCATCTCCGAGTTGGCGAGAGGCAGCGCGGCGCGGCGCCCCCATTCTCCCGTGGCGGGCATCGCCGGAGCCAGCACTACCGGATTCGCAGCCTGATCTCCGAAGCGGATCCGCAGCTCGGTTTCGCCGAGTTTGCCGCTCACCGATGCGGGCACCGGACCGAGGTTGATCTGGTCCAGTCCTGCGAATTCAGCTTGTGCGGCCGCGCCGAGAACGGGTACAGGGGTGCTGCCGATCGATGCAGTGATGGGACCGGTGTGTGCGCGGAATCCGGTGCCGAACAGTTGCAGGAAATACTCGCCCGGACCGGCGGGATCAAAAGCGGACGGAAGGAACCGGCCTTTGGAATCCTCGGTGAACAGGTTGGCGTGATTGCGGGTGCCGTTGGGCGCGACATGAAGCAGGAGTCCGGCCGGAGCGCCACGTCCATCCGCGTTCGCCGTGTAGATGCCGGGCGCAACGGGGGCGGCCCGCACCTGTCCCGCGGCCACGTTGGCGCCAGCGCGTGTGACCGTCACGGTCATGTTGCCCGTGGCGAGATTCGCGGGCAGAACGAAGCTGATCTGTCCTTGCGCCGCGGCCAGGACCGTGGCCGCCTGGGTTCCCACCGTGACCGAGTATCCGGTTCCCGGTGTGATGGCCGCTGAGAATCCGGTGGCAATCATCCCTGGAGCCACGGCGCCGCCAGCCTCGTAAGTCGCCGAAGAGACCACGGTGAGCGCTGTTTGGGCAAATCCAGCCGTGCAGAATAGTGTCAAGAGGAGGGTGCCGCGCATGGATTCCAGCATATCGCGGTACGCTGGCATACACTGAAGGCAAGACGCCGTGAAACTCTGGTGGGCAGCTTCGTTCGCAGTGATATTGTCCGCGCAGGACTTCCGCCTCGTGCTCGCCGCTCGAGGAGTGGAAAAACCGACCGACATCCAAAGCGCGGGTGACGGATCGCGGCGGCTGTTCCTGGTGCAGCAGGACGGCCTGGTGCGGATCCTGCGCAACGGGACCCTGCTGCCGGCGCCGTTCCTGGACATCCGCGGCAAGACGCGGGGCGAGGGCGAAAGCGGACTGTTGGCCATCGCGTTCCCGCCCGGCTATGCGTCAAAGCAGCGGTTCTACGTCAACTACACGAACCTTGACGGCGCCACGGTGATCGCAATGTACCGTGCGTCCGCGAATCCCGATATCGCAGATCCCCAGGAGACTGTGCTCGTGACGATCCCGCAGCCCTATGAGAATCACAACGGAGGCTGCATCCGGTTCGGGCCGGACGGATACTTGTACATCGGCATGGGCGACGGCGGCGCGGGTGGCGATCCGCACGACTTCTCGCAAAGTCCGGCATCGCTGCTCGGCAAGATGCTGCGCCTGGATGTCGAGTCCGAGCCGGGAACCGTACGGATTCCGGCAAACAATCCGTTCCGCGATACCGAAGCAGCCAGGCCCGAGATCTGGGCCCTGGGACTGCGCAATCCATGGCGCTTTAGCTTCGACCGGGTCACCGGCGACCTCTGGATGGGCGATGTCGGACAGGAAACCTGGGAGGAGGTCAATTTCCAGCCGGCGTCGAGCACCGGAGGCGAGAACTACGGCTGGAACCCGATGGAAGGCGCGCACTGCTACCTCCAGAACTGCAAGACGGAGGGCTTCGTTCCGCCAGCGGCCGAGTACCATCATGAGGCGGCCGAGGGTGGATGCTCCGTGACCGGGGGAGTCGTGTACCGAGGGAAACTCGCCCCGCAGTTGCCGGGACTCTACCTGTACGGCGACTACTGCAGCGGGCTCCTGTGGGGCGCCACACGCGATGGCGAGGGCTGGCGGACGCGTCTCCTGATGCGGACCGGATTCAACATCACGGCATTCGGCGAGGATGAGGACGGCGAAGTCTACGTATCGGACGCGGCCACGGGTTCGATCTACCGGATTGAAGCACCGATTCCGGAATAGGGGTTAAACCCGTACACGAAGCCTGGGCGCCAGCACAATCCGCTGGTGCTTGCGGCCGGGCTGCTTGACGCGCTTCAGCAGCAGTTCCGCGGCCGCGGTGCCCATCTCGTAGCTCGGAGTCACGACGGTCGACACCGCAGGGGAGAACACGTCCAGCCAGTCGGAGTCGTCCGAGCTCATCACCTCGATCTGTTCCGGACACCGGATTCCGCGCTCCTTCAGCGCCCGCAACACTCCGGTCAGCATCAGAAAATTGCCCGCGAACAGCGCGGTGGGAGGGTCCGCCAGGCGAAGCATGTAGCGAGTGAGTTCGTAGCCGGACTCCGCTGTCCAGTTGCCCGACCCGATGTGGTGGTCCGGCGCCGGAAGCCTATGGGCGCGCAGGGCGCTTTTCCATCCGGCAACGCGCTCGGAATTGGTGCTCAGCGACAACGGACCGCATAGAATCGCGATGCCCCGATGGCCTTTTCCGGCGAGGTAGTCCACCGCCAGCCGCAGGGTCTCGCGATTGTCGCCCGTGACGACGTCGGCGGAAAACGATGGCTCGCGGCCCAAGAACACCACGGGGCGCCCGGAGTCACTGTAGGCGCGGATTCTCTCGTAGTCCCCCGAGGCGAACAGGATCAGTCCGTCGGTCTGCTGCGCGCGGAACAGGTCCACGTAGACGGCCTGTTCCTCCGGCCGGTTGTAAGAAGCTCCCAGGACCACCGAGTAGCCCGCGTCGGAGAGCCGGTCCTCGACGCCGCGCACGACTTTCGAGAAGAACGGATTGCCGATGTCGGGAATGAGCAGGCCAACGGAGCGGGTCTTGCGGCGCGGCAGGCTCTGCGCCACGGCGTTGGGGGTGTAGGAAAGCTCCCGGACGGCGTCGCGAACCCGCACGGTGAGTTCGTCGCTCACGCTTCCCCGTCCGTTGATCACCGACGACACGGTGGACGGCGCCACGCCCGCGAGCCGTGCGACGTCGTAGATGGTCGGTGTGCGCCTCTGTTGTTCGGCGGGAGTCATGAGAGCTTGAAGAAGATCCTGCGTTGGTATAGCCAGTAGCAGACGTAGATCTGGAATCCGATCACGAGCCACTCGTTCAACATGCTGCCAAAGGGCCCCCACAGGTTCACCGCCCATCCGGTGAACGTGAGTCCGGTCTGCCGCATCCAGCGGTGCAGGATCTCGTGGAAGAGGTAAATAAAGATTGAGTTGGCGCCGACCATGGCCAGAATCGCCGTGCCGCGCCGCCAGCCCCTGATGTCGATCAGCCAATAGAACAGTGCCAGCACGAGCAGCGTGTAGCCTACGCTCGACACGGCGAACGACGCGGTCCAGATCTTCTTGATGTTCGGGATCAGCGGATCCAGCGCCATTCCCGCGGCCACCGCAGCCACGCCAACCCCAGCGAGCAGCTTGATCTTCTCACCCGGGGTCCGGGCGGACATGAGCACGAATCCCGCCATCATCCCCCAGACCGTGTTCGCCGCCGAGGAAACGCAGTTGACCGTCGCGTATCCGCCGCCCCAGTGCTTTCCCAGGACCGCGCCGTCAAGCCACCAGCCAATATTGGCGTTCTTGTCCCAAGGTCCGGTGACGCCGGGCGCGGTGGCAAAAAGGTAGAAGAGAGTGTGCGCCGCCAGTAGTGCGAAGGAAGCACCCAATTGGACCGTCCACGGCTTGCGCAGCAGCAGGAACGCGACCGTGTAGGTGAATGCGATTTGCGCGAGGACGTTGATCAGGTCGAGATTCGGTTTTCCGGCTCCGATCGATCGCGCCAGGATCCCAAAGGCGATCAGCAGCGCCGCGCGTTTCAGCACGTGCCGGAACTGCGTCCTCCAAGGCTCGTTGGCCACGTCCCGCCGCGCGAAGGAAAACGGCATCGCCACGCCAACGATAAACATGAAGAACGGCTGGATCATGTCCCAGGCGTAGAAACCGTGCCAGTCGGCGTGTGTGAACTGGCGCTCGAGCCAGCCCCATACCGGATGATCCTTGAAGAAGTGGAGTCCAAACCCGTTGGAGACCATCCACACCATCGTCAGGCCCCGGAACACGTCCAGCGAGTGGAGGCGTTCAAGAGCTGGTAAGGCCGGGCTCCCCGTTACAGGACGCTCCAGCACAGATGCCGTAGCCATAGATGTTGCGATTATATGGAAATTGTGACTTCCGTGCTGACCGTCTACCTGGTGGTGAGCGGCGCCTGTCCATTGTCGAACCGGTACCAGCCGGAATTCGAGAAATTGAGAGCGGAATATCAGCCGCGCGGCGTGCGGTTTGAACAGGTCTCAACGGACACCGCCGAGGGGCTCCGGACCGCCAGCCGCCTCGGCGCACGCGTCACTCCGCAGGCCGTCGTGACCGGTTCCCGGGGAAGTGCCGTCTACCGCGGCCGGATCGACGACCGGATGCCAGCCCTTGGAGTCCACCGGCGGCCCACGCGCCACGATCTGCGGGAGGCGATCGAGGCGCTGCTGGCGGGCAAGTCACCGCCGGTGCGTGAAACCACTGCCATCGGGTGCGCGATTGCCTATCCACCCGCCAAGGCCACGACCGGCGTCACCTTCGCGCGCCACGCCGCGCCGCTGCTCTACCGTCATTGCACCCCGTGCCATCATACTGGCGGAGACGCGCCGTTCGCCCTCGAGTCGTTTGGCGATGCCGCGCCGCGCGCCGCCGTGATCGCCGAAGTGGTCCGCCGCGGATTGATGCCGCCCTGGAAAGCAGATCCGGGTCCGCTCGAATTCGAGGGAGCACACCGGCTGACGGGCGGCGAGATCCGGCTGCTTGAATCCTGGGCGCGTGATGGGGCTCCGCGCGGCGATCCTGGGATCGAGCCCGCGGCGCCGAAGTTTCAGCCCGGTTGGAAGCTCGGCGCGCCGGACCGGACGGTCAGAATGCAGAAGCCCGTCGAGGTTCCCGCAACGGGAGAGGACATCTACACCTGTGTGGTCATCCCGCTCGGACTCAAGCAGACCCGCTACGTGCGCGCGTTCGAGTTCAAGCCGGGCAACCGCAGGACAGTCCATCATGCCCTGATGTTCCTCGACGCCTCAGGCGCGGCCCGCCGCAATGGCGAAGTCTATCCCTGCTTCGGGGTCCCGGGATTCCTGCCATCCGCTTCGCTCGGCGGCTGGACTCCGGGATTCGGTCCCACTTCGTACCCGCCGCTCACCGCCGTGACGCTCCGGCCGGGCATGGATTTGGTGTTGCAACTGCACTATCATCCAACCGGGACAATCGAAACCGACCAGTCCGAGCTGGCCCTGTACTTCACGGAGACTGCGCCCACGCGGCGCATGATGGATGTCGCCCTCGGATCCCGCAACATCGACATCCCTGCTGGCGAGGCGCGCTACATTGTCCGCGACCACTTCACGCTGCCGGTGCCAGTGGAGGTCACCGGCATCATCCCGCACGCCCACTACATCTGCCGGGAGATGCGCGGAACCGCCATCCGCCCCGATGGCCGCCGTATCCCACTGATCACGGTCCGCGGCTGGGATTTCAACTGGCAGCGCCACTACCGCTACAAGCACCCGTTCACGCTGCCCGCGGGGACGCGCATCGAGATGGAGTTCCTCTACGACAACTCAGCCGCGAATCCACGCAATCCATCCAATCCACCACGGAGGGTCACCTGGGGCGGCGGCTCGTTGGACGAGATGGCCGGCCTGCACGTCCAGGTAATCCCAGCCAATGATGATGACGCCCGCGAGCTTGGCCAGTCGCTATGGGGAAAGATCATGCGCGAGCTGGGCGGCGGTATACTCAAGCGTTGAAGACCTTCGCTGACACCTACCGGCAGGACTTGTTTGAGTCCGTCCTCCCGTTCTGGATGAGGCACTCCATCGACCAGGAACACGGCGGCTTCTTCACCTGCCTCGATCGCGACGGCACCATCTACGACACCCGCAAATACGTCTGGCTCAACGGACGCCAGGTGTGGATGCTGTCACGCCTGTACAACCAGGTGGAGCGCCGCCAGGAGTGGCTCGACGCCGCCCGGGAGGGCGCCCTGTTCCTTCGCCGCCACGCGCGCGACGCGGAAGGACGCTGCTACTTCGCGCTCACCCGCGAAGGCGCTCCGGCTGCATTCCAGCGGAAGCCCTACGGCGCGGTGTTCATGATGATCGGGCTGCTGGAATACTCGAAGGCGAGCGGCGAACAGTGGGCGCGCGAAGAGTCGGAAGCGTTGTTCGCCTCAATCCGGCGCTGGATCGCAGCGCCCGGACTTCTCGGCCGTCCCAGCCTTCCCGGGTCGCCACGGTTCAGCCAGCTTGCCGACATCATGGTGGTTCTCTCGATGGCGCTCGAACTCGAGGCCGGGGAGGTGATCCGCGAGTGCATGGAGGCCGCCTTCCGGCACGTCGAGCCCAATCGCGGAATCCTGATCGAGAACGTGCCGCCGGCCGGGGAGAATCTACTCGACCTTCCAGAGGGGCGTCTGTTTTGCCCGGGACACGCGGTCGAAGTCTGCTGGTTTATGTTGCACGCGCTGCGCCACCATCCCAACGCGGCCGCCCAAGAGAGGGTCCTGCAACTGATGGAGAACTCGCTGATCTTTGGCTGGGATGAGGACTACGAAGGGCTCCACTACTTCATGGATATCCAGGGCCGGCCTTGTCTGCAGCTCGAGGCCAGCCTGAAGCTCTGGTGGCCGCACACCGAGGCGATCTACGGACTCGTCTACGCCTATACGCTCACGGGCGAGGCAAAGTGGCTGCGGTGGCTGGAACGCGTCCACACCTACACCTACCGCACGTTTCCGGATCGCGAACACGGCGAGTGGTACGGCTACTGCGACCGGTACGGAAAACCCACCCACACGCTCAAGGGCAACAACTATAAGGGATGCTTCCACGTGCCGCGGGCACTGCTGTTCAGCATCCAGCGGATCGAGGAGGCTTCCCATGGCAACGTTCGGACTGATTGAGTACGCCGACGCCCCGGCCGAAGTACGGGCCGTTTACGACGACATCATGGCGGTGCGCAACACCGACTACATCAACAATTTCTGGAAGGCGCTGGCACACGATCCGGCGGGGCTGAAGCGAACTTGGGAAAGCGTCAAGCAGATTATGGCGCCGGGTGCTCTGGACCCGTTGACGAAGGAGCTGATCTACATCGCGGTCAGCGTCACCAACGGATGCGGCTACTGCATCGCCTCCCACACGGCCAACGCACGGAGGGCGGGAATGACCCCGGAGATGTTCGCCGAAATGATGGCCGTCACCGGGATGGCAAACGAAACCAACCGGCTCGCGTCTGGCTACCAGGTTGAGGTAGACAGCCGGTCCCGCGTTTGAGGTGTTGCATGCAAGTACTAGAAGTACTGAGCTGAACACATGATTCGCAAAGGATGTCGCTCCACCACGGGACGGCCACTGCTGGGTGCCGCTCTGGGGAACCTGTACCAGCGCAAGACGGTCCTTGATCAGTTGATCCG
>VFZX01000021.1 GCA_016871015.1 Acidobacteriota bacterium | reverse complement strand
CTTGCTGTCCATGCGGCTCACCTCTCGCCAGGGCATCCCCCAGCTTAACCGCTGTCCCCCGGTTACCCTTCGTTTGTGTCAACCGCCCACCGGCACACTTGTCAAGGATGTCTCCGGTTCGCACATCAGCCCGTTGGTGGAGAAGATCGCGGAAAAGCGCGGCCCATGCATGCGGTGAACCAAAAATGGGTCACCGGCAGGGATTTTCGTGTCCGGTTGAAGTCTGCGCGCCCACAGCGCGTCTCCCTGATGGACGTAGAGAAGGTTCCCGTCCGGCGACCAGAACGAGCTGTCCACCAGCCCTTCGGCGGAAACCCGAATCCAGGACGCCGGTTTCCCGCCGTCATTGACGCCGGCGACGTAGACAATCCGGGTTGCTTCGCCAACCAGGGTAAAGGTGATCCAGCGTCCGTCTCGCGAGAATCTCAAATTGTGGATGTGGCCGGTTGGGTGCCAGGCCAAATCGCGTTTGCGCCCCGTGGCGAGGTCGAACGTGGCGTGCCGAATCGGATTGCCCTCGTAGTAGATTAGGCTCAGGCCGTCGGGAGTCCAGCCGGCTACATTGTTCATACAACCCCGGCATTCCAGCTTCGGGACGCCTCCGGTCGACGGCATGGTGTAGGCGTCTCCCCTCATGGACCGGAATGCGTCTCCCTTGAGGGCAAACGCGACGCGCGCGCCGTTGGGCGAAATCACGGCCCGGAATTCGCTTTCCTTGCTCGCTGTCAACTGGCGGTCCGCACCAGTTTCGAGATCGCGGATCCAGACATCGGGATCGCCGCCGCGGTTGGAGACGTAGGCGAGCGTCTTGCCGTCAGCGGAAACGTTCGGATACGCCACGGTGACGTTCTCGGCCCATGCCCGGCGCAATTTGCCTGTCGCGCGGCCGGTCGACGGATCCAGCGGCAAGATCCAGAGGCCGGAACTGACCGCGAGGCGGGAGAAGGCGATTCGTCCGTTCGCGGCGATCGATGGATGCGCGGCCCCTGCGCCGGCCGTGACTCGAACGGGCGCCCCCACGGTTCGTCCGCCGGACATGGGACACAACCAGAGATCGTGTCCGTCCGCGAATCGCGCGGCGATGACGATCCCGGCGGTTCCCACCGAAGCCACCGGGTACGGGTCGCGCAGGTAGGGCAGAAACGACATGGGGACCCCGATCGAGTCTTGCAGGAGTTTGGACGCTCCCGTGTTGGTGGCGACGCCGCCGCTGGCGGGAACGGTCCAATAGTCCATAGGATCCCGGGTCCAGACGAGAAGGTTCCGGCCGTCAGGAGTCCACAGCGGAGCCATGGCCCAATCCCGGCCCGTGGAGACGGCGCGCGGCTCGCCGCCATCGGTCGAGACCACCCTGACTTCGCTGGCTTGCAGGTTGGTGCCCGATGAATAGGCAATCGAAGCGCCGTCGGGCGAGATCTGTGGATACAGTCCCGAGGCCGCGACCAGTTTCGGGGTTCCTCCCAGCGCGGGAATCACTGCGATCCCGTATTCCTCCCGCGATTGGCCCACCTGGAATGCGACCCTTCGGCCGTCGGCGGAGAGCGACGGATAGGACTCGTTGGCGGGAGTCGAGGTCAGTCTGACCGGCTGGCCGCCCGATACGTGTTGGAGCCAAATGTCGAGGTCTCTTCCCGTGGCGCGATCGGAGGCGTAGGCGACGAAGTTACCGTCGGCGGACAGGCTCGGCTGCTGCGTGAGGCCTGAGTCGCGAGTGACCTGCGTCAGTTTGTACTGGACGGGGACGGAGGGCCGGGAGCGAAAGAACGTAAACCCGGCCGCGGCTACGGCGGCCACAACGGCGCTGGCGGCGATGGGAATCCACTTCCGAGACTGCGTGGCGGGCGGCGGGACGGGTGGGGGACGAGCCTCGGGCGTGGTCTGAACGGGCTGGTCGACGGGAGCGATGAAGCGGTAGCCGCGCCTCGGGATCGTTTCGACGAAACGGGGATTGCCGGCCGAGTCGCCGAGCGCTTCGCGGATCTTGTTGATCGCGGTGTTGAGGCCGTGGTCGAAGTCGACGAAAGTGTCGGATTGCCATAGCGCCGACTGCAGTTCCTCGCGGGTGACTACTTCGCCTGGCCGCGAGAGCAGAAATGCGAGGACCTGGAACGGCTGGCCACCCAGCTTGAGCCTTATGCCGTCGCGGTAGAGTTCGCCGGAGTCGAGGCGGGCCTGAAACGTCCCGAACTGAATGATCCTGGGAGCCATCCCGGACAGAAGTATATCACGGGAAGCGCCTGGTTGGGCGATCTAGATCCCGGCGTAATATTCGTGTTTTCAGCTACTTGCATATCGAGGAAACTTCTAGGTTCCGGAGAGGGAATGTCGATGCGGCGGGGATGGAGGTAGTGCGGCGGCCAGCCCAAACTGGCCAGCATGCGATTCCTGATCTTCATGCTCCCGCTGGCCGCTTCGGCCCAAGTGTTGAACGTCACCGTCCTTGACTACGCGGACGTCCCAGCGGCTACGATGTCTGACGCCCAAGAGGTGTTCACGGCAATCTACCGGAAGACAGGCGGCCGAGTGGTGTGGAGGGTCGAGACGCGGGTATGGCAACCCGGCGAGCGAGTCCGGCTGGCGGATGTGCCGGGAGACATTGTCCTGCGCATCTGCAGCGAAGAAATGGCAAAGGGTCTGACGCGGAGAGAATCCCTCATGGGGTACGTCCAGCCGGTGGCCGAGAACGAGCTGGCGCGGGTGGCGACGGTTTTCTACCACCGGGTGGAAGAGCTGAAGGGCGCGACGGGCAGCGCCACCTCTCAGGTATTGGGCGCGGCGCTGGCACACGAACTCGGCCACCTGCTGCTCGGCAAGGGCGCGCACTCGAGGGCCGGGATCATGCGTTGCCCGTGGGATACGGGGGAACTGCGTGCGATCCATCAGGGGCGGTTGGTTTTCGATCGGGTTCAGTCCGTCTTGATCGTGAACGGCATCGCCGCGCGGACCAACTCCGGGGCCGGCGCGGCCCGCCCGAACTGACTTGCTGCGAGGCCGCCGTCGCCGGGGCTACTCGTTCCGTACGAGCGCGGCCCGCAAGCGCCGTACGCGGTCCTGCGCCGGGGCCAGAACAACCAGCCGCGTGAAGAGCCTCAGCAGTTGTCCGAAAGTCGTCAGAAGGGACTTGATGCGGAAGAACTGCGAGCGCCCGTACAGGCGGGGATAGTGATGGACACCGACTTCTTCCACCCCACAGCCGCTCAACTCCAGCTTGCGGACAAGTTCCACGCAGATGGTTCCACTCGTAGAGGTCAGCTCGATGGCGTCCAGCAGGTCGCGGCGAATGAGGCGGAAGTCACAGTCGATGTCGCGCAATTTGATGCGGAAGAGCATCCGCGCAAACTGGTTGTAGACTTTGCCGATGAAGATCCGGTGCCACGGGTCGTTCCGCTCGAGCTTGTAGCCGTTGACCAAGCCGATGTCCCGCCGCACCCGGCCGAGCAGGTGCGGAAGCTCGGTGGTGTCGTACTGGCTGTCGCCATCGGTGTAGAACACCCAATCCTTGGACGCTGTGGCGAACCCAGTGCGGAGCGCTCCACCGTATCCCCTGTTTTCCGGATGGGTAACGATCTTCAAGCGCCGGCCGTACTTCTGCGCGAGCGCATCCAGTACCTGTCCGGTATTGTCCCGGCTGCCGTCATTCACCACGATCACTTCGTAGTCGTCAACGCAGGCATCCAAGACGTGAAATGTTTTCTCTAAAAGGCCTGGTAGAGAGGGAGCGTCGTTGTAGGCTGGAAAGAAGACGCTCAGCGAGCCCTGCCGGAATTTCATTCGGTCCCCGTTTGGTTCAGATTCCCCGGATTGAAGTAGGATACCGCAGTGCGCCAATTCCCGCAAGACCCAATGCCGTATCTTTCGAACATCGACCGCGACTCTTTGGCGGAGGACGTGTTAACTTTTGTCCGAACAAAGAGCGAAACCGGCTCCGAGGGGCCCGGAAGCGAGTTCCTGGCGGATCTGTTACGCCGGGAAGGATTTGACCCGGTGTTGGATCCGGTACTACCAGGCCGTCCGAATGTTGTGTGCCGGATACCCGGGAGAGGCGACGGTCCGGCGCTGATGTTCAATGGGCATACCGACACGATCCCGATCGGATCGTCGGCCCCGCCGGAACTTCGGGACGGATGGGTCACCGGCAGGGGCGCCGAGGACATGAAGGGCGGGCTGGTGGCGATGGTCCACGCGGCGTCGGCATTGCGGCGGGCGGGAGTGCGGCTGAAGGGCGATCTGTATTTGACGGGCGTGATCGGACACGAATCGCCGGTGGGACGCAAAGAGGGTCCGCGGCACTTGATCCGGCGGCTGCGGGATGGTTCGCTGCCGGTGGAGGCGATCATCATTGTCGAGGGCCCGGCGGCTATTTGGTCAGCGAGTCTGGGGTCGTCGATCTACCAGGTGAGCATCACGAGCCCTCTCGGTCCGATTCACACGATCAAGGTCCCGTATGAGCGGAATCCGGCGCGGTGGGTGGGGCGGCTGCTGGAAGAACTCGCGGCTCTGGAACGGGAGTTCGAGGCCGGTCCGCGGCATCCGTTGTGCGGGCGGCAGCAGCTCAACGTGGGGATGGTCCACGGTGGCGATTACATGAACCGGCTGCCGGCGCGGATCGAGGTGGTTGGGACTTGGCGCTGGACGCCTGGCCGGAACGTAGCGGACACGGAGCGGCTTTTAGGGAGTCTGTGCGCGCGGCTGGCGGAGGAGTCCGGGCTCGAGTTCGAATGGGGCCTGGATCCGGCGGCCACACGTGAGCCGTTCGAGACGCCGGCGGACCATCCGGTTGTGCGGGCGCTTTCCAGCGCGGCCACCGCCGTTACGGGTGTGGAGCCTGCCCGGATCGGAATGGGCCTGGTGGGCGACGCGAATCTGTACAGCAATGACGGCGGGGTTCCAACGGTGTACTATGGTCCGGCGCATGAGACGGCGCATTCCGATCATGAGCGGGTGAGCATCGACCGGCTGGTGGAGTGCGCAGCCATCTACGCGACCACCGCGGTCGAATTTTGTGGCGCGTAGATCTCCCCTTTACCCCAGAGCAGCGGATGGCTATACTTGACCTCGTACAAACGCTTTTCAGGAGGTTCCTACGGTGCGACGTCTCCCGCTCATGCTCCTTTCCAGCTTGCTCTGCCCCGTCTGGGCTCAGATTGACCGCGCAACACTCACAGGAACGGTTTCCGATAGCAGCGGCGCGGTGGTGCCGCAAAGCAAGGTGGAGGCCGTTTCGCAGGACACCGGCTTGCGGCGTGAAGTGCGGACATCAGTTTCCGGTGTCTACACGTTTTCTCTGCTCCCAATCGGTCTTTACACGGTAACGGCGAGCCACACCGGTTTCCGGACCATGGCTATCAAAGATGTCCGGCTCGGCGTCGGCGACAACCGCACGCTGGACCTGGAGCTTCAGGTCAGCGCGGTGGACAGCGCAGTGACCGTGGAGGGCGTGCTGGCGGCTGTCGAGACCACGTCGCCGGTGGTCGGAACCGTCATCGGGGCACAGCAGATGCGCGAGATGCCGCTCAACGGACGGCATTGGGCAAGTCTGATGGCACTAGCGCCAGGTGCGATCAATACGGGGGACGGCAGCCAGCAGACAATCCGGTTCGTCGGCCGGTCCCGCGACGACAACAACTGGACGTTCGACGGCGTCGATTCCACCGGCGTCAAGGATCCCCGGCAGGAAGCCGCTTTGAGACTGGTGATCAGCACGGATACGATCGCCGAGTTCCGCGTGAACTCGACGCTCTACTCGGCCGAGACCGGGAACGGCGCGGGCGGCCAGGTCAACCTGGTTTCCAAGTCCGGCTCGAACGAGTTTCATGGCAGCGTGTTCGAGTTCTTCCGGAATGACAAGCTCGACGCGCGCAACCCCTTTGACAATTCCAAGCAGCCCTTCCGGCTGAACCAGTTCGGGGGCAACATGGGCGGTCCCATTGTGCGGAACCGCAGCTTTTTCTTTGCCAATTACGAAGGGCTGCGGCAGCGCGTCAGCCAGACATTCACCAACGACGTGCCGAGTGCGGCATACCGGGCGCGGGCGGTAAATCCAGCGATCCGGCAATTGCTGGCGATCTACCCGGTGGGCACAATTACGACCTCCAACGCGGAAGTGGACCGCGTGCAGGCCGATCGCAGCCAGGGATGGCGGGAGGATGCCGGCACGTTGCGGATCGACCACCGGTTCAATGACAGCAACACCGTGTTCGCCCGCTACAACGTGGACGACGGGCTGATCCTGGCGCCACGGACCGTGATCGCGGGCGACCGGCAGGACAGCAATTTCCGTCCGTCCAACCTGGCGTTGCAGTACCAGCGAGTCTTCTCACCCACGGTGGTCAATGAATGGAAGGCGGGTATGAACCGTTCGGCGTTGAGGCGGTTCAGCTACGGCCCGGTGCCAGCGAGCGTTGCCGTCGCCGGCTTCACTACCCTGAATCCGGACAATCTGCTGGTGGAGGCGGGAACCACCTTTTCACTCATCGACAACCTGGCGATCACGCGTGGACGGCACACCTTGAAGATCGGCGGAGAGATCCGGCGGGCACGGGTCAATGTGGCCGACCCCGCGTTCGACACCGTGACTGTCACGTTCGCCAACCGGACGGCGTTCCTCGACAATCGCGTGGACTCGGTGGGAATCACCGCTGGGGCACCGGTGCTCGGAACCCGCAAGACGTACTACTATGCATACCTGCAGGATGACTTCAAGGTCCGGCCGAACCTGACGCTAAACCTCGGGATGCGGTACGAATACTACTCCGTGAACCGGGAGGTCAGGGACCGCTACCGCGTGTTCGACATAAACGAATGCCGCGGATTCTGCCCGCACGGCACGCCGTGGTACTTCCCGGACCGCAACAACTTCGACCCGCGGATCGGACTGGCGTGGTCGCCTGGCGCGCTCAAAGGGAAGACGGTGATCCGGACTGGCGCGGGGATCTACCATGGTCCCGGCCAGGTGGATGACGTCAATACAGCGCTCGACAACATGGTGGACCGCTTCGGGTTGACGACTGCCGAAGCTCCGAATCTTTCCTATCCGGTCACCCCGTTCCTCGCTCAGGCGCGCTCGTCGGGAATCACGCCCCGTTCGTTGCAGCGGGACCGCCGCGACCTGTACAGCGCGCAGTGGGGATTCTCCATTCAGCATCAACTGCCCGCGGAGTTTCTCACGCAAGTTGGATACATGGGCAGCTCCGGAGTGAAGCTGTTCTCGCGCCAGTACATCAACAACATAGATCCGGCCACGCGCGTCCGCCCGCTGCCGAGTTTCGGACGGATGGATGAGAAGCGCCAGGATGGCAAGAGCAATTTCCACGCGTTGCAGGTTTCGCTTCACAGGCGTGTGGCGCGGGGCCTGACGCTCGGCACGGAGTACATGTGGTCCCATTCCATCAACGACGGCAACCTTGGCGGAGGAGAGGGATCGCAGCCGCAGATCGCGATTTGTCGGGCCTGCGACCGTGGCAACAGCGCCCAGGACATCCGGCACACGATCACGTCGAACTGGGTGTATCAGCTTCCCTTCGGAGCCGGCCAGCCGTACCTGAAGAGCGGCCCAGCGGCGAAGATCCTGGGTGGCTGGGAAACCAGCGGCATCTGGACGGCGAGAACGGGACGCAGGCTCACAGTCGGCATTGCCCGTGCCACCGCCGATGTCCCGGATGGCAACACGTCCGGGCAGCGGCCGAACATCGTGCCGGGTGTTTCGATTTATCCCGCCGGTGGACCGAAGTTCGATCAGTGGCTAAATCCGGCCGCGTTCGCGATTCCCGCACGGGGGACGTGGGGCAACGCGGGCCGCAGCATCGGCACGGGACCGGGCCTGGTGCAACTGGACTGGGCGTTTCAGCGGAACATCCCGTTGGCGGAGCGGAAGGCGCTGGTGGTGAGGCTTGAAGCGTTCAACCTCTTCAACCGGGTGCAGGCCGGTAATCCAGGCCTCACTCTGACGTCTCCCGCCAGTTTCGGGCTGGTGACCAGCGGACTGAACCGGACGATCGGCACCGGCACGTCGCGGCAGCTTCAGATGGCCCTTCGCCTGAACTTCTGATGACGCACCGGGCTTGGGTGGCGATGCTGTGTCTGGTTGCCGCGGCATGCCACCAACCCACGGCGCCGCAAGTCCTGGATGTCAGGGCGTCCGGGCAGACGGATGCCGTGACCGATGACCCGGACGATCCGGCGGTGTGGGTCCACCCCACGGATGACGCGCGGAGCTTGATCCTCGGGACGAATAAGGCCAAGGCTCCTACCGGCGCGCTGGTGGTCTTCGGGTTGGACGGCAAGACGCGGCAGACGGCTGCCGGACTCGACCGTCCGAACAACGTGGACGTGGAGTACGGCTTGAAGACCGCACGTGGCGTCATCGACATCGCCGTAGTGACGGAGCGGCTGCAGAGGCGGCTCCGTGTGTTCGAGGTGAGCGAGCGGGGAGTGGCCGACATCACCGGCGATACCGGGGTTTTTGCGGACCGAGCGGGCGAGCAGGCTGCTCCGATGGGAGTGTCGCTGTACCGCAGGCCCGGCGACGGGGTGATTTTTGCCATCGTCGCGCCGAAGGAGGGTCCGCGGCAAGGTTATCTCGGCCAGTATCGCCTGGAGGACGATGGGAAGGGCCGCATCAACGCGCGGTTCGTGCGCTACTTCGGGAGCTTCAGCGGCACGGGCGAGATTGAAGCCGTGGCGGTCGATGACGCGCCCGGATTCGTCTACTACGCCGACGAGGGCGACGGGATCCACAAGTACGCGGCGGATCCGGACGGAGCCGCAGCCGGGACCGAGCTGGCGCATTTCGGCCGGACCGGATTCCGCGGAGACCGCGAGGGAATCGCAATCTACGCGCGCGAGGACGGCACGGGATATCTGCTGTGCACCGACCAGATCCCTGGCAACAGCGAGTATCACGTGTTCACACGGGAGGGAGCACCGGGACAGCCCCATGAGCACAAGGCGCTCGGCGTGATTCGCGGCGGTGCGGATTCGACGGACGGACTCGAGGTCAGCGCGCACCGAATCGGGAGTTTTCAACGCGGACTGATGGTGGCGATGAACAGCGGTCCGAAGAATTTCCTCCTCTTCCGGTGGGAGGATATCGAGGCCGCGATCCGGCGGTGAGCGGTCAGGCGAGAAGTTCGCGCACGACCGTTCCACCTGTGTCCGTGAGCCGGAAATCGCGCCCGCTGTAGCGGTAGGTGAGGCGCGTGTGGTCGATCCCCAACTGGTGCAGCACGGTGGCGTGCAGGTCGTGCGGATGGACGCGGTTGTGAACGGACTTGTAGCCGAAGTCGTCCGTCGCACCATATGTGATGCCGCCCTTGAACCCACCGCCGGCCACCAGCGTCGTGAATGCAGGCGGATTGTGGTCGCGCCCCTGATTCACACGCAGTTGGCCCGCGCTCTGGATCATCGGCGTGCGCCCAAACTCGCTGCTCACGATCACGATGGTTTCCTTAAACAGCCCGTTTGACTTGAGATCCTCAATCAGCGACGCGATCGCTGGATCGGCTTCCTTGGCAAGCGACTGGTGCGACCGGATGTCCTCGTGGCTGTCCCAGGGCTGCGAGTTGCCGAAGTAGATCTGTACCATCCGCACGCCACGCTCGACCAGACGGCGGGCCAGCAGACAGCCGCGCCCGAAGTCGGAGTCGCCGTAACGCGTCCGGACCGCGGGTGCTTCGCGCGCGACATCGAACGCTTCCGGCGCCTCGGCCTGCATCCGGAACGCCACTTCCATCGCCTGGACACCAGCAGCGACCTTTGGCTGGCGGTTGCCATCGCCGAGGTACAGCCGGTTCAGGCGGTCGAGCAGCGCGACCTGGCGCCGCTGCTCCTCGTCCGGAACGGTCTCGTTGCGAATGTATTGGACGAGCTTGTCAGGGGTCCGCTCGTTGTTGGGTACGTAGACGCCTTGGTGCGAGTTGGGCAGGAATCCGGAGGTCCAGAGCCGCGGGCCCATCACCGGGTAGCCGGGGCACAGGGCGATGAAGGCGGGCAGGTTCTGGTTCTCGGTTCCGAGTCCGTAGCTGATCCAGGCTCCCATGGACGGACGGCCGGGCAACTGGTGTCCGGTGTTCATGAGCATCAGCGATGGACCGTGGTTGCCGTTGTCGGCGTAGCAGGACCGGATCACGGCGATGTCGTCGATCAGCCCACCGACGCGAGGGAAGATCTCGCTTACCTCGATTCCGCTCTGGCCGTACTTGCGGAACTGGAACGGCGACTTCATCAGGTTGCCGGTGGCGCTGTCGGTCTTCACCTTCGGACCGGGCATCGGCTTGCCATCCATGCGCGTGAGCTCAGGCTTGGGATCAAACGTATCCACCTGGGAGAGACCGCCATTGAGGAACAGGAAGATGACGTGCTTGGCCTTGGCGGGAAAATGGGTCCGCGCTCCCTGCGTGGTGGCGGCAAGCGCCGCCTGGCCGAATCCGCAGCCGAGCATCTGAAACGCTTCACGCCGTGTCATGGTGGTTCCTTCTCACTTTACCGCGCTGAATTCGGCCGCGCTCAACAGGACCTGCGCGTATCGTGGCCAGGCATCGGGTTTGGCCGCGACGAAATCGAGCCCGAGACGGATCTCCTCTTCCGCCGGGGGACGCGAGTAGAGCAGCTCATACGCGCGTTGGATTCGCGCCCGGGGGTCGCTCGATTCGCGCTCCAGGCGGGCGGCCAGTGCCGCGGAGTTGCGTGTGATGAATCCGCTGTTCAGGAAGAACAAGCGCTGCATCGGGCCGACAGTCACGGCGCGCGACTCCGAGGTAGCGCCGGCGTCGGGGAAATCGAACAACGTCATCGCGCGCTCAGGCTTGCCGCGGCTCACGGTCGCGTAGAGCGCACGGCGGCTGAATGAATCGGTGAGCGGGGCGGCGGGTCCGCCGAGCTCGGGATTCAGCGTCCCGGCGACGAATAAAACCGCGTCGCGCACGGATTCCGCCTCCAGGCGCTCACGGACGTTGGCGCGCGACAGCAGGCGGTTGGCGGGATCCTTGGCCACAGCTTCGGGCGAGACCGAGTCCGACGTCATCCGGTAGGTGGCCGACAAGACCATCTCGCGGTGCATCGCCTTGACCGACCAGGAGGCGGCAAAACGCGACGCCAGGTGGTCGAGCAGTTCAGGATGGCTGGGGGTTTCGCCGTTGCGGCCGAAGTTGCTGGAGGATCGCACGAGCCCTTCGCCGAAGTGATGCTTCCAGATGCGGTTCACCATCACACGCGCGGTGAGCGGATTCGAGGGGCTGGCGATCGCCTCGGCCAATTCGAGCCGTCCACTGCCCTTGCGGAATGGCGCGGGCTCGCCCTCGCTGAGCGCGGACAGGAACCGACGCGGAGCCTCTTCACCGGGCGTCGCGTTGTTGCCGCGGATCGCGACACGGACGTTACGAGGCTTGGGCTGATCGGCCAGCACGTCCCAGTAGGGATACGGCTTCGGCATCGCCTGTTCCAACGCCTTGATTTCAGCACGTTGGGTGGCGAGGTAGCCCTTCCACGCGGGGCTGAAGAAACGCTCAACGTCCTTCGCGCCGTAATAGAAGACGCCGCCGGGGAAGGCGAGGTCCTCGACTTTGTAGGGTCCGGAAGCGAGGTCGCGCCAGAAATAGTACTTGGTAATGGGCAGCGCGTCGACCAGAGTCTTGATGACCTTGGCGGTGTCCTTCATGCCTTCAATGCCGCCGACCTTGACGTAGTTCCGGTCATCGATCGCGCGCTTCTCGGCGAAGATCTCCTGCACGGATGAATGGAGGCGTGCGGCAACTTCGCGGACCTGGGCCTCGGTGGCCTTGGCGGGACCGCCGGTTTGCTTCATCAACTCGTCCCAGGCGTCCATGTGCGGATGGTCGCGTTTGGCGCGCTGAAGATAATCGGTCCAGCGCTTGACGGTTTCCGGATCGAGGTCCTTGTCCGCTTGTCCACCGGCGAGCACTCGCCACGCACCGATGATGTAGATGGACGTCTGCGATGCGAAGATCTCGGAAACCTGTCCGATCTGGCGGTCCATGAACCGCTTGAGCACGGCCTGGCGTTCGTCGACCTCAGCCTTCGCCTTCTTGTACCGCTCGACTTCGTCCGCGGGCACGAGGGGATGCTGGTCCACCTTGCTGCTCTTGAACACTCCGAGCAGCGAATAATAGTCGCGCGTGGGGATGGGGTCGTACTTGTGGTCGTGGCACTGGGCGCATCCGGCGGTGAACCCGAGGAAGACGCGGGTAGTGACGTCGACACGGTCGTCGTCGCTGAGACCGAGGGTTTGGAATCCGAGTCCGGCGAGGCTTTCGCGGCGGGTAGGCTCGGGCATGAGGTCGGCGGCGATCTGCGCCTTGATGAATACGTCGTAGGGGAGATCGCGGTTGAAGGCGTTGACAACCCAATCCCGGTATCGGAACGCGTTGGGATAGGGATCGTCGTCGCGGGCCGCCTGGCGTCCGTCGGAATAGCGGGCGAGATCGAGCCAGTGGCGTCCCCAGCGTTCGCCGTAGTGGGGCGACGACAACAGGCGCTCAACGACGCGCTCGTAGGCCCCGGGGAGCTTGTCGTTAACGAAGGCTGCGGTCTCGCCGGGAGTGGGCGGGAGTCCGGTGAGATCGAACGTGACCCGGCGGATTAACGCGCGGCGGTCGAGCTCGGGAGCCGGAGCAAGTCCCTCTTGTTCCAGCCGCGCGAGGATAAACCGGTCGGTTGCGGTGACCGCCCAGCCGGTCCGCTTCGGTGTGGGGATGGCCGGATCGCGGACTGGCCGCAAGGACCAATGTCCGGCAGCCTGCACGTGAGGCTTGACAGCGGACTCGGGCCACGGCGCTCCCGCGTCGATCCATTCGCGCAGGACCGCGATCTGGCCGGCGTCGAGCTTGCCTTTGGGCGGCATCTTCAGCCGCTTGTGCGTATGTTCGATCACCGATACGAGCAGGCTCTGCGAGGACGCCCCAGGCTGGATCGCAGCGCCGGAGCTGCCGCCTTTGAGCGCGGCCTCGCGCGAGTCGAGCCGGAGTCCGCCCATCGCCGCCTTGGTGTGGCACTCGAAGCAGTTGGCAGCAAGCAGGGGGCGGATCTCTGACTCGAAGCGGTCCGGTGGAAACGGAGCAGCGGCGGCGGCCGCGGCGGCAAGAAGCAGAACTGGACGCATGAATCCTTGAAGAGGATTCTATCGCAGTTACCGGAACCGCAGCGCGAATCCTCCGCCAACTACGAGGTTGTGCTGGCGGCGCATCGCGCTGGGAATGTTGTAGACCGGGGATCCGCTGTAGAAATCGCGGATCTCACCACGCAGGGCGAACCAGCGGCGGATGCGGAAATCAGCGCCCGCTCCCACGACAAGTGCGCCGGTGTTGGACAGGCGGGGAGCCGGATTGGCGAACCGGCCGATGGTGGTGAGGCTGTGCTCGTAGACCGCGAGTCCACCGCCGCCTTCGATCCATGGGGACACGGGTCCGCCCGGTGCGAATTTCACGCGCAGGGCGGGGGTCAGGTACAGGGATGCGATGTCCCGTGTGGCGCGCAGCTCACCGGATCCGGTCTGGCGGAACGGAGCGGCGAGAAAATGTCCGGTTGCGTAGACGCCAACGCGGCTCTCACTGCTGTTGAGGCGATAGCCGTAGTTGGCCTGCCAGGCGTTACCGGGTCCGATACGGATCAGGGGCCGGTTGTCGGCGCGGACCCGTCCCAGCGTGAATCCGATGTCGTGTTTTTGAGCCGCGAGTGTGGCGGCGAAAAGGATAAATGCTGCAATGCGCATGGGACACCTACTTGTGGAGGCTGGGCCAGTTGCGGTCCGCCGCGTCGATCCGTTGGTTGAGCTCCTGCGCCCATCTCGCCTGGACGGAGGAGTTGTAGTTCAGATAGAGCCTGCCGTTGACGATCCGCCAGGCGGTGGGATCGATGGGGGCTGTGTAGTTGTTGCTGACAGCCCAGGCGCAATAGCCGCCATATTGGGGCACGTACTGTTCCGGGTTAGCCTGGAACCGGTCGCGATTCGCGGCGCTGGCGAAGCGCCAGGTTGCGTTGCGCCAGACGGCGGTGAATTCCGGTGAGCCGTTGACGGGCCTGGAATCGGTGAAATAGGCGACGGTATCGTAGCCCTTGATGGCCACGCCCTTGCCGTCGGCGTTGACGGGCGCCACGAGGTCCTTCGGCAGGACGGCTGGCGCCAGTGAAAGGAGGAGAAACGGAACCGCTAAACAATGTCTCATGCCCTGTGAATCAGAGCGGCGCCGGAAATTATTCCGGTATCCGGCGCGTGGGCATTTGGGCACCGACCTCCGCACGCCAACGGTGGAGCAGCTCGCGCAGACGCGTGGCCTGTCGCGGCTCTGAAGCGGCGAGGTCGCGCGATTCGCCGGGATCGTTGGCGAGATTAAACAGCTCGACACGGCTGTCTTCGTGGTACTCGAGCAATTTCCAGTCGCGCTCGCGGACCGCGCTGACGGGCGTTGTGGTCTCGTAGTAGTGCGGATAGTGGAAGTAGAGCCGTTCACGGGAGAGGCGCGCGGCGGGGTCGCGCAGCAGTGGCGTGAGACTCATGCTGTCGATTCCGGGTTGAGGCTGTGCGCCAGCGGCTTCGGCGAGGGTCGGATAGAGGTCCGCGGAGAAGACCATCTCACCGCATACCGCGCCGGGCTTGGCGGCACCAGGCCAGTGGATTACCAGTGGCACGCGCAGTCCACCTTCGTAGAGCGATCCCTTGCCCGAACGCAACGGATGGTTGTTGGTCACGGGGATCTGCTGTCCGCGATCCTTGCCGATGTAGCCGCCGTTGTCGGACGTGAACACGATGATGGTGCGGCCGAGTTCTCCGGTGCCTTCGAGGTGGTCGAGGATGCGGCCCACGTTCCCGTCGATACTCGCGACCATCGCGGCGTATTCAGGATTCTGGTGCTTCATTTCCGGGCGGATCCGCGCTTTGAACTTCGCGGTAAGCTCAGGCTTTCCCTCGATCGGCGTGTGGGGAGAGTGGAACCAGAGGTTGACGAAGAACGGCTTGCCGCCGCGGCGTTTCATCCGCTGGATCGCTTCGGTGGTGAGGCGGTCGGTGAGGTACTCGCCTGGCTCGCTGTGGCCGAGCCCGGGTACGTAGCGAGGCTCGTTCCAGCGCGGCTTGCCTCCATAAGGGAACCAGAATGTTTCGGGCGCGCCCCACAAGGTCCCGCCCACATTGACGTCGAATCCGTGGGTCTCAGGGTAGTGTTCGGCTGAGCCCAGGTGCCACTTGCCAATGTGGGCGGTCGAATAGCCGCGGGAGCGGATCAGTTCCGCAAGCGTGGTTTCAGTGTGGGGCAAGTCCGCTTCGGCAATAGGCGGCACGACACGCCGGTTCTTCGGAGGATTGCGGGAGGACTCACGCCAGATGGTGATGTGCAGACGCGCGGGGAACTTTCCTGTCATGATCGAGGCGCGCGTGGGCGAGCAAACAGGCGCGGCTGCAAGCGCGTGCGTGAAGCGGACACCGGACCGTGCAAGCCGGAGCAAATTGGGTGTTTCATGCAAATCCCCGCCGTTGAGCTGCGTATCGGCCCAGCCGAGATCATCGGCCAAAAGAAACACGATGTTCAATTGCTGCCGCGCAACTTGGGCGGCGAAGGCGGCGAGCAAATCGCGGCGTGAGAGGGGAAGCATCATTCTGATATAACACCTGAAGGCACATGAACAAGAAGCTGATCCTCGCAGCAGCGGCAGGAGCCGTTGGCTTTGGCGTCTATCAATTCGTCGGCGGCCGCGGCGGCGCTCCGCCCGCGCTCCGCGGACTGGAATCGGTCAAGGTCCCCGACGGCTTCGAAGTGTCGATCGCGGCGAAGCCGGGGTTGGTGCGGTATCCGATGCTCGGCACGGTGGACAACCAGGGCCGGATCTTCATGTGCGAGTCCTCGGGCAAGACGATGAAAACTCCCGAAATGTCCGCCGACCCCAACTACGTGGTGTCGATGCTCACCGACACCGACGGCGACGGAGTCTATGACAAGTCGTCGACGTTCGCCGACAAGCTGACTCTGCCCGCGGGCGCAGTGTGGTACCGCGGGTCGCTGTATGTGGCCGCGCCGCCGCATGTCTACCGGTTCACCGACACCAATAACGACGGGGTCGCCGATGTGCGCGACATCGTTGTCACGGGATGGAAACTGTCGGCCAATGCGGCGTCGCTACACGGACCGATCTTGGGGCCGGATGGCTGGCTGTACCTGACTGATGGCCGGCACGGGTTCAACATCGACACGAAGGATGGCAAGCACTACGCAGGCAAGGCGTCGCGCATCTGGCGGCTGAAGCCCGATGGCACCGAGCTTGAGTGGTACGCGGGCGGCGGCTTCGACAATCCTGTGGAGGTGGTGTTCACTCCGGGCGGGGACATGTTCGGCACGATGACGTATTTCCAGGATCCGGCGGATGGCCAACGCGACGCCATCCTGCATTTTGTCGAGGGCGGGTGCTATCCGAAGCCGAATGGGGTGACCGAGGAGTTCAAGCGCACTGGTCCGCTGATGCCGGTGATGACCAAGTTCGCGCGGATCGCGCCGGCCGGGCTCGAGCGGTATCAGGGAGCGGCGTTCGGCTCCGGATTCCAGGGCAACCTGTTTTCGGCGCAGTTCAATTCACACCGTGTGCAGCGCCATATCGTTTCGCGGAACGGCGCGACGTACAAGACCGAGGACAGCGATTTCTTCGTGTCGTCGGATCCGGACCTCCATCCCACGGACGTGATGGAGGACGCCGATGGGAGCCTCATCGTAGTCGACACTGGGGCCTGGTTCATTCATGGCTGCCCGTTGTCGCGCGTGTCCAAGCCCGATATCCACGGTGCGCTCTATCGCGTGCGCCGCAAGGGCGCACCGAAGACCGCAAACCCGCGCGGGAGCGAGCAAGAATTGAGTGCGGAACCGGAGAAGCTCGCCAAGCTCCTGGATGATCCCAGGCCGACGGTGCGCGAAGCAGTGCTTGACAAGCTGGCGGAGAAGAGCGCGGTCCCGGTGCTGGCGGCTGCACGGGCATCCGCTACGACGGTTGAAGGCGCCACGGGCGCGGTGTACGGACTGTCGCGCGTGGGCAACGCGGCGGCGACGGCCGCAATGCGCGAGGCGCTGAAGGACTCGCGCGCCGAGGTGCGGCAGGCAGCGGCGCGGCAGCTCGGCACGGCGCGTGATTCCGAGTCCGTTCCAGCACTGATGGAGATGGCGCGCAAAGAGGAACCTGGCGTGAGGCGGCAGGCCGCGGCGTCACTTGGCATGATCGGCGATGCCCGGGCAGTGCCTGCGCTCATCGAGGCTGCGGCGAATCCCGAGGACCGCTTCGTCGAGCACTCGGTGATCTACTCGTTGATCCACCTGAAGCAGTCCGCGCCGTTGGTGGCGAAACTGGGAGCGGCGCAGCCGGCGGTGCGCAAGGCGGCGCTGATCGCGCTCGATCAAATGGACGGGAGTCCGTTGCGGGTGGAACAGTTGGTTCCCTTCCTCCATGAGCAGGACGGGGACCTGCGCCAAACGGCATTGTGGGTCGCTTCGCGGCGTCCACAGTGGGGCGCGCGACTCACGCAGGTGCTGGAGGCGCGCTTCCGTTCGCCGCAGTTCCCGGCGGCTGAGGCCGATTCTGTCGCTGACGCGATTGGCGCATTCTGTCCTGATGCGAACATGAAGGCCGCGATCGGCAAGGCGTTGGGAGATCCGGCGCTGGACGCGGACCGGCAGGTTTTCCTGATCCGCGCCGCCGAGAAGTGCAGCTCCAAGGAGTTCCCGAAAGATTGGACAGCGGGGCTGGTGCGGCTGCTGGATCACGCTGATCCGAAGGTCCGCGTGGCCGCGATCGGCCTGGCGCGGACGCGGGGCTTGGATTCGCTGGACGATCCGTTGCGGCGGTTGGCGGAGGATGCAAGCGGCAAGGACGAGGTCCGCATCGCCGCGCTGTCGGCGCTGGTGAACCGGCATCCCAAGCTGAGCGGCCCGGCGTTCGATTACTTGATGGCGAGCGTGGCGCCAAAAGCGGAGGCGAACACGAAGCTCGCCGCTGGGCAGATTCTTTCGCGCGCCGAGTTCAGCAAGGAACAGCAGTTGGCCGTGGCGAGCAAGTATTTGAAAGAGTCGGATCCGCTGGTGCTGCCGAATCTCCTGGATGCGTTCCGCGCTTCGACCGATGAAGCGACCGGCAGGGCGCTGTTGGCTTCGTTGAACGCGGTGGAATCGTCTCTTGGCACGGTCAGCAGCCAGAGAGTGGAGGAGTTGGTGAAGAAGCTCCCGGAATCGATCCGCGCGGAGGCCAAGCCGCTGATCGCGCGCATCGAGGAAGCGAAGAAATCACGGCTCGAAAAATTGGCGAAACTTTCGCACACGCTCCGGACCGCGGGTGACGTGGGCCGCGGGCGCACCGTCTTCTTTGGAAGCAAGGCGGGGTGCGGGAGCTGCCACACGATCGGAATCGAGGGCGGGCACGTGGGTCCGGATCTTACCTCGATCGGCGCCATCCGCTCGCCGCACGACCTGCTGGAGGCGATCGTGCTGCCAAGCGAGAGCTTCGTGCCGGGACACGAGATCTACCGTGTCGAGACCGAGCGCGAAGTCTATTCCGGACTGCTAAAGCGCGGTGGTGGCGGCGCGGGCGACGTGCTGCTGATCACGGGTCCGAACGACGAAGTGCGCATTCCACGCAAGGACGTGAAGAAGATGGGATTCGCTCCTGTGTCGCTGATGCCGGAAGGATTCGATGAAGTGCTGTCGCAGCAGGAACTCACCGACCTGATGGCTTTCCTCCGCGCCCAGACGTCGCGCGATAGTGGGACTTAAGCATCACACGGCGGGCCGGTTCCAGTGTGACGGGCTTGCTCCAGCACGAGATCGCAAGCGTGGGGACGCCGCGTAGCGTCCACGCCCAGTCACAGCGGTCGACTTCGTTGATTTCAAACGAGTGCTCGATCCCCGGTGTGCCGGCTGGACCGTACGCGTGCCACACGCCCGCCGGCAGGTTGTCGCCGCGGAGGAATCCGCTTCGTCCGGTCTCCCCGCGGGGCTCGAAGAACGTGCGGTCCACTTGCGTGCCAGACACGGTGCGGTAGGCGAGCGCCAGTTGTTCGCCGTTCGCACCGGGATCGAGCCGCAGCTCGGCGATCGCCTGAATCGTAACGGGGCGCGAGGTCTCACCCACATTGTGGACCTCGGTGACCGTCTCCAGGCGGCCGCCATCGAGCCGCATCTTCCGCGTGATGATGAGGTCGTCAGGGGAGGCCCCGGAGATCGCCACTTCACCTGCCGGACCGCGGTCTACAACATCGGCCCACGTGAACTGGTAGGGTACGCGGTGGTGCGCGCTTGCATGTGCTTGCGGCCAGATTCCGCTTTGATCCGGGTACCGCCAGCTTCCGGGATCGATGCCCACACGGTAGGCGCCGAGTTCGATCACGCGGGAGTTCAATTCAGGAATTGCAATGGCGCGAGTGGACGCCGACGACAGCGTTACGGTGCGGAACGGGCGGGTGCCTTGATCGAACATCGCTCGCTCCATCTCCGGCGGAACACCTTCGCGGACATGTTCGATGCCGAGTTCGCGGATGCGGTCGAAGAAGCGGTTGAAGTCCGTGCGGAGGGCGTCGAGTCCACGGGGTTGGAACCAATCGCCTTCGAGGAAGAACTGTTGCCGGCGGCGCAGCTTTGCGTAGTCGATCCCGAGGCGTACGCGTTCGACGCGCTCGCGGATCTCAGGACTGACGGCCTGTGATGCGGCGCGGCGCAAGATGGCATCGGCCTGATCGAGAAATCGGGTGTGCACATACGGTGAGTCCGCCGGATCGTACACCCAGAGGTGATTCGCCCTTCCCTGCCGCTGGACGAGATCGAAGTAAGCCCGGACGGACTTGGCGGCGCTTCCAAACACCGCCGCGAGGAAGCTGTTGATCTCAGCTTCGACGTTGGCGTCCGGGTTCCACAGGAGCCGCGCGAGCACGTAGGATCGCAGCTCCGCGAACTCGCCTCCTCCACCCGGCGCCGGACTACCCTGCATGAAGATCCCGGTAACGCCGTGGCGCCGGTACATCGGTACGTCGGCGGCAAGTTCCTTGAAGTTGGGGAACGGCAGCAGGTAGTGCTCGAAATTGGTCGAATAGTGCCAGACGTAGATGCGGTTGGTGATCTCCGACCAACGGCGCAGGTTGCCGGTCACGCGCGCGTTGTAGGGGCAGCTCTCATACGGGTGCGACTGGCAGGCGCGGATGGGAGCGAACCGGATCCAAACATTCTTATGCGGACGCGTTTTGGTGGGCGGCGGCTCGGTGTACCAGTAAGCCAGCGTATCGATCTTCTTGTCCGGATGCTCACGCTCGATCTGTTCGGCGACGTGGTTGACGAAACGCACCAGCGGACCTGAGTGTGCCCCGCCCTCTTCGGCCTCAACGCGCCGGCAACGGTCGCACTCACAGTATCCGGTCCAGTCGTTTTGCGAGATGGACACGAACTTCGAATCGGGCCGCTCACGGATCCATTGGCGGGTGCGGTCCACCGCGATCCGCATCACATCGGGATTGGTGAGGCAGATCTGCGCGCGCTCCCATCGGCGCTGGCCGTCGACAAGCGCGAAGTACTCAGGATGAGACGCGAAGTACTGCTCATGCGGAATGATTGCAGGAAACGAATGGACGAACGGGTGGTAGATGACGTGCTGTCCGTTGAGCCGGTTGCGCGCGGACCATTCGGGATCCCGTGCCTCGGTGAAGTAGACGTCGCGGTACTCGAAGGCGGGCCGGAATTGCTGGCGCGTCTTCGGGATCACGATCGTCCGGCGGTTTGGTATGTGGCTCACGGTACGGGTGAACCAGCGGCAGCCAAGTTGATCGAGGAGCGAATAGACGCCGTTGAGCACGCCGCGGTCACGCCCGCCTTCAATGATGAGTCCGGAGCCGCTGATCTCGATTGAGGAGGCTTCTCCCAGTCCGTCGCGCTCGCGGATCCGGACCTGATGCGTGGCTGATTCGGCACAAGGGGAGACCGGAAACTTGGCCCCGGACATCTGAGCCACGAAGCGCTGCAGCTCAGCGGCGGCCCGCTGCTGGTGGGCTGAGGCCGGGTCCTCCGTGCAAATCGTGTAGCGGCTCCCGCCGTTCTCCACAAGCTTGATCTGCGCGCACGCCACGCAGGCCCACAGTCCAATCCACCAATGCCGCATCAACGCTCTATTTTATGATGAGGAGAATGCCCGCCACAGTTCCGGTTGAAGCGCTGCTCAAGCGCACCTTTGTCGATTTCCACCAGATGGAGGAGTTTGCCAAGGATCCGCTTGTCATTGAGCGCGCGGAAGGCCTTTACTACTGGGATGTCGAGGGGCGCCGCTATTTCGACGCGATCGGGGGAATTTTTGTCGCGGTGCTCGGCCACCGCCATCCACGCGTGATTGAGGCGCTGCACCGCCAGCTCGACCGTCTGACGTTCGCGCCGCCGCTGCACGCGATCTCCGATGTAGCGCTGGAGTTTATCGATAAACTAAGCTCGATTACGCCAGGGCGGCTCAACTACATCAAGCCGTTCAGTGGTGGATCGGAAGCGGTGGAGTGCGCGCTAAAGTTCGTGCGCCAGTACTGGAAGCAGTCCGGGCATCCGGCCAAGTACAAGGTGGTGAGCCGCTACTTCGGCTACCACGGTGGGACGTTCGGGGCGATGGCGGCGAGCGGCACCGGGAGCCGCAAGTCAAAGTTCGAGCCACACATGGCGGGCTTCCTGAAAGTCCCGCCACCGACGTGGTACCGTGACCGCTTTTCATCATGGGAGGAGTGCAACCGGTTCGCCGCGCTCGCGTTTGAAGACGTGATTGTGAACGAGGATCCGGAGACCGTGGCGGCGGTGATCCTTGAGCCAATCGGCAACACCGGCGGCATTATCACACCAACGGAGGAGTACTTCCGGCTGATCCGCGAAATCTGCAACCGGCACAATGTCCTGCTGATCTTCGATGAAGTGATCACCGGGTTCGGCCGGACAGGGAACATGTTCGCGGCTGGAACATTTGGCGTTACGCCGGATCTGATGGCCGTGGGCAAGGGGATATCGAGCGGGACGGTACCGCTGGCCGCGATGGCGGCGCGCGAGGATATGGGCGAAGCGTTCCTGGGGCGGCCCGAGGACCAGGTCCAGTTCATGCATGGCCACACGTACGCGGGCAATCCGTTCGCGTGCGCTGCCGGGATTGCGGTGATCGAGGAGATCCAGCGCCACCGTTTGTGGGAGAACGCCGAGCGCCTGGGATCGCACCTACGGGCGCGGCTTGAGACGCTGAAGCGTCACGGCGTGGTCCGTGAGGTTCGCGGCAAGGGCGTGCTGCTGGGAGTGGAGCTGACCGGCACGAAAATCGGGACGGCGCTGAAGCGGACGGCGCGCGCCAACGGACTGATCATGCGCTGCGATCCAGGTTGGTTCGCGGTGTGTCCGGCGATCAACTCGACCATCGCCGACATGGACGAGTTGTTCGATCTGATCGAGCGCAGCCTCGTCCAGGCCATCGAAACCACCGGGTGATGGTAGAGTATCCGGCATGGCCATCAAGAAATGGATTCCGTTGGCATGCCTCGCCGTTATCGGCCTGGTGATGTGGAGAACTCCCGCCGCCTCACAAGAAGAACTCGACCCGCTGAAGGTGGCCGGCGACACGCATACGCTGCTGCTTGAGAACCCGATCGTCCGCGTGATCTCGGCGAAGGTACCGCCCGGGAAGATCGAGCGGAAGCACAAGCATCCGCGTGGTGTCACGGTGTATCTGGCCGACTACGAAATCGAGCAGACCACCTTTCCGAGCGGCGCCAAGAACAAGGCCGTGCGCAAGTTCGGCACCGTGGTGTGGAGCGAGCCAGTTGTCCACGAAGTGAAGAACATTGGCAAGACCGCAATGCACTCGATCCGCATCGAACTCAAATGACACTGCTCGCCGCGCTTCTGTTGACGTGGCCACAGTTCCGCGGTCCCAACTCGCAAGGGATCGCCACCGGCGCGGCGCCTCCCGTGGAGTTCGGACCCGGACGCAACGTGGTTTGGAAGGCTCCGGTCCCGCCGGGCCACTCTTCGCCGGTGGTCACGCGCGACCGGGTCTACGTGACAGGATTTGAAAAAGACAAGCGCGCCACGATTTGTTTGAATCGCAAGGACGGGAAGCTGTTGTGGCGCCGCGAGGTGGACGCGGGGACTGGAAATCCGTTGCGAAAGCCGAACAACCCGGCGTCTCCCAGTCCACTGGCCGACGAGCGGGATAACGTGTTCGTCTTCTTCCAGGACTTCGGGCTGCTCTCCTACGACCGGAACGGCAAGGAGCGGTGGCGGTTTCCTTTGGGTCCGTTCAAGGTCTACTACGGATTCGGCGCGTCCCCGGTGCTGGTGGATGGCAAGGTGATCCTGCCAGTGGACCAGGACGCCGAGTCGTTCCTGCTGGCGGTGGACGCACGCTCCGGCAAGCAGGCGTGGCGCACGCAACGGCCGGGCGTAATCTCCGGGTACTCGACGCCTGTGGTGCACCAGGGCCAGATCCTGATCGCGGAATCATTCCAGCTCAGCGCCTACGCCGCTGGCGACGGCCGCAAGCTATGGTCCATTCCGGGACTCGCATGCGAGATGAAATCGGTGCCTTCGATCGCCAACGGCAAGCTGTACATCAACGGCTGGGGTTTCCCGGAGAATCAGCCAGGCCAGCAGATCAAGCTGCCGCCGTTCGCCGAGGCACTCGCCTCCAACGACGCCGACCGCGACGGGAGCCTATCGCCCGCCGAGATCCCGAACGAGCGGGTGGAGCGTCCCGGTTACTTCGGCACGTTCGACACGAACCAGGACGGGCGGTTGAACGAGACCGAATGGGCCATCGCGCGTGCCATGCTCGCCGCGGAAAACGGACTGCTGGCGGTGGACCTGGCGTCACGCGAGGTTTTGTGGAAGTACCAGCGCCCAGTGCCGCAGGTGCCCTCGACGGTCCTCTACAACGAGGTATTGTTCATGGTCAACGACAGCGGCATCCTGATCTCATTCGATCCCGCCACGGGAGCCGTGATCAAGCAGGACCGGCTCAAAGGGGCTATCGATAAGTACTTCGCATCACCAGTCGCCGCAGATGGCAAGATCTGGCTGGTAAGCCAGGACGGCACGGTGTCCGTTGTCAAAGCGGAAGGCCAGTGGAGCATCGTGCAGGTGAACCCGCTCGGCGAAGAAGTGTTCGCGACGCCCGCCATCGTGGACGGGCGGATCTTCGTGCGCACCCAATCGTCGCTCTACTGCTTCGCCAACGCCCCGGCAGCCATCTGAGCGCCCAGCCGCAGCGCGCACATCATGCTTTCCGGATTCGCCTGATTCTTGCCGGCGATATCAAACGCAGTGCCGTGATCAACGGAAGTCCGGATCACCGGCAGTCCGATGGATACGTTCACACCGCGGTCGAAATCGAGCAGCTTCATGGGAATGTGGCCCTGGTCGTGATACATCGCTACCACGAGGTCGTAGCGGCCCTTCACCGCCGCCAGGAACACCGTGTCGCCGGCATGGGGACCATCGCAATGAATTCCGATTGCGCGTGCGGCACGGATCGCCGGCACGATCGCCTCTTCGTCCTCCGTGCCGAACAGTCCATGCTCGCCCGCGTGGGGATTCAATCCGCAAACCGCGATGCGCGGCGCGCTGAACCCGAGGAGCCGTAGCGCCTGATCACCGAGCTCGATGGTGCGGATAATCCGGTCCGTCTTCAGCTCGCAGGCCTGGCGCAGCGCGATGTGGGTGGACACGTGGACCACCCGCAGGCGTTCGCTGACGAGTAGCATCCGCGAGTCCGAGTTGCCGCACAGCTCGGCGATGTACTCGGTGTGGCCGGAAAACTGGACGCCGGAGAGCGCCACTGCTTCCTTGTTCAGCGGCGCGGTCACCATTGCGTCGGCTTCGCCCCGCAGGCACATTTCCGTGGCCGATTTCACGTAGTGCAGACCGGCGCGCCCACAGGCCGCATCGAGCTTGCCGAACTCGAAGCCGTTCTCATCACTCAACTGGCTTTGGCCGCTGAGTTCCGCGCGCAAGTCGAGACCGGTGAGTGAGGAGGCCCGCCTCGCGACGACTGCATCGCCCACTACGATCCAATCCGCCAGGTCCGCAATACCAGGATCGGCCAGCGCCTTCACGACCACCTCCGGACCGATTCCGGCCGGATCACCCATTGTCACTGCAATTCGAGGCTTTCGCATCATGCTGTCTTTCGATTCTGTGCCGAAAGCGCATCGACGACGCAACTCAGCACGTCCACGGCCCCGAATCCGCCGGACTTGGTGACCACCGCGAGTCCATCACACGGCCCGCCGATCAGGCGGCCGATTGGCACGCCCGGCAGGACTTCGCGATCCAGTTGGATGGCGCGGACTCCCAGTAGTCCACACACGTGCGCAGCGGTGTCGCCGCCGCAAAAGAACACCCCGCCATTGCGCATCGCCTCGAGCTTCGATGCCAACCCGGGGATCGCCACGCTGAAGTCCACGCGATGGAGCTCCCAGCCGGACGGCCGTGCCTGTTCCAGGTGGCTCAACTGCGCAGCGGTGGCTGGATGATCCGAGCCGACGCACAGTACAACGGGGCCGCCCACGGGCCTGGGCGCCGATGCCCGCGTATCCGAGCCATAGAATCCGGCGATCGCCCGTGCGAGTCCGGCCGAACCGGCGGCGAGTGGAACTGGCGCGCGCAGAAGCGAAGCCGCGATGTGCTCCAGATCATCCGCTGTCGACGCGTCACAGATTCGCACTGGAAGCCCGGCGAGGACGTCGCCCAGGTCAATACTGACACCGGGCGCCCACAGGCGGCCACCGACCACGGTCCGTCGTTGTGCGGGAAACGCGGGACACACAATCGCTGGAACCCTGCCGCCACTGTCGATGCAGGCGCGGATCTCGGCGGCCACAGGACCGCGCAGGGTTGAGTCGATCTTCTTGTAGAACAGGCCGCGTCCACCCGGGGCCAGAGTCTCACACGCGGCGCGCACTTTGGCATAGGCGTCGGCGGGCGAGTCAGCCCGTGACGCGGTCGAGATCACCAGGACGTCGCACGCATGCGGCTGGCCATCAAGGCTGACGATGGTCCGGAGTCCACGCCCGGCGAACGCGGCGCCGGTGTCACACGCGCCGGTGAGGTCGTCGGCGAGAATCCGGATCTCCGGCGGCGCGAGGGACATGTTCGAAGTACAATCATTGCATGGAAAACGTTCAATCACTTCTTGGCTTGACTTCGCCACCTATCGGCATCGCGTTCCTCGATTCCGCGCCGGAGGGAATCAAACAATGGGACGGCGCCGCCGCGCCAGCCGGCTGCGCATTCTGGCGGCAGGCGATGAAAGGGGAGACGTTCTACACGGTTCCCGCGGATCACCACAACTGCGCGGTGGGATCGCACACGCACGCGATCTCTTTGCCGCCGGAGCGGGCCAAAGAGCTGGAGGAAACCATCGGGTTCATGGTTTCGAATGGGTACATCCGCATGGAGGAGGTCCCCGCTATCCCGACGCAGAAGACGCAGCCCGCCGCGGTGGCTTATGGCCCAGTGGGCGCCACGGCGTTCAAACCGGATGTGGTGATCATTGCCGCTCCAGCCGCCACGGCAATGCTGGTGTACGAAGCCGCGGTGCGGGCGGGCGCCTGCGACATGAGCGCAAGCATCCTGGGGCGGCCTGGCTGCGCTGGGATTCCGTTCGCGAGCCAGACTGGAAAGGCGGGGCTCTCGTTCGGATGCAAGGGCAACCGCACATTTACCGGACTCGGCGACGGTGAGCTGTACTTCTTCGTCCCCGGTGCATCGTGGGACGCAGTGGCGGCGGAGCTTCCAGCGGTCGCCGGCGCGAACCGGACCATGGGCGCCTACTACACGCAAAAGCAGAGCCAGTTTCCGATCCTGTAGACCACGATGACGCGAGGCGCCGCCGGCACGGTGCTCATCCTGCTCGTGTCGTCGATGTTCCTCAACTATCTCGACCGCGGCAGTTTGAGCGTGGCCGCACCGGTGCTTGCACGCGATTTGGACATCGGTCCGTCGCGTATGGGACTGCTGTTTTCCGCGTTCTTCTGGACCTACGCGCTGTGCCAGATCGCAACCGGCTGGGTGGTGGACCGCGCGCCGGTGAAATGGGTCTACGCTGGCGGATTCCTGCTGTGGTCGCTGGCCACGCTCGCCACCGGTTTCGCCGGCGGATTCGCGGCGCTGTTCGCATGCCGGCTGATGCTGGGGCTGGGTGAAAGCGCGGCCTACCCAGCCTGTTCGCGGATCCTGGTGCGATCGGTGGCCGAGCAACACCGGGGAGTCGCCAATGCCTGGATTGACGCGGCCACCAAGATGGGTCCGGCGTTGAGCAATCTGGCCGGCGGCCTGATCGTGGAACAGTGGGGATGGCGCTGGCTGTTCTTCGGCGCGGGAGCATTAAGCCTGCTGTGGCTGCCCGCATGGATCGCGTTGTACCGGGATCCGGGCGGGACCAGCGGGGCGCAGCCGGCGCAAGTCTCGTTCGGAGGAATCCTGCGGCGGAAGGAGGCCTGGGGAATGTCGCTCGCAATGTTTGCGCTGGGCTACGTGTGGTACTTCCTGCTGTCGTGGCTGCCGCAATACCTGGTCCATTCGCGGGGATTCACGATGAAGCAGGTGGCCGGATTCGGATCGCTGCCGCTGGCCATGATGGCGGCCGCAACGATGGTATGGGCGTGGCTGGCCGACCGCCGGGTGGCGCGCGGATCCGCGAACGAGCGGCGCCGGTTCCTGATTCTGGGACTCCTGCTTTCCGCGGTCCTGCTGCCGCCGGCGGCGCTTGCAGGCGACGTCTGGGTGTCGCTTGCACTGTTGATCGCGGCGCACGTCATGCTGGGCATGTTCGCGGCGAACGTCTGGGCTGTGACGCAAACGCTCGCGGGACCCGCGGCGGCGGGGCGCTGGACGGGGATCCAGAACGCGATCGGCAACATGGGCGGCGTAGTGTCGCCCTGGGTGGCGGGCGTTGCTGTCGAGAAGACAGGGTCCTTCACGCCCGCCTTCCTCGCGGCCGCGGTTGTGGCCACGGCCGGCGCCGTCTGCCTTTGGCGGCTGGTGCCTGAAGTGGCTCCGGTACATTTCGGGCGGTCCGCACAGGCAGACGGTTGACACCCAGTCCGGACGTGTGGTCTAACCAATGGATGCTCACGCCCGCGCAGGTTGCGGCGATGCGGAGGAAGGTCGCCTGGCGCATCCTGCCGCTTTCCATCCTGCTGTATCTGGCCGCGTACCTGGACCGCGCCAATGTCGGGTTCGCGAAGCTGCGCATGGCAAGAGACCTGAACTTCTCCGAGCAAGTGTTCGGCCTCGCGATCGGACTCTTCTTCATCGGCTATCTAACGCTGGAGATTCCGGGCGCGCTGCTGGTGGAACGGTGGAGCGCGCGCAAATGGTTCTCGCGAATTCTGATCACGTGGGGGCTCATCTCGGCCGGGACGGCGTTTGTGAGCACGCCCGAACAGTTCAACTTCGCGCGCTTCTTCCTGGGGGTCGCCGAGGCGGGATTCTTTCCCGGCATCATTGTCTACTTCACGCACTGGTTTCCGGCGCACCTGCGCGGGCGTGCGATGTCGGGGTTCATTGTGGCAGTCCCGATGAGCCTTGCAATAGGCGCGCCGTTGTCGGGCCTGCTACTCGATGTGGACTGGTTGGGGTTGCGCGGGTGGCAATGGCTGTTCATTGTCGAGGGTTTGCCCGCCGTGGTGCTGGGAGTGATCACGCTGTTCGTGCTGACCGACCGTCCACGCGACGCGCGTTGGCTCACGGCTGAAGAACGTGAGTACCTGGAGACCGAGCTTGCGGCTGAGGCGCGCGCCAAGGAGTCCGTGGCCAAGATCTCGATCACACAGGCGTTGCGTCTGCGTGAGGTGTGGCTGCTCGCTCTCGGCATCTTCGCCACCAACACTGGAGGCTACGCAATGGGATTCTGGCTGCCCACCACGGTGAAGAGCCTCTCGGGGGAATCCGACCAGGCCGCGCTCGGATACACCGGACTCTACTATCTGTTCGGACTCGCGGGCGTGATCATCGCGGGCCGCGTGTCGGACCGCACGGGCCAGCACAAGTGGTACTGCGCCGGGGCGATGATCACTGCGTCCGTCTTCCTTGCCCTATCCTCCATTCCGGGCCAGGCCTTCGCGCTGGTGATGGTGACGCTGTGCCTCACCGGCTTTGCGGCGCTCTCCTGGCCGCCACCGTTCTGGGCGCTGCCGACGCTTTCGCTGACGGCCTCAGCCGCGGCGGTGAGCATCGGGTTCATCAACATCTTCGCCAATCTTGCGGGATACTGCGGCAATCACCTGATCGGATGGATGCGGCATCGCGGAGCCACTGATCAGCAGTGCCTGATGTTCCTCGCCTCGTGCTATTGCCTGGGCGGGATCATCATCAGTTTCATCCGGACAAGGCGTCAACCAATCACACTATGACTTCAATGTTTGATCTTTCAGGCAGGGCCGCGCTGGTGACCGGCGCGGCGCAAGGTATGGGACGGGCGATGGCGCTCGCGCTCGCGGAAGCCGGCGCGGACGTACTCGCGGTGGACCGCAACGGAGCGGGCGCCACGAACACCGCTGAGCAAATTCGCGCGATGGGACGGCGTGCCGCGGCTGCGGCGACCGACGTGTCCGTTCCCACTCAGGTGCGCCAGATGTTCGAGCGGATGGACCAGGAGTTCGGCCGCATCGACTTCCTGGGCAATGTGGCCGGCGAGTCGATCATGGCGCCGCCCGAGCAGATTTCGATTGAGGATGTCGAGCAGGTGCTGCGCAACCTGGTGATCGGGCGGTTTTGCGCCTGCCAGGAAGCGGGCCGCCGGATGCTGGCCGCGGGGCGCGGCAGCATCGTCAACATCGGATCGCTCGCCAGCATCACGGCGCTGGGACGCGGGCATATCGCCTACAGCATGGCCATGGGCGCGGTGGCGCAGATGACGCGTGAGTTGAGCACGGAATGGGCAGGGCGCGGAGTCCGCGTCAACGCGATCCTGCCGGCACAGGTGATGAATCCGGGACTGGAAAAGCGGATCGCCGAGAATCCCCGCCTGCGGGACAAATGGCTGAGCGGGATCCCGGCGGGCCGCATGGGTGACCCATCAGACATCCGCGGGCTAGCGGTGTTCCTCGCATCCGATGCATCGAGCTGGATCACTGGGGCTCTCATTCCAATGGATGGCGGGAACCTGGCGCTGAACGGCAGCGGGTCGGTGGGTCCGGGGAGCACACGCTGACATGGACCGCGAGTCTACGTTTATCTACCGTACGATGCGGCTCATCCGCGAGTCAGAGGAGCAACTGGCGCGGTGCTACGCGCGCGGGTTGATCCACGGCGCGTGCCACACCTATGTCGGACAGGAAGCGGTGGCGACGGGCGTGTGCGCCCACCTGCGCCCGGATGACGCGGTGTTCAGCACGCATCGCGGACACGGGCATGCACTTGCCAAGGGACTGCCGGCGGCGGAGTTGTTCGCGGAGTTGTTCGGCCGCGCCACCGGCTGTTCACGGGGACGCGGAGGCTCGATGCACCTGTTCGCGCCGGAGACCGGGTTGATGGGGACGAGCGGCATCGTGGGTCCGTGTATCCTGCAGGCCGCGGGCGCCGGTTATGCGTTCCAGTTGGCACGCACGGATCAAGTGGCCGCCGCCTTCTTCGGTGATGGCGCCGTGAACAACGGCGCGTTCCACGAGGGGCTCAATCTGGCTGGGATCTGGAGACTGCCGGTGCTGTTCGTGTGCGAGAACAACCAGTTCGCGACGGAGGTCCCGTTCACCTACGCGGCGGCGAACCCCGATGTGGCGGCGCGCGCGAGGTCGTATGGGATGGCGGGCGTGCAGGTGGACGGCAACGATGTCCGCGCCGTGTCGCTGGCCGCGAAGGCAGCGGTCGAAAGAGCGCGCGCGGGTGAGGGTCCAACGTTGATCGAGTGCCTCACCTACCGGACACGTCCGCATTCGGAAGGCATGGGCGACTACACGTATCGCACGCGAGAGGAGGTTTCCGCGTGGAGGGAGCGCTGCCCGATTCAGAGATTCCGCGCGACGATCGAGGATCCGGCGGCGTTGGATGCGCTCGATGGTGAGGTCGCGGCCGAGGTCGCGGCGGCGAGCAAGTCCGCCGAGGAGGCTGCGTGGCCTGTGGCAGCGGATGCCGCGGCGTATGTGTACGGTGTGGAGCGGAGGGTGCAAGAGCCGGGTCCGGGAACAGGCCGCGAGATCTCGTTTGTCGCAGCGACGCTCGAGGCGCTGGACAACGAGATGGCATCGAACCCTGCGATCTTCGTGATGGGCGAAGGAATCGGACGGCGTGGCGGCAACTTCGGTACTACGGTTGGTCTGTTCGCCAAGTACGGTGAACAGCGGCTGCGCGACACTCCCATCGCCGAGCGGGGATTCACCGGACTGGCTTGCGGCGCCGCGATGGCGGGCGCGCGGCCCGTGGTCGACTTCATGTTCATCGATTTTTTGAACGATGCGTTCGGCGAGATCATGAACCAGATTTCCAAGATGCGGTACATGAGCAGCGGAAGGCTGAAGATGCCCGTGCTGTTGCGGGGCTGCATCGGGATCGGGCACTCCGCGGCCACGCATCATTCGGGCAGCTACTATTCGATCTACAGTCACATTCCCGGGCTCCGTGTTGTGGTTCCCTCGTCGCCGTACGATGCCAAGGGACTGTTCACGCATGCGCTGCGGTGCGAGGATCCGGTGTTGTTTCTTGAGCCTCGCGAGCTGATGTCCGCCAAAGGACCTGTGCCCGCGGAGCCATATGAGATTCCATTCGGCAAGGCGCGCGTGGTGGTGGAAGGCGATCGTGTGACGGTGGCGGCGATCGGGGCGATGGTCCCGCGGGCGGTTGCGGCCGCGCGGCAGTTGCGCGAGGAGGGGATTGTGGTGGAGGTGATCGATCCGCGCACCGTGTCGCCGCTCGACACGGACGCGATCATCGCTTCAGTGGCCAAGACCGGACGCCTGTTGATCGCCGATGAGACGTTCGGACACTGCAACCTGGGCGCGGAGATCGCGGCTCAGGTGGCGAGCGAGGGGTTCGACTTCCTGGATGCGCCGGTCCGCCGGATCAGCGGGGCGCACGTCCCAACGCCGTACAGTCCACCGCTCGAAGCTGCTGTCGTGCCGGACACCGCGGCCGTCACCGGCGCGATCCGGCGCCTGGTGCGGGAGTGAGCGATGGCGATTGAGATCACGGTTCCACGGCTCGGATGGTCGTCCGAAGAAGGCGTGTTCGCAGGCTGGCTGAAACAGCCTGGCGAGACGGTCGTGCAAGGCGAGCCGTTGTTCGCGCTCGAAAGCGACAAGGTGACGATGGATGTGGAGTCGCTGGACAGCGGAATCCTGCAAGTGCTCGCAGGTGGTCCCGAGCCGGGCGGAACCGTCACTGTGGGCCAGGTGCTCGGACACCTGCTGGCACAGGGAGAGTCCGTCCATCCGGCGCGGCAGTGCGCCAGTCCCAGAGCCCGGGCGGCCGCGCGGAAGCTGGGGATCGACATCGCCACTGTGTCCGCGGCGCCCGGGGCGAATCGCGTGGTCGAAGCCGACGTGCTGCGCGTGGGCAAGCCGCGGGGGACCCAGCAGGTGGTGGCGGCGCGGCTCGAAGAGAGTTTTCGCGCGCCTCACTTCTACGTTCAAGCCGATGCCGATGCCGAGGCGTTCGTCAAGCTGCGAGGGGATCTGCTTCCGATTCTGGAAAAGCGCCACGGCGTCCGTGTGACGTACAACGACCTGCTGGTGAAGGCGGCCGCGATGGCGCTCGACGCGATGCCTCAACTGAACTGTTATTGGCGCGACGGGACGATTATGCCATTCGGAAGCGTCGATGTGAGTTTGGCGGTCCAGGCGGGAGACAGCCTGCTCGCACCGGTGATCCGCAATGCCTCCAAATCGGCGATCGCGGAGATCGCGGCGGCGCGAGGGGCGCTGGTCGAGAAGTGCCAGCAGCGCAGGGCGGTACCCGAGGATCTGCGGGGCGGCAGCATGACGGTATCGAACCTCGGGCCATTTGGAGTGGACCGCTTCCAGGCGATCCTCAATCCACCCCAGCCGTTGATCCTGGCGGTAGGCCGGATCGCGAAGCGGCCCGTGGTGGACGGTGACCGCATCGCTGCGCGGACCACGGTTCCGCTGTCGCTATCCGTCGACCATCGCGTGATCAACGGAGTGGCCGCGGCGCAATTCCTGCAGCAGATCGTGAGTCTGATCGAGTCGCCGTTGCGGTTGGTGCTGTAGCCCTACTGGCGCCCGAGCGATTTCGAGAGGAATTCCTTCACCATCGGCAGGATTGCGGGATCCATGTCGAATCCCTGGCCGTGTCCAGCGCCCTTCACCACGTAGAGGCGCGCTGGCACACCGGCTTTGCGCAGCGCCTCTTCGAGGATCACGCTTTGGTGGAGCGGCACGAGCGGGTCCTGATCGCCGTGCACGATCAGAAACGGCGGATCGTCACGCGACGCATAAGTTGCGGGATTGGCGCGCGCGACGGCGATATCATTTTCGCGAATCGGTCCGCCCACGAGTTGCGACTCGGGCGATTCGGGAGCGTCGTGCTTGAAGGGCGCGGAGGGGAGCGCGTGCTGGTCCATGCGAAGGAAGTCCGTGGGACCAAAGTAGTCGACCACCGCCTGGACACGCGATGACAACCCGGTGTGCTCGCCGATGTCGAACTTGTCTCCCGCGGTTCCCAAGAGTGCGGCGAGGTGGCCTCCGGCTGACGAGCCCCAGACCGCGAACCGGTTCGGATCGATGCCGTACTCCGCCGCGTGTGCGCGCAGCCAACGGATGCCAGCCTTGCAGTCCTCGATCTGCGCCGAGAATCTGGCTTGATTGCTCAACCGGTACCCCACCGAGGCGATCGCATAACCCTCGTTCGCAAGCGAGCGCAATGGTAGCGGGTTGTCCTTGCTGCCTCCGCGCCAGCCGCCGCCGTGGATCCAGATCACAAGGGGACGGGGTCCGGCGCCCGGCGGCAGGTAGAGGTCGAGCTTTTGCCGGGCGGTCGCGAAGGAAACGTATGCGAGGTCCTTGTGGACCTTCCAGCCCTCCGGGACTCTCAGGGGCGGCTGGCCCCAAAGGCTCGTGGCGGCAAACAGAACTACAGCGGCGGTGCGCATGACAACCGGCATCATAGCATTTCTTGTACAATTCTCTCCATGGGATTCACCGCTCGTATCCGGCTGATCTGTTCTGTTGCGTTTGCAGGAGGCATCGCGCTGTCCAACCGCGGATCGATGCCGGAGGGCTTGATGGCGATCACCGCGTCGCGGTTCGCGGAATCGTTGACACCGGCGCAGCGCGCCAATACGGTATTCGCGATGGACAGTCCCGAGCGCGTCAGGTGGCATTACTTTCCGGAGCGCGGATTCGCACAGGAGCATGGCGGCGACCGGCGCGGGATCATGTTCAAGGAAATGGATCCCAAGCAGCGGCATCTCGCGTATGCGCTGCTGTCCACGGGGCTGAGCCACGTTGGATTCGTCAAGGCCACCACGATCATGAGCATCGAGGAAGTGGTGAAGGTGATCGAGGCCGATACCACCGGAAACCGCGACGCCGAGCGGTTCCACTTCACGATTTTCGGCAAGCCGGCGGACACGGGAGTGTGGGGCTGGCGCGTCGAGGGCCACCACGTGGCATTGAATTTCGTGATCCGCGAAGGCAAGACGGTGTCGTCGAGTCCGTTGTTTTTCGGGTCCAATCCGCACGAGGTTGCGGTGGAGCCGCACAAGGGCATGCGGGCACTGGGTCCGGAGGAAGATCTGGCGCGAAGCCTGGTGCAGTCGCTCAACAGCGGCCAGCGCAAGCGCGCGGTCTATGACGAGTTCGCACCGTTCGACATCATGACGATGGCGATGGTCCGGGCCCGGCTGGAGAAAAACCCGGTGGGGGTTCCGGCTTCCCAGCTCACCAAGGCGCAGCGGGAACAGTTGATGGCACTGATCGCGGAGTACGCGAACAACGTAACGGGTCCGCTGGCGGAACGGAGAATGGAGCAGGCACGGAAGGCGCCGCTCGACCAGTTGTATTTTGCCTGGGCGGGCGAGACAGAGCGGATCCAGGTGCGGCAGCCAGAGATCGGCAAGCCGACCACGGGGAACCGGTCACGGCAGGGGATCTATTACCGGGTCCAAAGCCCGTCGTTCCTGATCGAGTACAACAACACGCAGAACTACTCGAATCACAGCCACTCGGTTTGGCGCGACTGGGACGGCGATTTCGGGCTGGATGTGATGGCCGTGCACCAGGCGCCGTCGGGACAATGAGGGTGGCTACGGAAGTCGGAACGTGAACAACGCCGCGTCCGATGCGATAGCGACGTACTGCCTGCCATCCACCGCATACGAGATCGGGCCGCTCTTGATGTTGGCGCCGGTCTGATAGTGCCACAGGTACCTTCCCGTGTGCGACTCCAGCGCGATCAGGTTGCCGTCCGCCGACGACGCGAAAACCACACCGCCACCGGTCGCAATCACCCCGGTGGCAGAGGATCCGGTGTGCAGCGGATAGTTCCACTTCACTGTCCCCGTCGTCGCCTCCAGCGCCCGGACTGCGCCCGGAGTCCCGACCTTCGGATCGATTTCCTGCCCGCCGCCCGTGTATCCTTCACCCGGCACCGGGGACTTTGTCACGCGCATGTAGGTCGCACAAGCCTCGCGCACTGAGACGAAGAACAGATTCAGTCCTGCGTCAAAGGACGGGGCGCCCCAGTTGGCCGCACCCGCCGCGTCCGGACACACGTAGTTGCCCTCGGGCGTCGGGTCCGTGTTTGGAATCACGATCGGCCGGCCCTTGTCATCGAGGCCTCGCGCCCAAGTCTGTTTGGCGAACGCCTTGCCACTGATGAATTGTCCGGTGACGCGGTCGAGCACGTAGTAGAACGCGTTCCGCTGTGCCGTCACCAGCAGCTTACGCTTCTGCCCGCGGATCACGCCGTCCACGAGCATCGGCGTCTGATTGCCATCCCAATCGTGGACATCGTGGGGCAAATACTGGAACCACCACTTTAACCGGCCGGTCTTCGGATCGATCGCCAGAACCGCGCACGAGTACAGGTTGTCGCCATCGCGCGGTGTGCCATCGTAGTCCGGACCCGGATTTCCGGTCGCCCAGAAGATCGTGTCCGTATCAGGATCATAGGTGCCAGTGGTCCAGGTCGGTGAGCCGCCGTACTTCGCCGAGTCGCCGGACCAGCTCGCGCGGTTCGGATCGCCTTCCTGTGCGATCGCGTGCACGCGCCACAGCTTCTTGCCGGTGGCCGCATCGAACGCATCCACCCACCCGTACAGTGCGCATTCACCCGAGGTGACGCCGACAATGATCTTGCCGTCGATCGCCAGTGGCGCGTGCGTGATCGAAAACCCCTTGGTGTAGTCGTCCACCGCGACATCCCAGATCACGTTGCCAGTCTTGGCATCGAGCGCTACCAGGTGCGTGTCGAGCGTGGCCATGTAGACGCGGTCGCCCAGCACCGCGACGCCCCGGTTCGTCATCACCGTGCAGTGGCTCGCGACGCTTGGCAGCCTGCGGTTGTACCGCCAGATCGGGCGTCCGGTGCGCGCATCAAGGGCCGCCGCGGCATTCAGCGGACCCGTGACGAACATCACTCCGTCCACCACGATGGGCGTGGTTTCGTTGGTCCCGCCGCCAAATTGAAGCGCCCAGGCGCTTCTCAGTTGGGACACGTTGGCCGGCGTGATCTGGCTGAGCGGGGTGTTGTGGCGCCCCTGGAAGTCGCCCCAGTAGGTGAGCCAGTTGTGCGGCTCAGCCTTCGCGTTCAGGATCCGGCGGTAGGAAACGTTGAAGTCAGCCGCGGGCTTCCATTCCGGGACCGGCATCGTGCCAGGATCGAATTTCGACAGGAACGCGAGCAGGTGATTGAGGTCCGGGCCCGTGTAGGCAGGCATCATCGACTCGTACGGCTTGTCGAATGACGCCAGGTCCCGCGTCATCAGCAGATGCAGCTTCTCCGACGGGTCCATCATCTGCACGGAAAACGTGTCGTCGTTGCGCTTCACGCCGCGGACCGTCTGTCCCGATCTCAGCTTCGCCACGCCGGTTTCGAATCCAGCGGCGATCCTCGCCCCAGGATCCTGAATCGATTTGCGCAGGTCCGCCACCTTGTACCGTGCCCGGGCCTGGGTCAGATCAGGACCGAGCCTTCCCCCGTGCCCGGCGTACATGTGGCACTTGGAACATCCCGCAGCGCCGAAGAACAGCGTCTTGCCGCGTTCCGGGTCACCGGAGACCTGCTCATCCGGTCCACCCGACGAGACAGAACGCAGGAACGCGATGATCGCCCGTGCATCGTACTCCGGCAACGGGACAGCAGGCATCTGCGTTCCCGGAATTCCCTTCGTGATGTTTCGCGTCAGCTCCTGATCGGTGCCGCCGTGTTTCCACTCGCCAGTCGTGAGATCGGATCCGCGGCCGCCTTTAGCGTTGTCGCCATGGCAAGCCGAGCATTGCTTCACGAACAACTGGCGTCCGTCGCGCACCAGCCTGGTGTTCTGGGCCATCATGATGGCGGCCGATGCCAGCAACAGTCCCGTTCGCGACATCATTTGCCCCCCTTTGGCCCGCACAGATCGAGGGCCTCCTTGATGGACTCGTAGACCTCGGTGATGGGCCGGTTGGCGTCGACCGTCACCAGCATGTGCTTGTCATGAAAAAGCTGCAGCAACGGCGCGGTCTTGCCGTGAAACTCGCCGAGGCGGACACGCAGCGCGGCCGGATTGTCGTCGGCGCGCTTGGTGAATCCGGAGCCCTCACCGACAGCGGCGCGAATCGCCACGCGGTCGAACACCACGTCGTCAGGGATGTCGAGGTAGACGGCGCGGTCGAGATTCCAGTTTTCGAAGAGGTACTCGGCTTGCGAGCGGGTGCGCGGGAAGCCGTCGAGCACGAATCCCCAATTCCAGTCGTGCTCCTGGAGGCGCTTCCCCACCACCTCCTCGACGATCTCGTCGGGCACCAGGCGGCCTTCATTCATGATGCGCGTCACGCGCGCCGCCAGCTTGGTGTGGTGTCGCATATGCCACCGGAAAATATCCCCGATCGAGATATGCACGAAGTCGAATTCACTGCACAGGAGCTGGGCCTGTGTTCCTTTGCCGGCGCCTTGCGGGCCGATGATGATGAACTTGTCCATGGACCGTAGCCCCTGCATTGTATCCTAAAACTTTTGAGGTACTGATCTTGTCACGTGTTTCACTCGCGTTCCGGAGCTTCTTTTCGCTCCTCTCTTCGGGCAAGCTCCCGGAGGACATCGTTGTCGAACTTGGCCTGATCCGGAGGATTTCGGTGCCGCAGACGCCGGGCTCCGCGCCCAAGGCGGAAGCCGAGCCCGCGAAACCGGCCGATGGCGCGGTCCAGTTCCTGGGCCTGCTGCAGCAGGAGTCGCGGCTGGTGGACTTCTTCATGGAGGACATCACGCCGTATAGCGACGAGCAGGTGGGCCAGGCGATGCGCAACATTCACACCCAGTGCAAGACTGTGCTGGAGCGGGTGATGAAGCTCGCTCCGGTCATCGACGGAGTGGAGGACACCCCGACCAGTCTCGCCGCCGCCGGACTCAGCTCCAAGCACAAGGGCGTCAAGCTGATCGGGAAGGTCCCACCCGATGGCAAAGTGGATTCCGGCATCCTGCGGCACAAGGGCTGGAAGGTGGAGCGCGTCACGCTGCCCTCGCTCAAGGCGGGCGAAGCGGTGACGATTGTCGCGCCCGCCGAAGTGGAAGTCGAGTAGCGGCGCGTGCGCTCTTTCATCGGAATCGACCTGGGTACCACGAACTCCGCGCTCGCCTACATTCGCGCCTCGGAGACCGAGGACGCTGAGTTTCCGCCCGTCCATGTGCTGGACATCCCCCAGCCGGTGGCGGAAGGGATCGTCGAGGCGCGGCGCACGCTGCCGTCTTTCCTGTTGACGGGGGACACGCCGCAAGTGGGCGTCCACGCTCGCGAGCAAGGCGCGCTGACACCGACACGGCTGGTCCATTCGGCGAAGAGCTGGCTGTCGAATCCGGCAGTGGACCGGACCGCGAAGATCCTGCCGTGGGATGCCGGCGAGGGCGGGCGCCTGTTCAGCCCCGTGGAGGCGTCGACGGCTTACATCGCCGCGATGCGCGAGGCGTGGGAGCGTGCCGGGAACGAGCCGTTCGGCGGGAACGAAGTGGTGCTCACCGTTCCGGCATCGTTCGACGAAGAGGCGCGCGAATTGACCGTCGCCGCCGCGCAGGCCGCGGGCGTTGCCAAACTGACGCTGCTCGAAGAGCCGGCCGCCGCGTTCTATTCCTGGATCGCGAATCACCTGGCACAGTCGCGCAAGGACCTGTTCGACGGCCAGATCGTGCTGGTCATCGACGTCGGAGGCGGGACCTCCGATTTCACTTTGATCAAGGTCCACCGCGACGGCGACCGGATCGACTTCACGCGCACCGCGGTCGGCCGCCACTTGCTGCTCGGCGGTGACAACCTGGACCTGACGCTGTCGTGGCTCGCCGAATCCAAACTCAACGCCCAGCTCTCCGTCCGCCAAAAAACCGCGTTGCGCCGCCAGTGCGCCGCGGCCAAGGAACGGATGCTCGCCGACGCCACGGTGGACCGCGTGCCCATCACCATCCTCGGTGCTGGCCGCTCGCTCATCGGCGGGACGCTGCGTACCGAGATCACACGGGAAGAAGCGCTCGAGCTGGCCCTCGACGGATTCCTGTCTTCGTGCGCCGCGACGGACCGGCCGCAGAGAGAGGAGATGAGCCCGTTCGGCGAACTCGGCCTGCCCTACGAGAACGACCCGGCAATCACCCGCCATCTCGCCGCGTTCCTCGCGGACTCAGGCAACGCCGTGCCTGACGCGGTGCTGTTCAACGGCGGTTTCTTTATCCCCGATCTCTTGCGGAACCGCACGGCCGACGTGCTCGAGAGCTGGTTTGGCAAACGGCCGCTGATCCTCGAAAATCGCGGCCTCGATCTGGCGGTGGCCGTGGGCGCGGCCTACTACAGCTACGTCCGCACGACGGGCGCGGGACTGGTGGTCCGTGGGGGGCTTCCGCGATCCTACTACGTCGAGCTCGATTCCAAAGACGGCGCGCTCAACACCGTCACCATCATGCCGCGGGGCACGCAGGAAGGCGAGACACTCCATATCGAACAGGAGGGCCTGCAGCTTGTCGCTAACAAGCCGGTGACCTTCCGGCTCTACAGCTCGCTCACGCGGTTGGACGACCCGATCGGAAGCCTCGTGAGTTTTCCCAAGTCCGATGTCGAGGAGGGAGTCCTGCACCGGCACGCTCCTCTCAATGCAGTGATCCGCTTCGGCAAGCCGGGTGAACGGACCGTCCCGGTGAGGCTCGGCGCGAAACTGACCGAAGTCGGGACGCTCGAGCTTTGGGCCGAGTCCAAGATCAGCGAACACCGTTGGAGGCTTCAGTTCGAGCTGCGTAAGCAGGCCAACGCGGATGCGCCCGCGCGTCCCGCCGCGGTGATTCCGGATGAGGCGCTAACTGCGGCGGAGTCGCTGATCCGCGACACGTTCGAGCGGTTCACAATCGAACCGGAAGCCCTGCCAGCGCGGCTTGAACAGACGCTTGCGCTCGGCCGCAATTCCTGGCCGCTATCGGCGATCCGGCGGATGGCGGATCTGTTCCTGTCGCTGGCGGAGAGCCGCAAGCGGGGCGCGGCACTCGAAGCGCGATGGCTCAACCTCTGCGGGTTGTGTTTGCGTCCGGGCTTCGGATTCCCGGGCGATGAGTACCGGATCGAGATCGCGCGGCGCATGTTCGCGAGCGGCATCGCGTTCCCGAACGCGGTCCAGAACGAGAGCGAGTGGTGGATTTTCTGGGGACGCGTGGCGGGCGGATTAAACCGCAACCAGCAGGCTGATATCTACCAGCGGATCGCCGGTTCCATCATGCCGCGGAAGAACCAGAAGGTGCGGGTGAACTCGAGCCTTTTGCGTGAAATGTGGCGTTGCGCCTGTTCGCTCGAACTGCTGCCCGCGCACACCCGTACCGAGCTTGGCGACGCGCTCGTGAAACGGATCCACGCGGGTGATTTTCGCGAGAGCGAATTGTGGTGCCTGGGAAGACTGGGCGCGCGTAACCTGTTCCACGGACCTTCGAACCAGGTGCTGCCCGCCGCCACCGCGGCGCGCTGGGTGGATGCGCTGGCCAAGGTCCTGCCGGCGGCGGAGACGCTGGCCGCGCTGGCACGCCGGACCGGCGATGCCTACCGGGACTTGCCACCCGCCTCCATCGGGGTGGCGCGCCGGGTGATCGAGCAACACAAGGACGCCGCACGGCTGCTGCCGGTGCTGGAGGGCGCATCAACGCGCGATTCCGAGACGCTCAGCCGGATTTTCGGCGAGGAGCTACCAAGCGGCCTGGTGATCGAGTGACCGAGCTGCAGATGGTTGCCCGGTTGAAACGCATCGGAGTGGATCTGGGCGATGACTGCGCAGTCCTGCGTCCGCCGCCGGACTGCGACTTATTGATCACGACGGATCAGTTTATCGAGAATGTGCATTTCCGTTTCGAGACGCACACGGCAAGGCAGGTGGGATACTGCGCGCTGGCCCGTGCCATCAGCGACATTGCGGCGATGGGCGGCGATCCTCGAGGGTACCTGGTGTCGATTGCAACCTCGGACAGTACGGACAATGTGTGGATCCGTGGGTTCTACGCCGGACAGAGCGAGCTCGGCGTGCCCCTGCTCGGCGGCGACACCGCGCATGCGATGACGTTCAGTTGCGACATCGTGGTTGTGGGTTCGGTTCCGCGCGGCCAGGCGCTCAGAAGATCGGGCGCCAAGCCGGGCGACCTGGTCTACGTGAGCGGCACGCTGGGCGGATCGGCAAAGGGAATGAACGAACCCGGTACCAAGGCGTGGAAGCGGCACGTGCATCCCGTTCCGCGCCTCAAACTCGGCCGGTTCCTCCGGGGCAAGGCGTCCGCCTGCATGGACTTGAGCGACGGACTCTCGACCGACTTGCACCGGCTGTGCGTTGAGTCGCGCGTCGCCGCGGAGATCGATGGGGAGCTACCGGTGTTTCCAGGCGCGTCGGAATACGTGGCGCTCCACGGCGGCGAGGATTACGAGCTGCTGTTCACCGCTTCTCCGCAGGCTCGCATCCCGGAGAGCCATGATACGTTGCCGCTGACCAGGATCGGCCGCATCAAAGCGGGGAAGCCTGGACGGGTTACGCTCGCCGGCAAGGCGGTCGAGCAGCTCGGCTATGATCATCTGATGAATTATGGCTGATCCCACACCCGTGATCGATCTGATCGAGGCGTTTCGGCGTTCGAAGACGATGTTCACCGCGTTGTCGCTCGGCGTGTTCGACCAACTTGCGGCCGGACCACGCGAGGGCCCTGACATCGCCACGGCAACACGCACCGATCCGGACACCTGCGCGAGGCTGCTGGACGCGTGCGTGGCTCTGGGCCTGTTGGCCCGGCAAGGGGCGGCTTACGCCAACAGCGCCACCGCGCAGGCGTACCTGTTTCGCGGCTCGCCGTCGACGCTTGCCGGCTACATCCAGTACTCGAACGATGTCCTCTACCCACTGTGGGGAAACCTCGAAGATGCGATCCGCGAAGGAACTCACCGGTGGAAACAGACATACGGGCTCGACGGTCCGCTGTTCTCGCACTTCTACCGCACGCCGGAATCACGCCGCGAGTTCCTGCTGGGCATGCACGGATTCGGGCTGCTGTCGAGTCCGGCTGTGGTCGCGGCATTCGACCTCACGCGGTTTACGCGTCTGGTCGACTTGGGCGGCGGCACGGGCCACCTCCCGGTGTCGGCGGCCGCGCGCTACGAGGGGATGCAGGTGGCCGTGTTCGATCTGCCCGCGGTGATCGGGAACGCGCGCGAATTCACGGCCGGCTCCCGTGTCGAGTTGATCGAGGGCGACTTCTTCATCGATCCTCTGCCGTCCGCCGATCTCTACGCGCTCGGCCGGATCCTTCACGACTGGAGCGAGCCGAAGATCCGGACTCTGCTTACCAAGATCCACGCTGCGCTGCCGGCCGGCGGCGGTCTATTGATCGCGGAGAAGCTGCTTGCCGATGATCTGGCAGGACCCGTCCACGCGCACATGCAATCCCTCAACATGCTGGTGTGCACCGAAGGCCGCGAGCGCAGTTTGGCACAGTACACGCGACTGTTGACCGAAGCCGGATTCGGCGAGGTGAGCGGCCGCGTCACCGGCGCGCCGCTCGATGCCGTGCTCGCGATCAAGAGTTGAAGGGCTCTGGTGCAAACCGGCCGAGATGAGAGAAAATGACGTAATGCCCTCCTTCGTTCCGGTTGAAGAGTTGTTCGCTGGCCGCCATTTCGACGCGGAGATTGTGGTGTTGTGCGTGCGGTGGTACCTGAGCTTCAAGTTGAGCTACCGGGATTTGGTCAGCATGA
>VFZX01000020.1 GCA_016871015.1 Acidobacteriota bacterium | reverse complement strand
CCGCCGCGCTCGAACATGCACTCTCTGAGGCCCTCCAGCATCTCACCCCAGAACAAGTCCGCGCCTATTGCCGGAGTTGCGGATATCGGGCATAGCTAGATGTATATAAAATGTGAAAATGCTCTAGGCCACCTGGAACCGCTTCACCGCCGCCTCGTCGAGTTCGATCCCGAGTCCGGGTTTGTCCGGCACGGTGATCATTCCGTTCCGGGGCGCGAACGCTCCGCCGATGAGATCGCTCTCACGCAGGAACGACAACGTATCCGACGGAATGGTGCAGGATGCCGTGGCCGCCGCCGCGTGCACGAACGACATGTCGCGGATGCCGAGTTCCACCCCGGATCCGTGCCAGACCGGGATGCCCGCTGATTCCGCCACGGCACACACGCGCACAAAGTGGCGCATGTCCCCGCCCAGGTTGAAGACGTCGGCCGCGTTCGCTTTGATCGCCTGGTTCATCGTGGCGGGATTGCTGGTTGTGAGCGCGTAGGGGATCGCGGTCCGCTGGCGCATCTGCGCCCACCAATCGAGGTTGGGCGGGATCGGATCCTCGATCACCAGGTGATATCCCTGGTCCAGCGCCTTGGCGATGGGCAGGAAGCTCGCCAGATCGTGGAAGGACTGGTTGAAGTCGACGGTCAGTTCGAGATCGGGATGGTGCTTGTTCACGAGGGCGAGCAGCTTGGCGATAGGGTCACCCTTCCGGCCTTTGAACTTGAGGTGGTGGTAGCCTTGCTCCTGCGCACGGCGGCAAACGGCGAGCAGGTCCGGCTCGGTGCGCTGGCCGGTCCAATAGGTCACGGCGACCTGTTTTTGGCGGCATCCGCCCAGCATGTCGCACACCCGCAGGCCCAGCGTCTTGCCCATCAGGTCATAGACCGCCATTTCGAAAGCGTCGGCGGTGGATCCGTCCGGAAGCCCGAGGTGGGAACGGCCAAGGTCGAGTTGGAGCGCATCCTTGCCGGTGAGATAGCGGACATTGCTATCGAGCGCGGCAGCGCGCTCCCCGCGGCCCGTTTCGCCAAGTCCGGTGACTCCGTTTTCTCCTGTGAGCCGGATGATGAACTTGGGGACTTTGTCGAAGTCGCGCAGCCGGATGTCGAGCGAAGGTCCAAAGTCGAGGCTGACAGTGGTGCCGGGGCGCATCGGGACGATCACTTTCCAGGTCTCGATGCGGGAAATCCGCAGGCTCTTGGGAGGTGCAGCGGCCGCTGGGGCGGTGAGGAGCGCGAGGGGTGCGGATTGGAGGAAGGTGCGGCGGTCGAATCTCATGGGTGATTCAAGCATTGTATTCGACTCAGGTGATCGCTGTATCCCGTGTTGGAGCTGGCCGGGGGCAGCCGATAGAGAAGCATGAGGACACTTCCGGTTGCTTTGACAGGGGCCGCTGCTGGCGCTTCCCTCGACGTAGCGGGCTATTCGGTTGCGATCTGCATTGGTGCCATGATCGCCGTGCAACTGGCGGTGATCGCCATCATCACCGCGAAGTTCCCACGGCGCGGCTACGAGCACTCGGAGGCTCAGGCTGCCCAGCCCGCCGGATCCTCAGCCATTCGGTAAGGACCAGCACCGCGCCGATGACCAACAGCACCGTTGGCGGCTCAGCAGCTCTCCAGTGAATCGCCAGCGCCGCTGCGGCGCCCAGGATCACCGCGCGAAGCAAACCCAATTCCAGCCTACTCACCGGCGGTCCTCCTGCGCTGGATCTCGCGCCCCAGTATCTCTCGAACGGGTCGAGCCCGGGACTGATTGAGCCGCTCCGCCACGCTCATCACCTGAGCCCGGTCGTCCATTGAAGCGAGTCTATCACCGGTAGAATGGTCGGTTGGCCCATCGGATCCATAGAGCCGGAACCGCGCTCCTGCTGCTTGCGCTGACTATCGGGTTCTATTGGAAGCTCACGCTGACCAAGCAGTACGAGTGGACAACGGGAGAAGATCTGGCGACCCAAGTCCTGCCCTGGTTCCAGACCCAGGCCCGGCAGATCCAGCAGGGTGAGCTTCCGCTGTGGGACAGCTACCCATGGAACGGCCAGCCGCTGGCCGCGCAAATGCAACCCGGCTCTTTCTATCCGTTGAACTGGCTGCTCTTTCTTTCGCCACTCCAGGATGGCAGGCTCCGGCCAGGCTACCTGGGTGCCTACCGGGTGCTGTTGCACTTTGTCGCGCTGGTGTTCTGTTACCGCTTGTGCCGCAGCCTTGGACTCTCGCGATCCGCGTCCGCTCTGGGTGGATCCGCCTTCGCGTTCGACGGATTCGTGGGGACGAGTCCGTGGCCGCAGTGGGTCAACGGCGCCTGCTGGGCTCCGCTTGTCCTGCTGTATCAACTACGGGCACTCGCAGGACACCGGCCTGTGCGGAACGCAGCTCTGTCCGGCGCCGGACTCGGAGCCGCGTTTCTCAGTGGACATCCGCAGGTGCCGCTCTTCCTTGCCATCGTCAGCCTCGGTGTCTGGATCTGGCGGAAGCGCCTGTGGCAAGCCGGGATCTCGGCGGCTTTCATGGCGCTCATCGCAGCCGCGCAACTTCTTCCGGGGATCGAATTCGGGCGCGCGGCACTCCGCTGGGTGGGTTACGCCGATCCGGTCGCGTGGAATCAGCGCGTGCCGTACGAGGTACACGAGAAGTTCTCATTCGTACCCACGACGATCCTGGGATTCATTTATCCTTCCGGCTATTTCCATGCCGACCCGCACATGGGCGCGGTCTGCGTGGTGCTGGCGCTGCTCGGGCTCGCGGCCGCCTGGCACCGGCCCGAAGTCCGTGTGTTGGCGGCAGTGGCGGGCGCGGGATTGGTGATCGCCATGGGCGGCTGGAGCCTGGTACAGGGACTGCTCTACGCACTGATCCCGGATGCGGACAAAGCGCGTAATCCAGCAACAGCGATCTTCCTGACGAACACTGCGCTGGCAGCGCTGGCAGCCGTTGGACTCGATCACCTGCAGCGCGGCACCGGTTCATGGAGCCGCCACGCTGTCTGGGCGCTCACGGGAATCGGCGTGAGCGCCATGGCGGCGATTCAATTCGTGCATGGTTCGCAGGGCGAGCCGGCCATTGGCATCACCGCCGCCGCCGCACTGATCGCCGCAGGGACGATCGAGGCGTGGCGGCGTGGCGCGCTACCGGCGGGCCAATCGAGTGCGATTCTGATCGCCCTCGCGGTCACCGAGTTCGCGCACAGCACGGCGGGACTTCTCGCGCCGCGCGGTGACCGGGACCGGAACAAATGGAATTTGTCGATCAACGGCTTCACTGCTTTTGCTGATTACATCCGCCAGCAGCCGGGACGGTTCCGCATCGATCCGGGTGAGACGGCCATGCCCAAGAACTGGGGCGCTTGGCACGGGATCGAGATGTGGGGCGGATACCAGCCGGCGGTGCTTGAAGATCCGGTGCGCTATGAGTTGGGGGCGTGGGAGCCGAGGCTGCTCTACGGGGTCCAGTTCAGTGTTGGCAAGGCGCCCACTGCGGGGTTCCAGCAGGAGGTGGCGCGCGAGGGTGAATGGCGCTTGTACTACAATCCGGGAACATTTCCCCGAGTGTGGATTGTTTCCGGGATCATCCGTTCGCGCGGCCGCGACGAGACCAATGAAATCATCCGCACGCGTTTGACCGACCTCTATAGCGCGGCGATCGTTGAGAACCAGCCGGTCCCGGACTTGACTCCCTGTCTGGGTGAGGGCGGCGCGGAAATCGAGGAACACCGGGCCTCGCGCATCCGCATTCGAGCGAAGATGCCTTGCCTCGGGATGGTGGTGCTGTCTGAAACCTGGTTCGCTGGCTGGACCGCTGAGATCGACGGAAAGCCCGCGCTGGTCTACCGCGTCAATGGAGGCATGCGGGCCGTGGTCGTCCCGGCCGGAACGCATCAAGTGGAGATGCGGTACCGGCCGCGGGCTGTGTATTACGGGGCTGGAATCACACTGCTGGGCCTGGCCGCTCTCGTGGTGGTTTGCCGCCGATGGTGAGAATGGCGCTCCTGCTGTTGGCGGCTGTCACCGCCTTCTACTGGAAGATCGTGTTCACCCGCCAGTACGACTGGGGTTGGGGTCCTGACTTCGCCACCCAGGTGATGCCCTGGTTAAACACCCAGGCACGCCAGTGGCATCAGGGCATTTTTCCCTTGTGGGATCCAAGCCTGTGGACCGGGCAGCCCTTGCTCGGCCAGGCACAGCCGGGAGCGGCATATCCGCTCAACTGGATTCTCTTCTTGCTGCCCTTGTCGGAGCACGGCGCCATCCGCACCGGTTACCTCCAATGGTACCTGGTGGCCATCCACTGGATGGCTGCGGGCTTTGCTTATTGGTTCTGCAGGGACTTAGGCCGAAGCCGGACCGCCGCCACCCTGGCCGGGCTCGGATTCAGCTTCAGCGGTTATCTCGGCACGACAAACTGGCCCCAGATGATCAACGGCGCGGTTTGGGCGCCGCTGGTTCTCATGTTCCTGTTCCGCTCGTTGCGGGGTGAACATTCCTTGGCGAACGCGGCGCTTTCGGGTCTTGCGCTGGGACTCTCGTGGCTCAGTGGACACCACCAGATTCCGCTGTTCATCTCGTTCGCCGCGGGGGGCGTCTGGCTGGCCGGATGCTGGCAGCGCTGGAGCCGGATCCGGTTCGCGGCGGTCGCGGTATTGATCGCCGGACTCACAGGCGCGATCCAAATTCTCCCGGCGCGTGAATACGGGAAATCCGCGCTGCGTTGGGTCGGGGAATCCGAGGCGCTCGGCTGGGATCAGCCGGTGCCGTACTCTGTCCATGAGAAGTTGTCGGTGCCCGCCAACCGGATCGTGGCAATTGTGCTGCCGATGCGGCACCACAATGTAGACCCATTCGTTGGCGTCGCGCTATTCACTCTGGCGTTGACCGGCGTGGCGTTGTGCTGGCGGACCTCGCCAGTTCCGCCACTCACGCTCCTCGCGGTCGCCGCCTGGTTCTATTCGCTCGGCGGACATTCGCTCCTGGAGGGGGGTTTCTACGGCCTTGTCCCGATGGCGGAGAAGGCCCGGACCCCGGGCGCAGCGCTCAATCTGTTCACGTTGGGAGTGGCTGTCCTGGCGGCGTTCGGATTGGATGCGCTTCGGGATCAATCTGGCTCCGCCTGGCTCCGGCGGACCGCGTTGACGCTCACCGTGGCCGGGCTGGTGTTCGCGCTGGTGACCCAGTTTGCTGCTCCGGCGTGGGCCGATCCCCGGACCGGCTTGGCGGTGCTCGCCATGTGGGCCACCGCGCTGGCGTTCCACCATCGTGCGCCAACTCCTCTCCTGCTCGTCATGCTGATGGAGCTGAACGCGAACACCGGTGTTCTCATCGCGCCGCGGTCCGATCCCGGCCGCATGGAGTGGACCGCGCGCATGCGCTCCAACACCGACATCGCGAAGTTCCTGAGATCCCAGCGGGAGTTGTTCCGGATCACGACTGACAGCACGAAGCTGGAAACAAACTGGGCCGCATGGCACGGATTCGAGGCCCCGGGTGGGTACCTGGCGAGCCTGACGCGCAATCTCGAGGCCTGGCCCGCCTACGCAGACAACGGAGCGAGGGTTCTCAACACCCGCTTCCGGATCGCCGGTGAGCCGTCGGGGAATTTTCAGGACCTCGCGTTCAGTGGTTCGAGTGGACTCAAGGTGTTCGAAGACCGCTCCGCGTTCCCCCGGGTCTGGGTGGTCCATCGGACGGAGCGTCTAGCCAACTTCGCGCATGGAATCCGGGATCTGGTCGAAAACCGTCATCAGGCACTTCGCGATACAGCGTTTTTCCCCGGTGATCCTCCCGCCCTGACCGGATGCGCACAAGCTGGACAAGCCACCGTTCGCGAGTACCAGCCCAACGGAATCCGGGTGGCGGTGGATATGGCATGTCCGGGCCTGTTGATTGAGGGCAGCGCCTGGAGCACCGGCTGGGAGGCGCTTGTCGACGGCCAGCACACCCCGGTGATTGAAGCGAACGGACTGATGCGCGCCGTGGCCGTCCCGGCGGGCGTCCATCAAGTGGAGCTGCGCTACCGGCCGCGGTCCGTGTTCCTGGGCGCGGCGCTTTCGGCTCTGGGCGTGGCGCTCGCGCTCGTGCTGAGCCGGAAAATGATCTCCTGCTCGTTGGCACGCACATAACGTCCTGGCTGCGACTTCAGCTTCAACGGAACAGACACCGCCGCTACCGCGCGCTCGATTGAAGTTTCCGGTTGATCTGAGTACGGGTTGTGCGGATACACCGGCCAGACGAGCTTCGCCGAAGGATCGACATGCAACGTCCAGCCACGGTGGGAGACGGAGCCGGCCAGTTGCTCGCCCCGCAATTCGAGCCGCTCCTTCGACACGGAAACCACCGCGCCGGCTCCCGTCTTCAACTCACCCGGTTTCAGGCAAAGTTGCAGGGTCAACGTGGGATCCTCCGCTGGACGCCCACGTCCACTGATCACGAAACGCATCGTCAACTCGTCCGGTTTCGCCGCCGGGATGTAGAGGTCGCTGAAAAACGTGTGGAACGCGAGCGACAACCGGTCGGCCGGACCGCCCATCTGCAACCGGGTCGTGATGGGCATGTGTACGGTCTGGTCCATGAGCTTCTCGGAAAACGTGGCGAGCTCGGGCTGACGCTTGGAGTTTGCGCCAGTGATGATGAGCCCGAGCTTGTCGTGAAAAACGCTGATGTGTCCCTGGCGGTCCAAGTAGAACCGGCTGTTGATCGCCTGCGTGCTCATGATGCCGGACAGCGCTACCTGCCAGGGTCCAGACTTACGGATTCCAGCGCCCTCTTCGATCTGGTGGTGGTAGGCGGTACGAAGCTGGGGCGCGGGTTCCGACGGTCCCTCGTGATAGTAAAGGGCGCTCTGTGCGAGGCGGCCCACGTCGGTTCCAATTGTCTCCGGCTTGAAGAAGCTCGCGACGAACTCCGCATAGCCTCGCCCGTCCGGCCAGTGGCTGAAAGCGAACTGTCCCCAGGCGCTCACGGCCCAGTAGCGGTTGCGGTCATTGATCACGTCGACGGCAGCGCCATCCAGGAAAGTGAAATTGCGATGGAAATCCATCGCCCGGCGCAGTGCGGGCATCACTTCCGGATCGCGGCTGTGCTCCCAGTACAGCGCTACTCCGGTGAGCGTCAGGTGGTTGTACCCGGTGGTCGGACCCGAACGGTTGTGCTCACCCCAGAATCCTCCCGGCGACTGCTCGGTGAGCGCGAACCGGCGGAGGATCTTCGTGCCGAGATCCTGCCAATCCTTGCGCCCGAACGAGATTCCGCCCAGGTGCAACAGCGTCGCCCACTGGACATAGTGGTTCGGCGAAGTTCCGATGAACGGCGAATGGTACCAGGGGAAATCCAGGCGGTCCGTTGCGTCGCGGACCAGAAGCGCGATGTTGCGCTCGATCGCTTTGCGCCATCGCGCCTTGCGGGTCTCACCCAATTGGGGCCCGAGCAGGCGCCAGGTCTCAAGCCACATGTAGGTGTCCCAATCGCTGTCGCCGCGGGGCTCGAACGTCCCGCGCTCGTCCTCATCGGCCAGCAGGTCGCCGATCCGGATGGCGAGGTCGAGGTGCCGCTTCTGTCCGCGGCCGGGATTCGCCGGGTGCTGGCTGGTGTAGAGGACCGCGGGCGCGAGCATCATGTACGGGAAGTGGCGGGTCGCGGGGCGTGATTCAATCGCAGCCAGTGTGAGTGGTTGAGCCGAGTCGAGTATCTTCGCGGCCTTCGCCGCTCCAGCCTCGAGCAGTGGAAAATAGGCTCCGGGGAGCGTGGCGAGGGTCGCGAGGATCAGCACCCTACCAGACTAATCGAAGCGTCATCGGCGTGCGGCGAGCGATGCCCAAGTGATCCGGCTGTCGTTCTGAACCGGTAGCTCACTGGACCGGCGCTGCTAGAATCGAAGATTCATGTTTCGCGGCGTATACCCGATCGTCGTCACGCCCTTCCACGACGACGGATCAGTGGACTTTGAATCGCTCGACCGCCTGGTGGAGCACCTCCTCTCACAGGGCGCGCATGGACTCGGACTCTTTGGCAACGCGAGCGAAGGCTACACCCTGCTCGCCTCCGAGCGGATCGAGATGCTCAAGCGTATCACCGCTCGCGTCAACGGCCGGGTCCCTCTGATCGTCAGCTCCGGGCACACCGGGACCGACGCCGCAGCCGCGCTCAGCCGGGAAGCGCAGGACATGGGCGCTGACGGACTCATGATCCTGCCGCCTTACTTGCTCAAGCCCGACGGAGACGGGCTCATGTTCTATTACGAGGCCATCTCGCGCGCCGTCTCCATCCCGATCATGGTGCAGGATGCGCCGCTCATGACGCAGGTCGCGATGCCGGTGGCGCTGCTCGCGCGCATGGCCCGCGAGATCGAACATGTGCGGTCGGCGAAAGTCGAGGCGCCTCCCACGGCCCCCAAGATCGGAGCACTGGCGGGCGCACTCGGTGCGGCCACGGCGGAGTTCGACATCTTCGGAGGGCTCAACGGACAGTTCCTCATTGAAGAGTTCGAGCGCGGCGCAGTCGGCACGATGCCGTCAAGCGACATCACTTCCACCTATGTCGCGATCTGGGCGCATCTCGAGGCAGGCCGGAAAGCACAAGCCTGGCGGCTCTTCACCGCCGCGTTGCCGTTGATCCGCTACGAACTTCAGCCGGGACTCGGGGTCGCCGCCGCCAAGCACAATCTCGCCGCGGCGGGCGTGTTGCGCAGCGCCCGGGTCCGCCACCCGACCCAGGCCCTCAACGCCGCTGGACTCGCGGAGCTCGCCGCGCTCCGGGAGATGCATGCGAATCCGCTCGATTGAGGCGCGCGCGATCCGTCTGCCGCGGGATATCGCGGGCGCAACGGGACGGGCGGGTTCGCCCACCCAGCTCGCAGCGGGACCCTCGAACTACCGCTGGTCGCAGGTGTTTCCTTGCCTCTACTCGACCGACTTCGAGACTGCCGTGGTGCGCATCACCACCACCGATGGACTCGAAGGCTGGGGCGAAGCCCAAGCGCCGCTTGCCCCCGAAGTCGCTTGCACGATCATCGACCGCCTGCTCACGCCTGTCCTGTTGAATCAGGAGTTCGAAGCCACCGCCGAATCGATCGCCTGGTGGTGGGAGCGCATGTACTCCGCCATGCGCGTGCGCGGCCAGACCGGCGGATTCATGCTGGATGCGATCAGCGGCGTCGACATCGCGCTGTGGGACCTCGCAGGGAAGTCCGCCCGGAAGCCTGTGTCCCAGATGCTCGCGGAATCGCCGCGCGCCGCGATTCCCGCTTACTATAGCGGGCTCCCCGCTGCCAATCGCGCCGACGCCGCCCGGTCCGCCGCTGGCGAGGGGTTCACGCTGTTCAAGCTGTTCTACGACACACCAACACCATCCGGGTTTTTCGCCGCCATGGACGGGCTGCCCCCCGCGCGCTATGCCGTGGACGCACTGTGGCGGCATACTCCGGAATCGGCGCTGGAGTTCGGGCGCGAACTCGACGCCCGCGGCGCGGTGTGGTTCGAAGCGCCTCTCGCGCCCGAGAATCCCGAGGCTCATGGCGAACTGGCGGCAGCGATTGAGACTCCAGTCGCGATTGGAGAGAGCTACCGGACGCGCTACGAGATGGCGCCGTTCTTCGCGGCGCGGGCAGTCGAGGTCCTCCAGCCGGACCTCGGCCGTTGCGGCATCACCGAAGGCATGCGCCTGGCTGGAGAAGCCCACAGCCGCGGGATCCCTGTGGTTCCGCACCTGAGCATCGCCTTCGGTCCGCAGATCGCTGCGGCGCTGCACTTCGCGGCCGCTGCCCCGGGCTGCAATCTGGCGGAGTACAATGCCTCCGTGCTCGAAACCGCCAACCGGTTCCTTGAGACACCGTTGCGCATGGACGGTCCCGCATACCGTGTGCCCGAGGGTCCGGGGTTAGGAATCACGTGCAGCATATGATGACAGCCGTCCTGCTTCTGGCCTTCGCAAACTGGCCGCAGTTCCGCGGACCCGCCGCGAACGGAATCTCAACTACTCCCGCGCCGGTGTCGGTGAAGAAAACGGCCTGGAAGACTCCAGTCCCCGGACTCAGCCATTCGAGCCCCGTTGTTTGGGACGGCAGGGCATTCATTGCCACCGCGGTCAGCGCCGCGGGTGCCGCTCCGCTCAAGATCGGACTCTACGGTGCGGGCGATTCTGCCAACGACAACGGCGAGCAGCAGTGGAAGATCTACGCGCTGGATGCGAAGTCCGGCGGGGTGCTCTGGGAACGGACCGCGCACCGGGGCATTCCTCGCGCGCGCCGCCACACCAAGGCCACCCACGCGAACACCACGGTTGCCACGGACGGCAAGCGCCTCATCGCCTTCTTCGGATCCGAAGGGCTGTACGCCTACGGCTTGAACGGTGCGCTGCTCTGGAAGAAGGACTTCGGGGTGTTGGACGCGGGTCCGATGCCGGACGACTTGCAGTGGGGCTTTGCGAGTTCACCCGTGCTGTACCAGGACCGCGTGGTGATCCAATGCGACGTGAAGAAGGATCCGTTCATCGCCGTGCTCGACGCGGCAACAGGCAACGAGATCTGGCGCACGCCACGCCGGGGAGTCTCCGAGCGGAGCTGGTCCACGCCGGCGGTGGTGAACGCTGGAGGCGTCACCCAGGTTGTAGCGAACGGATGGCCCTACATCGCCGCCTACGATTTCAAGGATGGACGCGAGCTGTGGCGGCTCAAGTCCGGTGGCGACGTTCCGGTTCCGGCCCCCGTGTTCGCGCACCGATTGATCTTCGTCACCAACGCGCATGGCGGATCTGCGCCCATATACGCAATCCGGCCCGAGGCGCGGGGCGACGTCACGGCCAAGCCGGACGCGATCGCCTGGAGCGAGCAGCGCAACGGCGCCTACATGCAGACTCCGCTTGTGCATGGCGATCTCGTGTACAGTTGCTCGGACCGCGGCGTACTGAAGGTCTTCGACGCCCGGACTGGCAAGCTCCACTACCAGCAGCGGCTGGGCGCGGGTACGACGGGATTCACCGCATCGCCCGTGGCGGCGGGCGGCCGGATCTACTTCACGAGCGAGGAAGGCGAAGTGTACACGCTGAAGGCGGGTCCGGTGTTCGAGTTGTTGGGAACCAGCGAGCTAGGAGAATCCGCGCTGGCGTCTCCAGCCGCCGTCGACGGCACGCTCTACTTCCGGACCCGTGGCCACCTGATCGCTGTGCGCTGATCAGTCGAGTGCCGCCGCCAGCAGCCGTTGGTACTCGTCCTTGGACACCCTGCCTTGGAGGAAATGCGCCACCCGCCCACCCGGTTGGCCTCCATGAACGGCCGGATCTTGTCCCATCCATCCCCGCCCACCGACACGCCGGCAACGGTGAGTCCGCGCGATCCATATTCCGCCGCGCCCCAACTGCCGGGTCAGGGATCCAGCCCCGCGGCGCCTCGATTCCCGCGATCTTGGCATCTGCGCAACGATATCGTGACGATCTCCACCCCGTGGCACGTGGCTCCGCACACCGGCTGGACCAGCGCTTGCGCGGGACCTTCGGGTAGTGTCCGCGTGGGCCTCGTTGGACCACCGCCCTGACCATGAACGGCGAATGAAACCGCGAAAAACAGGCAGAAAGTGGGGACGCGTTGAACGGTCCCCACATCATAGCAAGCACTACCCGAAACGGATCACGCCATGAATCCGATGTTTTTCACACCGAAGTTGGCCAGGTTTGGAAACACCGTGTTCAGCGCCGCGTCATCGAGTCCGAACCATTTGGCGAGCGTCGCGCCGTACTGATCAAGCGATGTGGTGGGGATCAGGACGCCGCGGTTGTTGGCGTCGTCCGGACCACCCAGCGCTGGCGCCGGGAACGCTCCGTACACGTCGCCGCCCTTCACTGCACCGCCCATCACGAACAGGTGGTTTCCCCACCCGTGATCGGACCCCTGTCCGCTGGGCTGCAGCGTCCGCCCGAACTCCGATTCCGTGAACGTCGTCACTTGCCCGGCGACACCCATCTCCACAGTCGAGTTGTAGAAGGCCGACATGGCGTCCGCCAGGCTCCGCAGCAGGAACCAGTGCTGCCACGACTGCGACCCGTGGGTGTCGAATCCACCGAGTGAACAGAAGAACACCTGCCGGCTCATGCCTACCTGGTTCCGCAGTGCAATGATCTGCGCCACCTGCTTGAGCTGGAGGCCGATGTCGGTACCCGGAAATGGTGTCGACACCGGATTGGTGGTTCCGGCGCTCTTGAGTAGTGCGTTCAGCGACATTGCATCCTGCCGCACCTTGTTCGCCGCTTGGACCATGGCCAGTCCCGAGTCGAAGGTGAGCACTGCTTGCAGCCCCTGTTTCCGCGCCGTCGCGGCGGACTCGGGCCACACACTCATCCCCGCCGGAGTCAGATCGAAGCCCGGAAACAGGCTCGCCGACTGGACCACGTTCCCCGTGCAGAACAGCACCGGCCCCGACGTCGACACCGAGGGTGGAAACGTGGCCGCGCCGTTGAGCGTCTGGATCGAGTCGGCTACACGGCCTGCCCATCCAGTGCCTCCCCCTGTCGACGGCACACCGCTCTGCATCTGCAGCGTCTGATCGGAGTGCGAGAAAAGGTTCGACGGTACGGGGACATTCCCCGCGAGGTACTGCGCACGCGTTGTCGGTTGCACGAGCATCCCCACGTTGGCCACGGCCGCGAGCTGCTTCGAGGCCCAAAGCGGGTGAACCGGCAGGAGTCCGCCGTTGAGTCCATAGGGGGTTCCGTTGGCGGCCGAAACGTCGAGCAGTGGTGTGTTTTGATCCGGGAGGCCCAAGTTCCCGCGGATCGCTTTGTAGGCGTTGTACTCCGTGGCCGACTTGGGAACGATCGTGTTGTGACCGTCGTTGCCTCCGTAGAGGAACACGCAGACCAGGGCCTTGTAGCTGGATCCCTGGGCGAGCGCGTTCATCGCGCCGAATCGCGAGAGGCCCGCCGCGCCGGCGGAGATGCGCAGGAAGTTGCGCCGTGAAAATGTTGTACTCATGTCAGTCTCCTCCTTAGTACTGGACGGCGTATTGTCCGGAAAGCGCGGTCAAGTATAGAGCCACGAACGCGCGCTGGTTGTTGTCGTATTGAGCGTTCAAAGCGGTCGTCAGGCTGTTGCGCATTGAGGCCGGCATCCGGCCGTAGAGCAGTACCTGGTCCACCTTGTCGATTAACTGGTTCACGTTGCCCGCCACGGCCTGATACGGGGCCATGCTCACCGGAAAGTCTCCGTTATTCCCGCCCAGGATGGCCGCGATCAGATTTCCCCGCAGCACCGCCTCGGTCGGCGAGTAGATCTGGAATTCCGGTCCGAACAGCGCTGACTTGGGGACCTTGTACATGGGCGAGTAGAATCCGAACACCGACGATGGCGTGAGAATGTTCTGGTTGAAGTTCGTGAACAGGTAGGTGCTCTGGTTGTTCGCGTTTACCGAACCGTCGAGCGCGCGCACGAGCGCGACGGTCTGATAGATTGCGTCCTTCAGCCGCCCTTGAGTGACGGCGGCTGTGTCCTGGCGCGCCTCGGGATCGGTGAGGATCGCGCGGAACACGGCTTTCAGGTCGCCGCGTACGCCCGCTCCGTCGTTGTTAAAGGCGTTGGCCACCCGTTGGATGTAGGCGGGCGACGCATTGCTGGAGACCATCGCGCGCACCAGGCGCGTGGCGAGGAACGGACCCGTGTTCGGGTGGTTGAACACGTTGTCGATTGCCCCGTCCATGTCCTGCTCCACCGTCTGGCCCGCCGGCAGGACCACCCCATTGAGCAGCGTCTTGGCCGTGGTGTCGTGAAACTGCGGAAGCGGAACCATGGGACCGGAGAAATTTTCCCAGTTCGCCTTGCCGTTGGCAGGCGGATAGGTCCAACCGGTTAGGGCCAGCGAGAACTGCTTGATGTCGTTCTGCGTGTAAGCCGGAACCGGCTTGCCGCCGCCATCCAGCTTGGTGGATCCGTCCGGATTGAGCATCACCAGTCCGATCGAGAACAACTGCAGCAGCTCGCGCGGGAAGTTCTCGTTGGCCCCTCCCATCACCGACGGCTTCACGCTGTTGGCGAGGTCGAGGTACTTGCCCATTTGAGAGCTTTGAGCGACTTCGCGCAGCAGGGTCCGGTAGTTGCCAAACGCGTGCTTGCTTAGCAGTTGATAGAGAGGAACGATCTCGTCCGGATAGATGTTCTTGTTCGCCGAGATCACCAGGATGTGGTTGAGCGCCCACGCCGCCTTTTGGCGGAGCTGGTCAGGTGCATGCGCCAGCCGGTTCAAGTATTCTCCCTTGGCCTGGCTCACGCCGCTGGGAATGGAAATCACCGTTTCCGGCATTGCGAACTGCTCGTCCAGCCACGCGTCGATTCCCCCTTGCAGAACCTTGTTCATGGACGCGGTATTGGGGCCGAAGGCCGCTTGTTCGAGGAACCGTCCGGCCTTAATCATGCTCATGTTCGGCGCGGGTGCGGCTCCGATGGTGACGTTCACCGGACCCGATACCGCCGCGTTCGGAGCCGGATTCGAAACGGTGACCGGGATCGATGTTCCCACCGCTGCGTTCGTCGAGCCCGCGGCGGTGAGCTGGCTGCTGGAGATGTAGGTGGTCGTTAATGCTGCTCCTCCGAAAAGCACGAGCGAGCCCTGGACAAATCCGCTGCCGTTGACCGAGAGGCTGAAACTCCCCTGTTGAATCGAACCCGGAGACACCAGGCTGATTGCCGGGGGCGGTGGAGACGCTGGAGCCGTCACCGTGGCCATGAAAGGCTGGCTCGTCACAGCCCCGTTGCCGGGATTGGTGACAGTGACCGGAACTTTGCCTGACCCCGTTGCCAAACCAGCCGCCTTCATTGATGTCGACGACACAAAAGTGGGGGCGAACGTGACGCCGTTCACCTTGACGATCGAGTCGGGCCGCAGGTTCGAGCCCCCGATTGTGATCGTGACCTGGCCGGCCGGGAAGCTCGATGGATTCACGTTCCACACCCACGGGGTGGGCTGCACGATGGTGATGCTCACCGCGCCCGAGATATTGGGATAGGCCGTGCTCGTTGCCCGTACCGTGACGACGTTATCAGCAGGCGCACTCGCCGGTGCGCTGTATAGCCCGTTGGAGCTGACCGTTCCATGTGTTGCATTCCCTCCATTGACGCCGTTCACCGACCACACGACGGTGTTGGGTGAGAGCGGCACGTATGCGCTCAATTGGCGCGTTGATCCGATCGTGACTGATCCGCTGGAGTAGACCGTGATCGTCCCTTGTCCGAATCCGATCGCGGCAGCAGCCCCGAATAGTACCAAGCGCGTGATAGTTTCTTTCGCTTGCACTCGTTTCCTCCTGTCTGACTGTGAATTGAGGCCGTAAACGGCCCCAATGCGCAGTGCGGCAAAAAACGAGAAAAGCGATCAACGTTCCGGAGAGAAAATTAACTTATTCGTGGGTTCAGGCGTTCGCCCCAATCGCGCGGCCCCTGCGGAACCTTCGAAAACGGCTGTGGAAGAAATGCCGGTGAACATCACTACGGTGCCGGACCCGCAGCGGTCCGAACACCGGATTTTTTTTGTGCATCGCGTGGACCATCGCGATCATGCGGGGGAACAGGTCCCCCACGGATGCGAGTCCCGTAACTGCGGCGACCACACCACCCGCGACTGCGTGTGCCGCATACGTCCCACCCGGAGGATCCTGGATGGCACCACCGGCGAGCCGGTCGGCAAGGTCGTTCGTCATCACTTCGTCGGAATCGCGCCAGTTTTGGATATCGGCAAAACTGAACTCCTCGAGCGAGCGAAACTGCGTCCGCGCCACCGCCTCTGCCACAACCTTGGCGGAGCGGCGCGCCGTGGCCGCTGTCACGCGATGGCCCGCCAGTTCCAAGGGAGCCTCGTCCGTGGCGAGGTCCTCGTCGATCGCGTCAGCCCATTTTCCCGCGGCGGTGAAATCGAGGAGCCGGACCGAATGGCTGACCAGGAAGCCACGGATCAAGTCCGCTGGATGCGCATCGTCGACGGGGCCCTCGCGCGAGAGCACCGGGCCATCCCCCATCGACGCGTTAAACCCGCGCAGGAATCCGATTAACCCGATCGCAGCGGCGGGTCCCATGTTCAGCACGCCGAGCACATCCGCCGCGGTCTCGTCGATACGCGAAGTCCAGTACCGGGTGAGGGCATCGCCCACCCGGGCCGCGGTCAGCGCCTTGCGAACCGACCGTGTGACCTCGGCGGCAAGGCCGATGTCGGCGGAGAGGATATCGTGCCCGGCGGTCTCGTGGCCGAGCGTCGACCATGTGAGCAGTCCGCCGCGCGCGTTGGCGGGTGGAACGCTGACAACAGAGCATTGAATCTCGAGGGCTGCGGTGGCGTCGGCGGGCCAAGTATAAGGTCCGGAGTCGGGCTCTCCGAACTTCACTGCCGGCGCGGCTGTCGAGTGGTCGGGCGGCTTGACACCCGCGCGGTCCTCAGCGCTGAGGAATCCGTCATAGAGGTCGCTGATCACTTCCTGCAACGCGCCGACTTCACGCGGCTGGAACCCGGATCCGCGCTGGATCACAGCTTGAGAGAGGTCCAGGATCAGGCCGCCATCCCCTTCGCGTGCCGGATCGTCCCGCAGCAGGTCGCGCAGTCCCACCGCGCCGAGGGAGTCGACGTGCCGGATTAGTGGCTCGCCAAGGATCTCCTTATAGGTTGGCGAGAGCTTCCTGGACGCATCTTGCAATTCGCGCTTCAGCGGCGCGAATTGGACCGGAACCCCCGGTCCACGATCGGTGTCGCGCGCGGCGCGTTCGACGTCGGCGACGCACTCGGCGAGTTTGGTAAACCGGATTTCCATTTCACATTCCCCAGACTTCGATTATGCGCCCTCCGTGCTCGCGCCGCGTGCGGTACACCTTTTCGTCCCAGGTCCGTTCACTGCGGTCGAACAGGACGAGGTGGCCCTCGCCGAGGCCGGTGCGTTGAAGATACTCCGCGGTCTGTGCGAGCCCTTCGTCGAGCCACTTCTCCGTCGGAGCCTTGCGGGTGAGCTTCAACTCGATCACGATGCGCTGCTCGCCACCTTTCCACGGCCAGCGGATCAACAGATCGGTCCGCATACGTCCGAGTCCGTACTCGCGTTCGATGGTCCCGCCGCCGTTGATGATTCGCTGCAGGAACGCCTGGAGAAGGAGCTGTGGGCCGGACTCCTGGTAGTCGAACCGCTTCACCCAATGTTCGGAGTTCTCGCGGAAGAACTGCTGGAAGGCTTCGAGCAGCTTCACCATGTCCAGCCGGCCGTCGCCGGTGATGTACCAGTCTGGCTTTTGCGACGGCATCAGCCAGTCCACCGCATCGGCGGTTAGATACCGCGGAATCACCTCCCGGTAGATGGGATTGGCAATCTCCAAACCATTCGGGCCTCGGCGTACAATCCCCAGGTCGATAGTGTAGCCCGCATCCTCCTGATTCGTCTCCTGTTCCCCGATACTCCCAGCGAGGATCGGTGCCACGACCCGCCGCACCCGGTCCTCGCGTAGTTTGGCTCCCAACTGGTCGATGTGAGTCACGCGATCGACGATCATTTTCTCTTTCGCCGCCTCAATGGCGGCCACCCTCACCGGCTGGCTGTAATCGTTCTTCCGGTGCGTGGCCTCCCGCACTAGCGCGTTCACAAGCCATGGCTGGCCGAGCGTCAACCTCCAGACCAGGTCGAACACCGGCTCCTCGAACAACTGTCCCGTTTCCGCCGTGTGCTGGAGGTACAGCGCCCGGATTTCGTCTTTGGTGAAGTCTCCCAGACGCAGCGACTCGGCCTTGATATTGAATGCCGAGCCACCAGTAATCACCGCCTTCTCCCGCGACGACTCGATGCGGTAGTCGCGAATATCGCGGATTCCGCACAAGATCATGGCCTGTGGAAACCGTTCAGGACGGTCTGGGTAGCCCGCACGCAGTTGCCGCAGAAGGGACAGCAGCGAATCGCCAATCAGCGCATCCACCTCGTCCAGGAACAGCACCAGCGGACGCCGGTCGTTCGCCGCCCACTCGGCCAACACCTGACGAAGGTCGCCAGCAGTAAATTTGCCTCTGCGAGCTTCGTACCAGTCCCTCAGAAACCGGTCGCCAAGTTGTGCGATGGCGTCGTCGGCGAGCGCGGAGAGGATGGCGGTGATTGCTTCGGGCACATCCTCGCGAGCCGCCTGCGCGGGCTCGATATTGGAGCAGACGGCGCGATACCGGCCTGTCGCGTTCAGGTGCTTCACAAGCGCACGCATTACTGAAGTCTTTCCCGTCTGCCTCGGCGCGTGCAGCAGGAAGTACTTGTGAGACTCGATCAGCTCCATGAGTTGCGCCAGATCCACCCGGCTCAACGGGTCGATCGTGTAATGCATCTCGGGCTTCATGGGGCCTTCGGTGTTGAAGAAGCGCGGCATCGGTTACATTCCCCAGACTTCGATCATGCGTCCTCCGTGCTCGCGCCGCGTCCGGTAGACCTTTTCGTCCCAGGTCCGTTCACTGCGGTCGAACAGGACGAGGTGGCCCTCGCCGAGGCCAGTGCGTTGAAGATACTCCGCGGTCTGTGCGAGCCCTTCGTCGAGCCACTTCTCCGTGGGAGTCTTGCGGGTGAGCTTCAACTCGATCACGATGCGCTGCTCGCCACCTTTCCACGGCCAGCGGATCAACAGATCGGTCCGCATACGTCCGAGTCCGTACTCGCGTTCGATGGTCCCACCGCCGTTGATGATTCGCTGCAGGAACGCCTGGAGAAGGAGCTGCGGGCCGGACTCCTGGTAGTCGAACCGCTTCACCCAATGTTCGGAGTTCTCGCGGAAGAACTGCTGGAAGGCTTGGAGCAGCTTCACCATGTCCAGCCGGCCGTCATCCGCGATGTACCAGGCCGGCTCCTGCGACGGCATCAGCGCGTCAACCACGTCAACGGTGAGGTATCGCGGAATCACCTCCCGGTAGATCGGGTTCGCGATCTCCAGGCCCTTCGACCCGCGGCGGACGATTCCCAAGTCGATCGCGTAGCCGGCATCGTCCTGATTCGTACCCTCCTCCGGGACGCCACCAGCGAGGATTGGCGCCACAACCCGCCGCACCCGGCCCTCGCGTAGTTTGGCTCCCAACTGGTCGATGTGAGTCACGCGATCGACGATCATTTTCTCTTTCGCCGATTCAATGGCGGTCACCGTTACGGGCCGGCTGTAGCCGTTCTTCCGGTGGGTGGCTTCTTGCACTAGCGCGTTCACAAGCCACGGCTGGCCGAGCGTCAACCTCCAGACCAGGTCGAACACCGGCTCCTCGAACACTTGCCCGGTTTCCGCCGTGTGCTGGAGATACAGCGTTCGGATCTCGTCATTGCTGAAGTCGCCCAGGCGCAGCGACTCGGCCTTGACATTGAATGCCGAGCCACCCGTGACCGCTGCCTTCTCGCGCGACGACTCGATCCGGTAGTCGCGGATGTCGCGTACACCGCATAGGATCATCGCCTGTGGAAACCGTTCGGGACGTTCCGGGTAGCCCGCGCGCAACTGCCGCAGCAGCGAAAGCAAGGAATCGCCGATGAGCGCGTCCACTTCGTCCAAGAAGAGCACGAGGGGACGTGGATCATTCGCTGCCCACGCGGCCAGCATACGTCTCAGGTCTCCCGCGGAAAGTTCACCTCTGCGTGTCTCATACCAGTCCGACGGAAACCGGTCGCGAAGCTGGGCGAACGAGTCCTCGGCTAATGCGGAAAGGATCGAATCTACCGCCATGGCGACATCCTCTCGCGCGGCCTGCGCGCCCTCGATGTTTGAGCAGACGGCGCGATACCGGCCTGTCGCATTGAGGTGCCGGACAAGAGCGCGCATCACTGAGGTCTTCCCGGTCTGCCTCGGTGCGTGCAACAGGAAGTACCGCTGGGACTCGATCAGGTCCATGATCCTCGCAAGATCTACCCGGCTCAACGGGTCAATCGAGTAGTGGATCTCCGGCTTCATCGGACCCTCGGTATTGAAGAAGCGCACCACCCCAAGTTTAACGCCTCCTTTGCTATCCTCGAAATGGACCCTCCATGACACTCGACGAACTCCAACGCGAGTACACCGCGCTCCGCCAGCAAGCTGACGCTGTGCGGGGCTATCTTTGACGCTCCCCGCAAACAAGCCGAACTCGAGAAAATCGAAACCCTGATCGCCGCCGCGGACTTCTGGAACGACCAGGCCGCCAGCCAGAAGATCCTCCAGGAACGGAAGCGGCTGGAAGTGTCGGTCACCCAGGACCGCGACGTCGCATCCTCGGCCGGGGACCTCGCCGCCCTTTTCGAGCTCGCCTCTGAGGGTGAAGACGTCGCCGCCGACATCTCCGCTGAGATGAAGCGATTCGCCGAGCGTCTGCAGAAGCTCGAAGACTCGATGCTGCTCTCCGGCGACAACGACCACCGCAGCGCCATCGTGACCATCCACCCGGGCGCGGGTGGGACCGAAAGCCAGGATTGGGCGGAAATGCTCGAACGCATGTACCTTCGCTGGGCCGAGCGCAGCGGATTCGAAAGCGTCATCATCGACCGGCTCGACGGCGAGGGTGCGGGCATCAAGTCCGTGACCTTCGAAGTCAACGGCGAAAACGTGTACGGACTCCTGCAGAGCGAAATTGGCGTCCACCGCCTGGTCCGCATCTCCCCGTTCGACGCCAACGCCCGCCGCCACACCTCGTTTGCATCCGTGTTCGTCTATCCCCAGATCGACGACGATATCGAGATCGACATCCGCCCGGAGGATCTCAAGGTCGACGTCTTCCGCGCGTCAGGCGCCGGCGGCCAGCACGTCAACCGGACAGAATCGGCCGTCCGTTTCACGCACTTGCCAACAGGCATCGTCGTCCAGTGCCAGAACGAGCGGTCGCAGATCAAGAACCGGGGCACCGCGATGAAGATCCTTCGTTCCCGCTTGTACGAGTTTGAAATGGACAAGCGCAAGGCGGAGCAGCGCAAGCTGGAGGACGCCAAGGCCGACGTCAACTTCGGCAGCCAGATCCGCAGCTACGTTCTCGCGCCGTACCGGCTCATCAAGGACCACCGCACCAAGCTTGCCATCGGCGACGTGGACCGGGTCCTCGACGGCAGCCTGTACGATCTCCAGCACGCATGGCTCGTCTTCAAGCGGACCGGCAAGACCGCCGGAGCCTCCGACAAAGACGACCTCCCCGAGTAATGGACATTGTCCGTGCGGCACAACTGATCCGGGAGGGGGAACTGGTGGCGATTCCCACCGAGACAGTCTATGGACTTGCCGGCAACGCGCTCGACCCGCAAGCAGCGGCCCGCATCTACGCCGCCAAGGGGCGCCCCGCCACAAGCCCCCTGATCGTGCACGTGGGATCCATCGCAATGGCGCGCAGCCTTGCTGCTGAATGGTCTCCGCTGGCGGACCGGCTGGCGCACACCTACTGGCCCGGGCCGCTCACCCTGGTCGTCCCCAAAGCTGACTCGATCCCTGACATCGTCACCGCCGGACTCCCTACAGTGGGCCTGCGCATGCCCTCCCACCCAATCGCTCTGGCGCTCATCCGCGAGTCCGGAGTCCCGCTGGCCGCCCCCAGCGCCAACCTCTTCACCGGACTCAGTCCCACCACCGCGGATCATGTCCGCCAGGCTCTCGGCGCTTCGATAGCGATGGTTCTCGACGGCGGACCCTGCGTGGTCGGGATCGAGTCCACAGTGGTCTCGGTGGCCGGCCCCCCAATGCTGTTACGGCCCGGGATGATCAGCCGGGAGCAGATCGAAGCGGTCACCGGGCCGCTGGCGGATCCTGCCCAGCCGGGCATGGGGGCGCATCCCGCACCGGGGATGCATCCGCGCCATTACAGCCCACGGACACGCTTGATCCTGGGTCCGCCGCCCTCGGAAGGCCGCGGCGCCTGGGTCACGCACTCTGCGGCGGGCGGAACCATCCAACTTCCGCCTGACCCGAAAGAATACGCCGTCCGTCTTTACAGCACCCTGCATAGCCTCGACCAGCAAGGTCTGGACTGGATCGCTGTCGAGCCGCCACCGGACGGACCCGGGTGGGCCCCCGTAATCGACCGGCTCAGAAGGGCGGCCTCTCCATGAACAAGGGCGACTTCCTGTTCCGCGGCATCTGGCGCGAAGACGAGATCGAGATCGTGTGGCGGCCCGAGCTCCTGCGCGACACCACGCCGCAGATCGAAGCCGAAATCGCGCGCCGCTGGGAGGTGCTGCTCTCCACCAAGCGCTACGTGTTCGATGGACGGCTGTGCCGCCTCATCGGATATTCCGCCGGGGCAGGTGGAGTCGTGATGACCGCCGGACCCACCAGCTACCGCGAGTACCACGGCACCAACCCCCGCGCCGATATCGAGGACTCCCAGCGCGCCAATCCGCTGGCCGTCTGCTGCGGCGTTCACACCAGCGACTCGAAGGTGGTGGTTCTGCGCCGGAGCGCGGGCCTGCCCGAATCGGCGCAGCGCTGGCACGTGATCGGTGGTCACGTCGAGGCCGACACCCACGTGAAGGATAACCGCGTCCTCCCCTTTCAGGCGATGCGCGACGAGTTGAAAGAGGAACTCGGGCTTGACGCCGCCCGGATTCTCGATATGCGTTGCATTGGACTCACCCGTCCCGAAGACACTCTCAAGCCCGAGCTGATGTTCTACGCCCGGGTCAACGCCAAGGCGCGCGACCTCCGCGGGGACTGGGAACACGACGCCATGCAGGGTCTCCAGGCCGAGCGTGACGCGCTGCTGCACTTTGCCCGCAAGTATCCGATGGCATCCTCCGGCCGCGCCTGCCTGGAAGCGTATGCCGGTATCCTGGAATGAGATGACCGGCCGCGAGCTGCTCGACGACATCGAATTCGACCACTCCTGGACGCCGCGCCTGTGGTGGCTGGGACACTCCGGATTCGCCGTCAAGTTCCACGCGATGATCTTCTATATCGATCCGTGCCTGTCACCAGCGCCGGACCGGATCACACCGCCGGCCATGGATCCAGCGGCGATCGGCCACGCCGACCTCGTGCTCTCCTCCCACACTCACGCGCATCACATGGATGGCCCCACGCTCAGCGCCATCCTGAACAGCTCTTCGAGCGCCAAACTTGTGCTCCCCAAGAGCACCGCCGAGCATGCCCGCTCGCTCGGCATCGGCTTCAACCGGATGACTACAACGGACGCCGGCCTGCGGATCGAATACTTCAAGAGCGGCGACTACACGCGGATCTACGCCGTGCCCTGCGCGCATCCTGATCTTGGCTGGACTCCACTCGGCGGATTCCCCCGCCTTGGCTATCTTCTGCGTTGCGGCGGAACCACGATCTACCATGCAGGCGATTGCCTCCCCTACGAGGAACTCGCCGCGCGGCTGCGTCCCTACAGCGTCACCGTGGCGCTGCTGCCCATTTCCGGATCCGGCAGCTTCACAATCGAACAGGCCGCGCAATTGGCCGAGGACATCGAAGCGCGCTGGCTCGTTCCCATGCATTACGGGACGTTCGCCCACGCCGCAGGCGACGTGTCGAGCTTCGTGAGCCACATGCTGTTCTCGCGTCCCGCGCAGCGCTTCAAGGTCTTCGAACCCGGAGAAGGCTGGACCGTTCCGGAGGCCTGATGCATCCCGCGCTCTCCCCGCACGAGCCCCTGCTGATCAACACGATCGGCCACTCCGCGGGCGCTCTCCTGTTCGGCCTCTCGCTGTATTTCCTGCTCCGGCACTCGAGCTCGGGATGGCTGAACATCGCGGCGGCGGCGCTGGCCTTCGTCTACAACCTCTCGTCGCTTGTCGTCCTGGTGCGGCCCGGCAGCGTGCTGGTGGCCGTGAGCATATCGGCGCTCAGCATCCTCCCCGCGCTGCTGTTGCACGTGGCGCTGGGCGCCCGGCGCCGCTGGATCGTGGGCTGTGGATACGCGATCGCCGCCGTTGCCGTCACGCTCCACGCGGTCGAGTCCCTGGGTGGGCTCTCGCACGGAGCGGTGCTGCTGATCACCACCGGAGGATTCGGACTCCTGACGGCGGCGACCTTCGCGGGCTTGCTCAAGACTCGCGAATCCGCGTCGCGCCTGGTGAGCACCATGGCGCTGTTCCTGTTCTCGATGAGCCTCATGCACTTCACCGCCGGCGAACCGCACGGGCAGTGGCCCCTCGAGCTGTTCCTGCATCACGCCGGAGTTCTGCTGGCGCTGCTGATCCTTTTGCAGGACTACCGGTTCCTGCTGCTCGACGCCTATGTCCGCGTGCTGGCGAGCCTCGCGCTGGCCGGACTCTTCGTCCTGGTGCTTGAACACGCCCGGCCCGGCGCGGCTGCCGATCCGTTCCAGCGGGGACTCTATCTGGTCGGCGGCGCCGCGGCGCTGGTGCTCTACGGCGAGATCCGCGCCGGACTCCAGAACACGCTCACGCGCGTGCTGTTCGGACGGCCCTCCATGCGCCAAAGCCTCGACCGCCTTCAGGCCATCGCCGCGCAGGCTCCGAACGAGTCCGCGTACTTGCGCCTGGCCGCCGCCGAGCTCGCCCGCTTCGTGAACGCCGGGCCAGGATCCGCCTACACGGTGCAGGTGCGGTTCGGCGCTGGCGACAGCCATGAAATCCCTCTCGGGCCACGGCGCGGCGGCCGCCGCTACCTCAGCGAGGACATCCAGGCTCTCGACCGCCTGGCCGCGCGCATCGCCTCCGATGTCGAGCACTTCCGTCAGGCTGAAATGTCACGCCTGGTGGCCCAGGCCGAGCTTCGCGCCCTCGAATCCCAGATCCAGCCGCATTTCCTGTTCAACGCGCTGAACACGCTCTACGGTGTCATTCCGCGCGACTCCCCACAGGCGCGCCGCATGGTGCTCAACCTCTCGGACGTGCTGCGGTACCTGCTCAAAGCCGATCGCACCTACATCGCTCTCGAGGAGGAGCTGCGCGTGGTTGAGGCTTATCTCGATATCGAGCGCCTCCGGCTCGGCAGCCGCCTTCGCACCGAGATCCAGGTGCAGCCGGACGTCCGCCTGGCTCCGATCCCGGTGTTGTCGCTCCAGCCGCTGGTCGAGAACGCCGTGAAGTACGCGATCGCGCCTGACCCGTCGGGCGGCGCAGTCTACGTTGAGGCCGCCCGTGACGGAGATCACGTCCGGATCAGTGTGCGCGATACCGGACCCGGATTCGGCGCGGGTTCCGCTGAGCACGGCCAAGGCGTCGGCCTCAAGAACGTCGAGCGCCGGTTGCGCCTCTGTTACGGGCCGGAGGCGAAGCTCGTGATTGACTCCACACCGTCCGGATCACGCGTCAGCTTCGCCGTCCCCACCGGAGTCCCAGCATGAGGGCCGTGATCGCCGACGACGAGCCCGTTGCGCGACAGATCCTTCGCGAACTGATTGAGGAGACCGGCGGAGTCGAAGTACTCGCGGAAGTCTCGACCGGCCGCGAAGCCGTCGAGTGCCTGGCACGGTGCGATCCCGACGTGATCTTTCTCGACATCCAAATGCCCGGACTCGACGGATTCGCGGTGGCCCGCGGGCTTCGCGCCGGACATCGCCCCGCGGTGATCTTTGTTACCGCCTTTGACGGACACGCGGTCGATGCGTTCCAGGTGGGCGCCGTGGACTACCTGCTCAAGCCGGTCAGGCGGGAGCGCCTGGCCGCGGCGATCGAACGCGTCCGGCAGCGTCTGCCAGCGCCCCAACCGAGGCCTGCGTCCTCTGTCCGCCGCGTCACCGGCCGTTCAGGATCCGACTACCATTTGATCGACATCAAGGACGTGATCGCCTTCCAGGCCGCCAGCGACACCGTGTACATCCTTACCGCCTCCGGGCGCTACACCTCCGAGCAAACGCTGAAGGCGCTTGAGGACAAGCTCCCGGCCGAGCAGTTCCGCAGGATCCACCGGGGAACCATCATCAACACGGACCACATCCGGCGCATCTCGCCCCTTTCGAGCAAGCGCTGGCTCCTCAAGATGTCGAACGGACTCGAGACCATCGTCAGCCGCCGCCTCGCCGGGACCATCCGGCAAAACACAGGCTGGTAGGATATACTCAAGTCAACTTCCCTCCAAGGAGTCCGTGGAAATGGCGCTTCACTGGGGATGCCGCCTGCTCGCGGCAATGACAGCCGGGGTCCTTTTCGGCCAGGCAAACCTTGCAACCGTTACCGGAGTCGTCACCGACTCTTCCGGCGCGGCGATTCCAGCAGTCTCGGTCACGATCCGCAACACCGGCACCAACATCAGCCGGCAGATCGCTACCGATGACACGGGCAACTACACGATTACCAACCTCGCGCCCGGTGAGTACGAGTTGAGCGTGGAGGCACAGGGATTCCGCAAGGCGGTGAGCCGCGGCATCGTACTCCAAGTGGGCCAGGTCCTGCGCAGCGACGTCAAGCTGGAAGTGGGAGCGGTGACGGAATCGGTCAACGTCGATGCCTCGATCGTCACCATCAACACCGAGAACGGAACAATCAAGGGTGACGTGATTGTCCAGGCCGAGATTCAGGAGCTTCCGCTCTCCGGCCGCGACTTCACCGACCTCGCCTTCTTCACCCCCGGGGTCGTCCCCCGCGCGGAGGGCGGCCAGGGGTCCGGACTCAATGTCAACGGCGCCCGCGCCTCCAACACAAACTACTACGTCGACGGATTTGACAACCGGAATGCGCGCGGCGCGGCGGCCCAGGCGCGGCCCAACATCGACGCACTGCAGGAATTCAAGATGGAGGTGTCCGGCTACTCCGCCGAATACGGACGGATGGCGGGCGGCGTGATGAATATGGTGCTCCGCTCGGGCACTAACCAGTTCCACGGCAACGTGAACTACTTCCTGCGCAACGACGTACTCGACTCCCGGGCCTTCTTTGAGCGCGACAAGACCGTGCTGCGGCAGCACCAGTTCGCCGGAACCGTCACCGGACCGATCATCAAGGACAAGACATTCTTCCTCGCAAGCTACGAAGGCCTTCGCGCAAAACAGGAGGCCGCCCGCCTGACCCGCGTGCCGACCCCGCTCGAGCGCGCCGGCAACTATTCCCAGTCGCTGAACCTGAATGGCGCGACGCTGTACTTGTTCGACAGGCTCGCGAGCGGATCGTGCACCGCCACGAACGCCGCAGCCTGCTTCCCTGGCAACATCATTCCCGCCTCGCGGATGGATCCAAATGGGCAGAAGCTGGTCAACGTTTTTCCGCTGCCCAACCGCGAGGCCGGTCTCACCGGGTTCAACTACTTCGCCGTCGCCGCCGATGTCGACAGGTGGGACAGTCCGCTGTTTAAGATCGACCACAAGCTGGGCCAGAACAATCTCGCGGTCCGGTATCAGATCCGCATGGCGGACACGCAGAATCCATTCACCGGCAGCGATCTTGGGACGTTCGGCATTTTCAACGAAGACAACCGCTCGCTCGGCGGAGTCGACTACACGCACATGTTCCGGCAGAACCTGCTTGCCGAAGTCCGCCTGGGAGTAAGCCGCAGCGCGACCTGGGACCGCGGGCGGTTCGGTGGCGCAAACATCGCCGCGCAGTTTGGGCTCCCCAATCTGATCCCCGATGGCGAAGCCCAGAGCGAGCCGCTCCTTCTGGATTGGCCGCAGATCTTTACCGGCAACAATTATCCCAATCTGGGCTCGGGCAACAACATGCCCGTCCAGTATTTTGTGACGGACTGGCAATATGGATTCAAGCTCACCTGGATCAAGGCCTCCCACAATTTGAGGTGGGGATTCAACCGTAACCACGTCCAGATCAACCAGCCCTACTTCAACAACCTGCGGGGCACCTACCGCTTCGTTGGCAACCGGACCGGGCACTCGATCGCCGACATGCAGCTCGGATGGATGAACAACGCGACGCGCCAGGTTGGATTCAACCGCAACTACTGGCGCCAGCAATACATGGGGGCGTTCATCAACGACGACTGGAAGGCAACGCGCAAGCTGACTCTCAACCTCGGACTCCGCTGGGAAGTGAACCGCGCCCCGGTCGACAAGTATGACCGCCTCGGCAGCTACGACACGGACGCCTTGAAGCTCGTCATCGCGAGCGACGCGAACGCGCCCGCCAACTACCAGGAACTGCTCGACAAGACCGGACTCCGTAGCCACGTGGTCACGGCCTCCTCGGTGGGCCGGGGACGCTCGGTGATCAGCAGCGACTGGATCAACTTCTCGCCGCGCGTGGGCTTCGCCTACCGGGTGGGCGACAAGACCGTCGTGCGTGGCGGCTATGGCATCTTCCTCAGTGGCGACATTCTCAATAACCTGCGCAACAACCTCTCGAACCAGTTCCCGTTTTCGATCAATCAGAACTTCGTAGGCGTGAACGCGACGCCCGAGCTCGTCTCGATCAAGACTCCGTTCCCGGCGGAACGTGAGGCCATCACCGGGACCACAACGGTGAACGGCTTCACAATGGATCCCACGCAGTCCTACCTGCAGTCCTGGAACATCACCGTGGAGCGCGAGCTGTTCGGCGGCAACGCGATCGAGCTCGACTACCGCGGATCGAAGGGATCCCACCTGCAGCGGCTGTTCGATTTCAACCAACCCTACCGCAACCTTGAAAGCCTGGTCGCGGGCGAGGGATTCGCCCGCCCGTACCCGGTGTTCAACACGATCAACATCTTTAACACCGGCTCCAACTCGATCTACAACGCATTCAACGCGTCCTGGCGCAGGCGGAGCCGGGGCGGCATCTTCTGGCGCTTGAACTACTCGTTCTCGAAGTCGATTGACGACGCCTCGCAGGCCAACGGACAGTCCAATGGCGGATTCGCCGGGGCGCTCGACGCCCGGAACCTGAGGCTCGACCGCGGCCGCTCGGACTTCGACCGCCGGCATGTGCTCACCATGGTCGGCAACGTCGACCTCCCCTTCGGCAAGCGCCGCCGCTGGGGATCTTCGTGGAACCCCTGGATGGATGGCGCACTGGGCGGCTGGCAGCTTTCGGGAACCGCGACGGCCTACTCGGGCTCCCCGTTCACCGTCGAGACGAGCACGCCGAACCTGGACCAGGGCGGATCAGCGCGTCCCAACCGGGTGCGGACCGGCTCCGTCGCCAATGGTTCCGCTCCTGGAAAGAAGGGTGTGGACTATCTCTGGTACGACATCACAGCCTTCGAAGGCGTTCCCTGTTATGTTGCTCCGGGCGGCACCGCACCCGCGGGTTGCAATGCGAGCAGCCGTTTCGGATTCGCGCCGTTCGGCTACGGCAACTCGGGGCGGAACATCCTCGATGGCCCTGGGCTGATCTCGGCGGACCTGGCCCTGGCGAAGAACTTCCGCGTCCGCGAGGGACACAATCTCCAGCTCCGTGTCGAGTCGTTCAACTTCCTCAACCGGACCAACTTTATCATCACCGCTCCGATGACCCTGTTTGACGGGCTGACCGGCGGACTGGTGAATCAGACCGGCGCCGTGGGGCGCGGCGGCGGGCCGAGGATATTCCAGTACGCGATCAAGTACCGGTTCTGAGGAACCGGACCGGCAGCCGTCATCTATAATCGCCGAATGGTGTCCTACCGCTGGTGGGTTGTCGTGCTGCTGTTCCTTGGCACGACCATCAACTACCTCGACCGCATCCTTTTCTCCGTGCTGATCCCGGTCATTCGCCAGGAGATGCAGATCAACGACAAGGACTACGGGTTCATCAACGGCGCCTTCCAGATCGCCTATACCGCCGGATTCCTGTTCATGGGCAAGTTCATCGACCATTTCGGCACCCGCATTGGTTATGCCTTCGCGGCAGTCTGGTGGTCGATCTCGGCGATGATGCATTCGCTGGCGGGATCGGGTCTGAGCCTTGGCTTCTGGCGCGGGATGCTCGGACTCGGAGAGGCGGGCAACTTCCCGGCTGGCATTAAGGCCGTCGCCGAATGGTTTCCGAAGGAGCAGCGTGCACTCGCCACGGGCTGGTTCAACGCTGGATCGAATGTTGCCTCCATGATCGGACCGCCGCTCTTCGTCTGGATTACCGCACAATACGGCTGGCGGACCTGTTTCATCGCCACCGCTTCCCTGGTGGTCCTCTGGCTTCCGCTCTGGTGGTTCACCTACCGCACGCCGCCGGATGCCCCCGCCCCCCAGCAGGAGCCCAGCATCGGCTGGACCCAAGCCTTCAGCTATCGCGAGACCTGGGGATTCGCGCTCGCCAAGTTCTTCACCGATCCGGTCTGGTGGTTCTACCTGTATTGGCTTCCACCGTACCTCTACGACGTCCGCAAGTTCGACTTGAAGCAGATCGGCTGGGCCCTGCCGTTTATCTACCTGATGGCGGACTTTGGCAGCGTCGGCGGCGGCTGGATCTCCGGATTCCTCATCCGCCGTGGGTGGCCGAATGGTAAGGCGCGAAAGGCGGCGATGGCCGTGTGCGCCGGGCTCATGCCCGTCGCCGCTTGCGCCGCCCTTGTTGAGGACCGGATCCTTGCCGTGTTCCTCGTCAGCATTGCCACCGCCGCACACCAGGGTTGGTCCGCGAACCTCTACACTACGACATCCGATGTGTTCCCCCGTGCCGCCACGGCGTCGGTCACCGGCATCGGTGGCTGCTTGGGCGGACTCGGCGGAGTCCTGTTTTCCGCTGTCATTCCGGGCTACGTGGTCACGCACTTCGGCTACACGCCCGTGTTCCTGACGATGGGATTTTTCCACCTGGCCGCGCTGGCGCTGGTCCATTGGCTGTTGCGGGACATGCGGCCTGTGGGAAACTCATGAGTTGAGCCAGCCCCACGCACCCGTCCGGCAGGCCGTCCGCCAACAGGCCGCGGCCAACGCACGTCCGCAATTCCGCAGCCAGCGGATCGCCCACTTCACCGAGTCCGTGATCCGCGAGATGACCCGCCTGGCGGTGCTGCACGGCGCCGTCAATCTCGCTCAGGGGTTCCCTGATTTCCCGGCTCCCGAAGCGATCAAGGCGGCGGCCTGCCAGGCCATCAGCGAAGAGCACAACCAATACACGATCACCTGGGGATCGAAGAATTTCCGCGAGGCCATCTCCGGCCATTACCTCCGCCGCCACTCGGTGGAGTTCGATGCGGAGCGCGAGGTGACGGTGGTGTGCGGTTCCACTGAGGCGATGATCGCCGCGCTGCTCGCCACCACCAATCCGGAGGAAGAGGTGATCGTGTTCGAGCCGTACTACGAGAACTACGGCCCGGACACGTGGTTGTGCGGCGCGCACCGCAGGCTTGTCCGCCTGCACCCGCCCGATTGGACGTTCGATCCCGATGAGCTCCGCCGGGCGTTCAATCCGCGCACCAAGGCGATTATCATCACGAATCCGCACAATCCGGCCGGCAAGGTGTTCTCGCGCGAGGAACTCACCATCATCGCCGGACTCTGCCAGGAGTTCGACACGCTGGCTATCACTGACGAGATCTACGAACACATTCTCTATGACGGCGCACGGCACGTTCCGCTGATCACCCTGCCGGGCATGCGCGACCGCACCATCCTGGTCAACAGCCTAAGCAAGACGTTTTCGGTCACCGGCTGGCGTGTCGGTTGGATGCTCGCCTCCCCGGACCTCACTGACTCCATCCGCAAGGTTCACGATTTCCTGACCGTGAACGCGGCGGCTCCGATGCAGCAGGCGGGCGTGCTGGCGCTAGGCCTGGGCGAGGAGTTCTATCACGACCTGCGAACCCATTATCAGCAGCGGCGGGATCTGCTGTTGGATGTCCTGGCCCGGGCCGGTTACCGCTGCTTCGTCCCGCGCGGCGCCTACTACATCATGGCGGACATCAGCGGATTCGGCCACGCGGACGACATGTCCTTCGCCCGCCACCTGCTCGAGAACGTGGGCGTGGCCGCCGTTCCGGGGTCCAGTTTCTTCGAGGATCCCCGGGATGGGGCGGGACTCATCCGGTTCTGCTTCTGCAAGAAGTTCGAGACACTACAGGCCGCCGCGGACCGGCTGGCGCGGGTTGGCTGAACCGGGCTCCCCGATCAGGGGCGGGAAGTGCGCCGGACCCGGAGCCGCCAGACCACCGCGCATCCCGCCGCCAGCAGGTAGGCCGTGCCGGGCTCCGGAGTGTGGTGGCCGGTGATCGCAAGGGTCCAATCAGTGATCTGGGATGTATTGTCCGGGGGAGCGTTGATGTTCCACGTGCTCGACTGCGTGTACTCGTCCCAGTGCGATCCGTGCGCGACTGCAAAGAACGTTTGGTTTAGCGTCCGCGTAACCGGCCCGCCCACAAACGTCACGATGAGATTCGGACCGTTTCCACGTCCGGTGTCCTGGACCAGTACGGTTGGGCCCGGCCCGCCGTCCATGCCCGGGTGCGGTTGAGCCTGATGCGTGATCGACGCGGTAATGTCCACCGCACCGGGAACCTGCCGGGAAGGCGTGTTGTTATCGGACAACGTGATGGTCAGCGCAACGCTCCAGTCCGCACCGGCCACTAGCGGGGCATTGACACTGGTGGGCGCACCCGGAAGCTGGACCGGGCCGCCAACCAGAAACAGCACGAAGCTCTCCTCGTTCTCCTGGAAGAAGTAGCCTACGTTCGGCAGACCCGCCACGGGCTGAAGCGGCAACGGTGGCGGCGGAAGGATTGGTCCGGCCCACAGTCCCGGCAGGACCAGGAGGAATGCGGCCAGGCCTCGCCGGGCCAGCCGCAGTACTGCCAACACGGCGAGTCCGGAAAGCACCAGCCAGGCCGCTCCTGGCTCGGGTGTGTGGACTCCCTGGATGGCCACTGTCCAACTTCCGATGTGCCCTCCACCCAACTGGCGGTCCGGTGTGCTGGTTCCGGCTTGGGTGACGATGTCCTTGTCGAGTCCGTGTCCGAACAACGCCAAAGTGAAATTGGGCATGAACTGGTCCGGGCCAGACGGAGCCAGGCTGGTGTCGATGGTGATCAGCTCGCCCAGCCCTTGATCTCTATCCGGATGCGGTTGCGTGAAGTGCTGAATCGTTCCGCTCACCGACACAAGCTCCCGCTGAGCCACGGGCGATCCAACCGGAGGCACCCGGGACGAGAGCGTGATGACCAACTCCACGAACCAATGCACTCCCACGTTGAGGATCCCGGAAGCGACTCCCGTTGGTGGTGCGTCCACCTCGCCCCCCAGCAGCGTCAGGGTGAAGGAGGACTCTTCGTCCACCATCACAAAGGAGACGTTCCCGCTACCTGCCCCAAGTCCGGCTACCTGGCCCGTGATCACCCCAGCCGCCAGTGGACCGGCGCACAGAAGGCACACGGCGGGCATGATGTTCATGCGCCGATCCTACCCGCTTCGCAGGTCCAGCGCAATGGGACCCACGAACCAGGACGGCTACGACGGCCTAAGCCCGCTTCTTGCCCGGGTCCTTCTTCGCGGTCCGCTTCCTGCGTCCTTCCTCGATCCCCAACTCGCGCATCTGCTGACGGACCTGCTCTCCGTACAGGCGGTTCTCCTCCTCACCATAGACAACGGGCGGAAAATCGGGGATCCGTTCGGGCGTCTCTTCCTCGCGCGCGTGTTTCCGCTGCTCAGCAAGCACCGCACGCAGCTTTGCTGCCAATGCGGGCTGGCTCGCGGCGAGGTTGCGCTTCTCGTATGGATCCTCGGCGATGTTGTAGAGTTGCAGCGGCTGTTCTTCCCACTGATAGTAGGACGCGCCCTGCTCGATCAGCTTCCAACTGCCTTCGCGAATGACTTGCAGGGAATGGACAATGCGGGTCCTGGCCGACGGTTTGACGCCACGGATGCAGTCCCACGCATCAATGCCGTCGAGCGGAAGCCCAACTGCTGCCTTGGCGCCAGCGAGTCCGCTGAAGGTGGGAAACAGGTCGGTGACGTGCAGCATTCCGTCCACCCGCGAGCCTGGCTTAATCTGCCCGGGCCAGCGCACGGCCGCGGGAACACGGATGCCGCCCTCATGGTACGCTGACTTGGTTCCGCGGTAGGGTCCGTTGGGCGCCCCGCGGGGTCCGCCATTGTCGTTGGTGAACAGGACCAGCGTGTTCTTCTCGATTCCCTTCTCACGGATCGCCTCGAGAATCCTTCCAACGCCAATGTCCAGGCATTCGAGTTGCGCGCGCTGCGGACCGTCGCGGCTGAGGTGTTCGTACTTGCGAAGGTAGGACTCCGGCGCCTGGTGCGGACCATGAACCGCGTTGAACGGCACATAGAGGAAGAATGGCCGCTTGCCATCGTGATCACGGATGAGGCGCGCGGCTTCGCCGGCCAGCAGGAAGGTGGAGTATCCGCGCTCGACCACCGGCTTGCCGTTACGGTGCCAATCGAGAATCCCCTCGCGAGTATGGGAAAAGGAGTCGATCACCGCTCCGTAGTGGCCATAGTGATGCTCGAATCCGCGGGCGAGCGGCAGGTGCGCCGTCTGCCACTCACCGAGGTGCCATTTTCCGGTCATCCAGGTTGCGTAGCCCGCCTCGCGCAGGACCTGGGCGATGGTCCGCTCATCCTTCAGCATCCCCTGGCGCGATGCAGTCGAGGGCCGCCGCTCCGTCCCGTTCTTCCATGCGTAACGGCCCGTCATCAGGCAGCCACGGGATGGCGTACAGACCGGCTGCATGTAGAACTGGGTGAGCGAAACGCCATCGCGCGCGAGTCCGTCTATGTGAGGTGTCGGGACTCCCGTGCCGCCGTTGAATCCGGCTTGCTGCCACCCCATGTCGTCGGAGAGGATCACCACGATGTTCGGGCGCGGGGCAGCCGCGAAGGCAGCGCCAGCCGCAAGTCCTGCGAATAACTCGCGGCGGGAAAGTAACGAACGCGCCATCGGATACAATTCTCTCATGGCACTCGGATTCTCGCGCCGCGGACTCCTGTCCCTGGCGGCCTTCACGCTTCCGGCTCCCGCACAGCAGGCAAGCGCGAATGGATTGCCGACCCGGCGCCTGGGCCGCACGAACGAGCAAGTCTCGATCCTGGCCCTGGGTGGCGCGCACGCGGGCCGCGCCGGGCAAAAGGACCGCCAGGCCGCCATCCGCCTGATGCACACTGCGATCGACGAGGGAATCACGTTCTTTGACAACGCCTGGGATTATCACAACGGCTGGGGCGAGGAGATGATGGGCCTGGGACTCGAAGGCGGCTGGCGCAAGCGGGTGTTCCTCATGACCAAGAACTGTGCGCCGGACTACGAGGGCAGCCGCAAGTGCCTCGAAGACAGCCTCCGCCGCTTGAAGACGGATCACGTCGACCTATGGCAGTTCCACGAAATGAACTACGACAATGATCCGGACTGGGTGTTCGAGAGCGGAGGGTTGAAGTACGCGCAGGAGGCCGTCAAGGCGGGCAAGGTCCGGTATCTGGGCTTCACCGGACACAAGGACCCGCGGATCCATCTCAAGATGCTCGCCAAGCCGTTCGATTGGGCGAGCGCACAGATGCCGATCAACGTCATGGATGCCTTCTACCGGAGCTTTCAGAACCAGGTGTTGCCAGTTTGCCTGAAGAAGAACACAGGCGTGATCGGGATGAAGAGCTTGGGTGGCGGTCCGGTGACGGCGCGGATTCCGTCGCACACGCGGATCACCGCCGAGCAGTGTGTGCGGTTCGCGCTGAGCCTGCCCGTCTCGACGTTGTGCCGTGGCTACATGTCGCTCGAACAGTTGCAGGCCGACATCCGGATCGCGCGGGACTTCAAGCCGCTCACGACGGCGGAGAAGCGCGAGATCCTGGCGCTGGCGGCGCCGGAAGCCGGGGATGGGCGGCACGAGTTGTTCAAGTCGACGCAAGTGTTTGATGGCGCGCCCCACCGGACACTGCATGGATTCGCCCTGGGAGATTAAACGATGCGATTGCTGTTCCTGATTCCGCTCGCCACGGCGCTCTCCTGGGCCGCGGAAACCGGCTCGGAGTTCACAGGAGAGTGGGCGTTGAGCAACGGCCAGGCGGGTGCGCCGCCGTCGCTGAAGATCCACCTCGAGAAGGGCGTTGTCAGGTGCTCGGGCTGCGGTCCCGGCGAGTGGCGGTTCACACTGGACGGCAAGCCAGCGAACCACAGCGCTGGCGGCGTCCGGACCAGCATCGTCACGAAGTGGGAAGGTTCCGCCCTCTTGTTGAACGTGATCGTCAGCGGGACCCAGAACCAGGTGATCAGTGACCGCTGGAAGGTGTCGCGCGACGGGAGCCGGATGACGGTGTTGCGGCAGGTTCAGAAGGGCGGCGGAGAATCGGAGTCGACGCTGGTGTACGAGCGTCCAGGCGCGGTAGCCAAGGTGGAGGTCCCGGTCAGCGGGCCGGTGGTTGTGGCTCCTCCGGCGGCAGCTCCCACGCGGCAAGAGAAGGCTGCACCGAAGGAGTTCGTCATCGACGCAGGACGGCGGTTGCCGCTGAAGATGCTGAGCGACGTGACGACCAGGAACGCACAGGCCGGTGACCGCGTGTATCTCGAGACTGCGTTCCCGATTGTGGTGGATCAGCACGTGGTGATCCCGCCGGGGAGCCAGGTGACCGCGTCTGTGAGGATGTCGCAGCAGGCTGGGAAAGTCCGCGGCCGGGCGGCTTTAATGTTCGCCTTTGAGACGATCACGCTCCCGAATGGCGTCTCGCGTCCGTTGCGTGCCAGACTCGCGGGCGCGGAGCCGGGGCAGGGATCGGTGGGCAAGGAAGGCGAGATTTCGGGCCGTCCGGACAAAGGCGGCGACGCCGGCAAGACGGCCGAATCCACTGCGACGGGAGCCGGAGTGGGCGCGGCGGTGGGCGCTGCCAGCGGGCGGTACGGCACGGGAGCTGCGGTGGGTGCGGCGGCGGGAGCGGCGGTGGGACTCGCGAGGGTCCTCGGAGGGCGGGGACCAGAGATCATCATGCGCCGGGGTGATTCCGCTGAGCTGATCCTGGAGGACGCAATCCGGCTCACGGACCAGGAGACGCGCCCCAAGAAGGACTAGCGGGATCACGGCGAATACGGTGCAGGTTTCAATCCGGTGAAGGAGGCCGGACACCGATGAACAGGTCCAACGGGTAATCGACTTCTGAGTGCTCGAACACCGCGGGCACCGGGTCGAAGCCGGTCTGCCGCAGCAGCCGGATCCAATCGGCGCGGGAGAACAGGCCCTCGACATGCCGGTCATGCTCGACCTGAACGGATCCATCGGCTTGGCGCATCACCCACGCGTAGTCGGCGATGTAGGTGCTGTCGGAGGGATCGGGATCCCAGCACCATTCGAGATACCGCAGGCTTCGGTCCGGTCCGTCGGTGCCTCCATGGCTGGTTTCGGAACGGAAGGTTTCGCGCACGAAGTCCGGGGCGAACAGCGCCGCGCCGCCGGGACGGCAGTGCACGAAAGCAGTCTGAATCGCCAGGCGGAGGTCATCCAGCGTGGCCATATAGGCGATGGCATCGTGGATGAAGACGCGGTCGAACATGCGGTTCAACCGGACCGTGCGCATGTCTCCCAGATGATGCTCGCACTCCGGGTTCAGTTTCTGGCTATGTGCCAGCATGCCAGGCGAGAGGTCCACCAGCGTCATGCGGAAACGCTCTTTCAGAAATGACGCGTTGTTTCCACCGCCGCTTCCAAGCTCAAGCAGGGTGGCGGCTGGCGCGTTGCCGTTCGCGGCAAGATGGCTGGCGTAGGCTGCCGCCTCTTCCTCGTAATCCGCGGGCGGGGAGAGGAGCGGCCACCACCCGGCCAGCGAATCGTAGAGTTTCAGCCCCATCTAAAACGTCGCGCGCAGTCCGAACTGCAGGATCCGCGGCGCGCTGGCGGACTGAATCCGTCCCACGTTGGGCGCGCTCACGTTCGCTACCGGGAGTCCGAGATTGGCGTGGTTCAGCGTATTGAAGAACTCGGCCCGGAACTGGAGCTTGAACCGTTCCTTGATGGGGAACATGCGGAACAGCGACGAGTCGAGGTTGTAGGAACCGGGTCCGGCGAGCGTGTTGCGGCCCGAGCTGCCGAACGTTCCCACCGATGGCAAGGCGTACGCGGCCGGATTGAAGTACTGGCGGAGCAGGTCATCCTTCGGCCGGTTCGGATCCAGCCGCGGATCGCTGAGCACGTTCGGTCTCTGCGTGCCGGCGCCGGTGAATGCGCGGTCGGTGCCGCTGACGACGTTGAACGCGCGTCCCGCCTGCGCGGTGAAGATTCCGTTGAACTGCCATCCGCCCAGGATCCACTTCGCCCGGCCGTTCTTCGGACCGGGGATCTCCCACAGGAAGCTGGTCACGAAGCGGTGGCGGAGGTCGAAATCCGAAAGTCCTTTCTCGGGAGTCCAGTTGGTGTGGTCCTGTGCGCCGCCGAAGGCGTCCGTGGAACCGTTGTCGATCGACTTGGCCCAGGTGTAGCTCGCGAGAATCGAATAGCCCTTGGCGAAGCGCTTGTTCATCGTAAGCTGCATCGCGTGATAGCTTGAGAATCCGAGCGGCTGATAGTTCGAAATACTACCCAGCACGCCGGGCAGGAAGGGCCGCCGCTGTTCGATGTTGGCTCCGCTGGCTCCGGGCCGGAACACCGCCGCGTTGACGTCGCGCAGGATCGAGAATCGCGTGCCTTTGGAGCCGACGTAGGCCGCCGTCACAACGATCCCCTGCAGCGTCTCGCGCTGGAGATTGAAGTTCCACTGCTGCATGTAGGCGCTGGCGAGCGACGGATCAAGCGACTCGCCCACCACCACCGGCGTGACGAACTGATAGTTGCGCCGTGCCTCCGGAGTGGCCGGAGGCTTGTAGGGGAACGGCGTGGTGGATCCGGCGAAGGGATTGGAGAACGACGGCGGCTCGTTCACCTGCAGTTGGACCGAGAAAGGCTGCGTGTTAGCGAAGCTCGACAACTGGTGCATCACCGGAAAGTCGTAGAAGATCCCGTATCCGCCGCGGATCGAAGTCTTGGCCATCGGCGACCACGCGAATCCGATCCGGGGTCCGAAATTGTTCCAGTCGTTTTCAAGTCCTGACCGCGGGATGCCAGGATCTCCGATATAGACGAGGCCGGTGGGTGCGTTGGCGTAGGTTTGCGACTTCACCCCCTGGCGGAACACCGACATCTGGTCGCGCTCGTCGAAGAACGGCATGAGCGGCTCCCAGCGGACACCGAGCGACAACGTGAAATTCTGGCGGATCTTCCAATCGTCCTGGAAGTAGAGCGCCACGGCGTTCGACCGGATGCCATTCACGCGCAGCGAACCCTGGTTCATGCGGGACGGACGGCCCAGCAGGAAGTCGGCGTACGGATTGACCGCGAATCGCCCGTCGAAGGTGAACTGCGGATCGGTGAGGTTCGCGGTCTCGCGGTCCGACGTTGTATAGCGGTACTCGCCGCCGAACTTCATGCTGTGCGCGCCGCGGGTCCAGTTGACGTTGTCGGTGAACTGAGTCGTCTTGCGGTCGATGGTGACGTAGTTGTCTTGGTTCATGTTCCAGAACCCGTTCACCTGTCCGCGCCAGTTGGTGTTGAAGGTGGGGGTGTCGGAGGGCGCACGGACTCCCAGCTTCTCGTAGTTGAGGTTGTCGCCGACAGGGAGCGGGCCGCGCGCCAGGTCCACGCGGCCGAAAGTGAACTGGAAGGAGTTGAGCAGCGTGGGAGTGAGAGTCCAGGTGTGGTTGGCCATCGAGTTCGACGTATTGAAACGGACGTCGGAGGTGAGGATGGGCAGCCCCGCGGTGTTGATCTGGTTCGACCGGTCGTTGAAGAAGCGCATCGACAGGCGCTGGCGGGAGGTGATCGAATGGTCGCCGCGCGCGATCAGTTGGTTGGAGTCCACCGATTCCGGCGCGTTGAAGATATGTCCGTTGTTGGCGGCGTTCGGCAGCGGGATGAAGATATCGAGGAAGCGCACCGCGGCAGGATCGAAGCGCGCCGCGGGAATGATGTTGCCCGGGAAGGCCGCGCGTGTGGTTGGATCGGTGGGCCGCCGGGCCGAGGCGGAAAAGTCGCCGCGCCGCTCCCCGGCCGTGGGGACCACCAGGTTCGACACGGTGTTGGCGCGCCGTTCGCGAAGTCCTTCGTAGGAGACGAAGAAGAAGGTCCGGTCGCGGCCGCTGTACAGCTTGGGGATGGTGACGGGCCCGCCGGCACTTGCGCCGAACTGGTTGCGCCGGAGCTTGGGTTGAACGAGCGAGAAGAAATTGCGGGCGTCAAAGGTGTCGTTGCGTACGAATTCGTACAGCGATCCGCGCAGCGTGTTGGTGCCGGACTTGGTGATCGCGTTGATCACGCCGCCGGCGTTGCGTCCGTACTCAGCCGAGTAGTTGTTGGTCAGGATCGAGAACTCTTCGAGGGCGTCGGGATTGGGGACGAGTGATGCCACCGAGATTTGCGGGTCGTTGTTGTCGCCGCCGTCGAGGAGGTAGTTGTTTGAAGTTCCGCGGGCGCCGTTGATGGTGATGGTCGAGTTCTGCGCGAGGTTGGCGCCGCCTACGCTCGGCACTACTCCAGGCACGAGGAGTTGGAGTTGAAGCGGATTGCGGCCGTTCAGGGGCAGCTCGGTGATCCGCTTCTCATCCACCGTCTCACGGATCACGGCGCCGACCGTTTCGACGAGTCCGATGGCGCCGGTCACCTGGACGGACTCCGTGGTCTCGCCGACTTGCAACACGATCTGCGCCTGCCGCGTCTGGTCGGCGTCCAGCCGGATGGACTCCGAGACGAAGCGGCGGAATCCCTGTTGCTGGCACTCGACGATGTAGTTGCCGACGGGCAGGCGGGGGAATGTGAAGCGTCCCGCGCCGTCGGAGACGGCTTCGAACCGGAGCGAGGTGCTTTGTTGAGTCGCAGTGACGCGGGCAGCGGGAATGACGGCGCCGGAGGAATCCTCGACGGTGCCGGTGATGAGCGCTGTGGATTGCGCGAAAAGGGATGCGCAGGCGAAAAGTAGTGCGAGATGCCTCATGACTATTGAATATAGTCTTTCAGAAACGGCAGCGAAAGGGGTGGCTTGAGCCGCGAGGCTCCTTGCATTGGCTTTGGCGTTTAGTACGCTGGCCTGCCATCCGGTTCATACTTGTTGAACTTCGCCGGATGCGCCTTGGCCCACTGGTCCAGCACCTTCTGGAGCTTTCCGCGCGCCACCGTGCTCTCCACATGCTTGGCCGGAAGCGGCGACTTCTCAAACATGTCGTTCTTCAGGTCGAACATCCGTCCATCCATGTACAGCTTCCACCGGTGATCCCAGGCAAAGCGCGTCCCCGGGACATCGGCCTTGCAACTGGGATGCGGATCAAAGTGCGCGAAGATCGATTCCCGCGGATTGCCCTTCTGCCCGCGGACCTGCGGCAGGAAGCTCCGCCCGTCGAGTGGAAGTCCGTCGAACCACTTCGCCCCGGTTGCTTCGCACATTGTGGGCAGGAAATCGGTCGAGTCGATCAGGTCCGGGCACACCTTGCCCTCCGGACTTGATCCGCGCAGCCGCGCCAGCATCGGCACGTGCATTCCGGCCTCCGTGGTGAACCGCTTGCCTCCTGGAATCCGCAGCGATCCCATATTCGACGCCACTTCCGGCGGCGATCCGTTATCGGAGAAGAACAGTACCAGTGTCCGGCTGGCGATTCCCAGCCTGTCAATGGCGTCGAGCACGCGGCCCGTGTCGTAGTCCAAGTACTCGACCATGTCCCCGAAATATTTCGGATCGTCCTTCAGCCGGTCGCCCTTGGCCCAGTCCTTGGACCACGGTGTCGCGTTGAACGGACCATGCGTGAGGGCCATCGGGTAGTAGGCGAAGAACGGGCGGTCCTTGTTGCGTTCCATGAAGCGGATCAGGTAATCGGAGAACAGGTCCGGGCCGTACTTGCCCTTGACGTCCTTCCGCATCTTGCCGTTGTCGTTGATCACCGGGTCGGCGTAGCGTGAGCCCTTCACTTCGGTGTGGCCGTCGTGCCAGAGCATGTACTCGTCGAATCCGCCGTCTTTCGGAAGTTTGCCCGTGCCGCGGTACTTCGATCCCGGCCCGTCGTAGCTGTACAGTTGCCACTTGCCGGCGATGGCGGTCTTATAGCCGTGCCGCTGCATCATATGGCCGAAGGTCCGCTCCTTGGGTTCCATCACGCCAAACGACTTGTAGTTGCGGAAGTTCAACTGGCCGGTCATCAACTGGATCCGCGTGGGCGTGCACAGGGGCTGCGCATACGCGTGCGTGAACCGGACACCGCTCCGCGCGAACTTGTCGAGGTTCGGCGTCCGGTATGAGGTCCCGCCGTTGCAACCGAGGCATTCGTAGCCAAGGTCGTCGGCCATCATCAGAACGACATTGAGCGGCTGGGAGGATCCTTGGCCCAATGCAAGCGCGGGAGCCCCGGCCAGCAACTCGCGGCGGGACACGGCGGAAGTCGAGAACGGCATTCCGAAATTTTATCTCAGGCGCCGCCCGTCTATTCTGGCCGCACGGGACTCAATGCCTCCACCAGCCGCACGGGCAAGAACGGCTTCTGCAGGACCACGACGTCGGCTGTGCTGTCCACCGGGACCTCCTCCACCGAAACCGGCAGTCCCGAGCAAACCACCAACCGCACGTCTGGCCGGATCCGGAAAAGCACTGCAGCCAAGTCCAGTCCGCTCCCATCGGGAAGGGATACGTCCACCACGGCGGCCGCGAACCGTTGCGACTGGAACGCCGCGACGGCCTCGGCGCACGTGCCACACACCTTCGGCGAGAAGCCTTTGGCGGTCAGGAAGCGGCCGAGCAGGCTCTGCAGGGCAGGCTCGTCTTCGACCACCAACACCGGAATTCCCGCGCTGTCTACCACAGGTTTAGCGGAATGTCTCCCGGACTGAACGAAACTCCAGCGGTGACGGCCCACCGGTCGCGGACGAAGTCTGGCGACAACTGGCGGTTCAGCCCAGTCCGGCGAATGTCGGCGTTGGCAGTCAGATGGACGATGCTAAACAGCCGGTACCCCACGCCGACGCCGCCGCCATAGGTGCAATGGGTCGAGGACTACGCGCCTACAGGCCCGAGACGCGCTCATCCGGCCCGCGTTGCCGTCCAATCCTTCAAAGACCTGTTTCAGCCTGCCCCACATCGCGTAGGTTCCGGCGTTCACCCTTCTTCGCGACAGGAACGATACGTTCCCCTGCACTACCTCTTCCTGAGAGGTCAGAAACACGCCATTACCCGGGGAGATTCCGCGATGGTAGGCGATGCCGACTGACGAGCTGCCCAGACGCCCGCCGATGCCCGCGGATGCCGAAAGGCCCTGAACGACGTTGTGGAACACCTGCACTGAGGAGAACACTCCGATGAGCGCTGCCACCACCGGATCCACTTGCACGTTTTGCAGCCGCTGCGACTCGGCACGGTACAGGCCCGCGCCGCCCGAGAATGTCCACCGCCGCGTCAACTGCCGGCTATACTGGCCCATCCAAGTGTGGATGTCGGACCGGCCGAATCCTTTCGGGAAGAAGAAGTTGCCGTACTGGTAGGAGACACCCACCGTTGAGCGCCGGTTCAGGACGCGGTTGATCTCGCCGTTGGCGCCGTAGCCTTGAGCGCTCGCCAGCGCGTTCGAATGACGGCGCGTAACGAAGGATCCGCCGCTCATACCGAACGACCAGCGCTGGTTGTGCTGATAGGTGGCGCCTGCATTGCCGTTGATCGAGTACACGGCTCCGTCGAAGAACTCGGTCCCGAGGTTCACCACTGGCGAATAGAAATCGTCGGTGAACCTAGATCAGGCAGTTGAAACGAGCGCGGGTGGCGGAAGATGGCCGACACTGGCGGAATGAGCGAAGTTTTGGATCCGCGAGGGGTTCACCCGCTGGGTGA
>VFZX01000019.1 GCA_016871015.1 Acidobacteriota bacterium | reverse complement strand
AGTGGATGAGCCACTTCATCGCTGGTGCGGCGTACGTGATGGATGATCCGTTCCCGGAAAGCGTCACGGCTTCAGGGGGGGTGTTCCTGCACAAGGATGGGCGCGAGACCTCGGACACCTTCCAAACCCTGCTCACCTATCCGAAGGGATTCCTCGTCAGCTATGCCATGATGTTCGGCAACGACGCCGGCCAGGTCGTGCGCTACTACGCGCAGAACGGAACGGTGGAAGAAGTCAAGTCGCGGTACGTGGTGTCGGGAGCCGGCGCCGCGGGCAGGCCACAGCGGATCAGGGAACCCTTCACCCTGGCGCCGCTGGAGCCAACCGATCACATGCGCAACTGGTTCGAATGCATGCGCACCCGGCAGAAGCCGCGGGCCGATGTGCTGTCCGGATACTCCCACTCGGTCGCGGTGATCATGGCGGCCCAGGCCGAGTCATCGGGCAAGCGGCTCTACTGGGACCGTGTCAACGAGGAGATCACCGACACTCCCCCTCAGCGCACCTCAACGGCCTCGTAGACTTCCCGCGCCTCGGCGAGCGTCGCAAACTGGAGTCCCGGCAGCTTGGCAGAAGCCGTCCCCGCCGCCACACCCCAGCGCACAGCTTCGGCGAAGCCATGGCCCTGGTTGAGCGACCATGCGAGCGCGGCGTTCAGCGCGTCCCCGGCGCCGATTGGACACACGGCCTGGACCCGCGGCGCGGTCACCTCGAACACGGCCTCACCTTGGGCCGCCACCGCTCCGCGCGCCCCGAGCGAGAGCACCACCGACTCAGCACCCATGGCCAACACACGCTGCGCCGCCGCGCGCAAGTGTTGGCGCGTAATGAGCGCTTTGTTGAGCAGGGCCGAGGTCTCCTGAAGGTTGGGCGTAACCGCGGTGGGCCGCTCCCGCAGTCCTTGCTCTAACGCCTCACCGTCGGTATCGAGCAGGGTCTTGACGCCTTGTTCGCGCGCCATGCGGATCAGCCGGCGGTAGAAATCCGGCGGAACGCCGGGAGGCAGGCTGCCGCACAACAAGAGCCAGGTGGCGCCCCAGAGGCGGCCCTGAACAGCGGACTCGAACCTCGCGGGCTCTTCCCCTGCCAGCACGGGACCGCGTTCGTTCAACTTGACCGTGAGCCCCTGTTGATCGGTGATGATCAAGTTCGTCCGGATACTCGCGCTCACCGGCACCACATCACAGGGAAAGCCGAATCCCGCGATCAGCTCCTCGAACCGCGGCCCTGAATCGCCGCCCGACGGCACAATCGCGATGGTCGGCGTTCCCCAGGAATGCAACACCAGGGACGCGAGCAGGCCACGGCCGCCCGCCGAGGCGCTATGGTCGAGGATGTAGCCCCGGTCCTCGAAAGCCAGCCGGTCGACGGAGACCGTGCGGTCGATCGCCGGATTGATGGTGACCGTTACAATCAAGCTACGCTATTGTACGATTTCGACAGGGGCGTCCGCCGCGGTTCCTTCGGGCCGGCGGATATTAATCTGATACAGTGCCGGGATCCCGGGAACGAGCCCCGAGAACAGCACCTCCGCCGAAACGCCTCCCACAGTGACCCGGTGCGCCGACACCGTGCGCGATAGCGGCTCAGCCGGCGCCGGAGTGCCTGCCGCCACCGGTGGCGACACCTCGCCCAGACCCGTCGCGTAGAGCACCAGCACATCGCCCGCCGCCTGCCTCCCCACGAGCACCGGAGCTGCCGCCTGCACCGGCGCGGGCCACACCAGCGTCGACCCGGCCGATTGAATCGCCAGGTTCGCGGGTCCGGTGAGGCGGAGTCCGTACGGGATCTGGACGGTCAAACGCTGCGGCGCCGCGCGGAAAATCGCCGCGGCGGCTCCATTGACAGTCACTTGCGACCCGCCGGACTCCGTGGGCCAGGGAGCAGCGTGCTCGACCGCGGGGGCGTTCGCCAATCCCGATCCCGGTATATCGATCAGGGCGCCGGGAGCGAGGACCGGGATGTCGGCGATCTTCCCCTGCGCGAGCCACACCAGCGCACCCTGGATCATCCGCTGGAACCGCGGATCGAGCCACGTCTCATCGAAATGTCCGAGGGCGTTGTAGTAGACACGGCCAGCGCCGAACTGCCGGGTCCAGGCAAGCGCGAAGTCGCGATCCGTCCGGTTCACACCGGGCCGGCTCAGGTCGACCGAGTCCGGATCAAGCGACAGCACCACGCGGACCTTCGACCGGTCCCAGGCCCGGAACTGGTAGATCTCCTCGAGGATCCGGAAGCTGGACGCCGCCAAGTGGAAGTTGGTGACATGGGCCGGAGCGTCGACGCGGACCGTGACCGGCTCGGTCCAGGGATGGCCGTCAAAGTAGCCCCCAATCAGCTCGCCGTAGTCTTCCCACAGGTACAACGTGTCGGTGGCGCTATGGACCCCGCCGAATCCCTTGCCAGCCCGCACGAATTCGATCAGGTCCCGCTTTTGTTCAGCGTCGAGGGCCAGCTCTCCGGAAGTGAAAAAGAAAACCGCGTCGAACCCGGCCAGCCGTGGCGCGCGAATAAAGGAGAGGTCCTCGGTCGCCGTAACCTGGAGGCCCTGCATCCCGGCCAGCACCCGCCGCGCGGTTTCGATGCTGCCGTGCCGGAATCCCGCCGAGTGGGTAACGAACAGGATCCGGCTGTCCTGCGCCTGCATGCAGAAGGCTCCGGCAAGCAGCAATGCGGTCCATGCGGGCACGTACCCATGATACGCTACCCGTTAGGTGGCCACCGTTCCCTTTGACGCCAGTTCCGACGAGCAAACCACTGGCGGAAGCTATTTCGTCTCCAACTATCCCCCATACTCGTTTTGGAACGCCGGCAGCGCAAAGACCGCACTCGACGTCCTGGCGCAGCCGCCCGCCGCGGACACGGCGCTCGGCTTCTACCTCCACATTCCGTTCTGCCGCAAGCGATGCCACTTTTGCTACTTCAAGGTCTACACCGATAAGAACGCGAGCGAGGTCGACACCTACCTCGACGCGCTGATCGCCGAGATCCGATTGTACGCCGGCCTGCCCGTTCTCGGTGGCAGGAAGCCCCGGTTTATTTACTTCGGCGGCGGGACGCCTTCCTATATCTCCACCCGACAGCTCGGCAAGCTGGCTGAAGCGATGCAGCAGGCGATCCCATGGGACGCTGCCAAAGAGATCGCGTTCGAGTGCGAACCGGGTACGCTCACCGAAGGGAAGCTCCGCGCGATCCGCGACCTCGGCGTCACCCGCCTGAGCCTCGGAATCGAGAACTTTGACGACGCGATCCTCAAAGCCAACGGACGGGCGCATCTGTCCAAGGAAATCGGCCGCGCCTACGACTACGCGCGGTCCATTGGATTCCCGCAAATCAATATCGATCTGATCGCCGGGATGATGGGCGAGACCGAGGAGAACTGGAAGGAATGCGTCCGGCGCACCATCGAACTCGACCCGGACAGCGTCACCATCTACCAGATGGAGATCCCGTTCAACACGACGATCTTTAAAGAGATGAAGGCGAGCGGGCAGTCCGTGGCGCCCGTGGCGACCTGGGGTACGAAGCGCCGCTGGGTGCAGTACGCGTTCGAGGAGTTCGAGAAGGCCGGCTACACGATCGGAAGCGCCTACACCGCCGTCAAGGATCCCGCCAAAGCGAAGTTCCTCTATCGCGACCTGCTGTGGCGCGGCGCAGACATGATCGGCCTGGGCGTCGCCTCGTTCTCCCACGTGCAAGGCGTGAACTACCAGAACGAACATGAGTTCGGCGCCTACTGTGCGCGAACCAGCCGTGGCGAGCTGCCGGTCTACCGCGCCATCGCACCAACGCCCGACGAGCGGTTCCTGCGGGAATTCATCCTGCAGATGAAGCTCGGCCGGGTCTCGCGGCGATACTTCGAAGACAAGTTTGGCCAGGACATCCACCGGCGGTTCGAAGAGCCACTGCGGACCTTCGAAAAACAGGGGCTGGCTGTCCTCGATCCGGAAGGGATCCGCTTGCAGCGCGCTGGTCTGATGCAGGTGGACAAGCTCCTGCACCAGTTCTTCCTGCCGCAACACCAACCTCAAAATGGCCCGCTCCCCCCAATCCTCTCCGCTTGACGTGGTCATCGCTGGGGGCGGACCCGCCGGAGCGACGGCGGCTGCCGTTCTCGCCGCCAAGGGACGCCGCGTTGCCGTTCTGGAACGCGAGAAGTTCCCGCGCTACCACGTTGGCGAGTCGCTCCTGCCCTACTGCTACTTCACGCTGGAACGGATCGGAGTGCTCGACCGGCTGCGGGCGTCCGCGTTCCCGAAGAAGTACAGCGTGCAATTCGTCAGCACTTCAGGCAAGGTTTCGGTCCCGGTCTACTTCTTTCAGAACTTCGACCATCCCGCCGCGCAGACGTGGCAGGTGCTGCGCAGCGATTTCGATCAACTGCTGCTCGACAACGCGCGCGAAAAGGGAGCCTTGGTCTACGAGGAGACCACGGCGCGTGAGCTGATCCGGAATAATGGCGCGGTGCAGGGAATCCGGGCGGTGGCCAAGTCCGGCGAACCGGTCGAGTTCCGCGCGCCGGTGACGATCGACGCCACGGGCCGTGACTCATTCGCGATCGGACGGCATGGGTGGCAGGTCCGCGATCCGTACCTGAACAAGATCGCGATCTGGACCTACTACCGCGGCGCCAAGCGGGATCCGGGTCTGGACGAGGGCGCCACCACGGTCGCCTACGTTCCGGAGAAGGGATGGTTCTGGTACATCCCGCTGCCGGACGACGTGGTCAGCGTCGGCATCGTGGCCGAGAAGGATTACTTGTACCGCGAATCCCGCAATCTCGAAACGATCTTCGAGCGCGAGCTGAACAGCAATCCCTGGGTGGCGGATCATGTCGCGCCCGGAACTGTATGTGCGCCCTACCGGGTGACGGGCGAGTTCTCCTACCGGTCCCGCCACTGCGCGGCGGACGGACTGGTTCTGATCGGAGACGCGTTCGCATTTCTCGACCCGGTGTTTTCCTCGGGCGTGTTCCTGGCGCTGCGAAGTGGCGAAGAGGCCGCCGACGCCGTGGACGAGGCGCTTGCCGGCGGCGACGTATCCGCCGCGCGTTTTGAAGCCTACGGCGACCGCATGCGCCAGGGGATCGAAGCCATGCGGCGGCTCGTGTATGCCTTCTACGACCAGCAGTTCAACTTCCGGGAGTTTCTCACCGCGTTTCCGGACATGAAGTTCGACCTGAACGAGTGCCTGATCGGCAATCTGTTCCGCGATTTTGATCCGTTGTTCCGCGCGGTGGAGACGTTCGCCAAAGTTCCCGAGCCCCTGCCACACGGCCGTCCCTTCTTCCGGGAGCAGCCGGTGCAATGCCGCTAGAGCTGATCCGGGCCATCGTTCCCGCGAACCGTTTCCAGACAGCCCGGTTGGGAGAGGCCGCCCAGGCGATCCGGAGCATCGAGGACTTTCAACGGCTCGTCCCGTTCACAACCAAAGAAGAGCTGATCGCCGACCAGGAGCAGAATCCGCCCTACGGCACGAATCTCACGTACCCGCTGGACCGCTACAATCGCTTCTGCCAAACCAGCGGGACAACAGGCGAGCCGCTCCGGTGGCTCGACACACCGGAGAGTTGGGAGTGGATGCTCGGCAATTGGCACACCGTGTTCGACAAGGCCGGAGTGAGGCCGGCCGACCGGATTCTGTTCGCGTTTTCCTTCGGTCCCTTCCTGGGATTCTGGACCGCGTTCGAAGCAGCGGCGCGGATGGGCTGCCTCTGCATCCCCGGAGGCGGCCTTCGAAGCTCAGCGCGGATGCACATGCTGCTCGACAACCAGGTCACGGTGCTGTGCTGCACGCCGACGTACGCGATTCACCTCGCCGAGGAAGCAGCCGGCTTCAAGGACTCGAAGGTCCGGCTGCTGATCGTGGCGGGCGAACCGGGCGGCGCGATCCCGGCCACGCGGCGTCACATCGAGCAGCTCTGGCCCGGCGCGCGCGTGTTCGATCACCATGGGATGACGGAAGTTGGGCCGGTGAGCTACGAGTGTCCCAGACAGCCCGGAGTGCTGCACGTGATCGAGCGCTCCTATTTCGCCGAAGTGGTGGACCCCGTGACGCTGCAGCCTACGGCCCCAGGCGGCCTGGGCGAGCTCGTGTTGACCCCGCTCGGACGCGTGGGATCGCCGCTCCTCCGCTACCGGACCCGCGACCTCGTCCGGCACCGGAGTGGACGATGCGCCTGCGGGACCAGCGATCTGGCGCTCGACGGTGGAATCCTCGGACGCTCGGACGACATGGTGATTGTGCGCGGGGTCAACGTTTATCCGAGTGCCGTTGAGAACATTCTCCGCGCCACGGGACTGGTTGCGGAATACCGCGTGACCGTTCGCGAGGTGAAGTCGCTGTGCGCCCTCGAAGTCGAGGTCGAGCCGGCGCCCGGATGCACGAGTGAGGTAGAGTTGGCCGCCTCCGTGCAGGGTGCCCTGTACGACGCTTTCGCCCTCCGGATCGACACGCGTGCCGTGCCGCCGCGCTCCCTCCCAAGGTTCGAAATGAAGGCGCAGCGTTGGATCCGGGCTGATAAAATGGCTTCGTGACGCTTCCCAAGCAAAACCTCGCCGCCCGCCGCGACGTTCTGGCGGGCGGGGCTCTTGCGGTCCCAGCGATTCTCCGCGGTGCGCCGGATTCGAAGCCAATTCGCGTGGGCTTGGTGGGTTGCGGAGGCCGCGGAACAGGCGCCGCCGCACAGGCTCTCAAGGCCGACGACTACTCCGAGCTGGTCGCGATGGCCGACATCGACATCGACCGGATCAATGACTCGATCGAGCGTCTGAAGAAGGCCGCGGGACCGAAAGTGAAGGTCGAGGATTCCGGCAAGTTCTTCGGACTCGACGCCTACCGCAAAGTCATCGAATCCGGAGTCGACGTGGTCCTGCTGGCAACGCCGCCCGGATTCCGGCCGCTGCACCTTCGGGCCGCGATCGAAGCCGGAAAGCACGTGTTCTGCGAGAAGCCGGTGGCGGTGGACGCGCCGGGCGTCCGGTCGGTGCTCGAATCCGCGAAGTTGGCGCGCGAAAAGAAGGTATCGCTGGTGTCGGGATTCTGCTGGCGTTATGCCAACCAGATCAAGGAGACGATGTCGCGCGTGCGGGGCGGCGGAATCGGGAACATGGTCGCCTACTATGCCACCTACTACACGAGCCCGGTCAAGCCCATGCCGCCCGCCTCGGAACGGCCCGAGGGCATGAGCGACGTCGAATGGCAGATCCGCAATTGGTACAACTTCACATGGCTGTCGGGCGACGGACTCGTTGAACAGGCGGTCCACTCGGTGGACAAGATCGGGTGGGCGATGGGCGATGCGCCGCCCGAGAGCTGCGTCGCCACTGGCGGACGCCAGATCCCGGCCCACGGCGGGAATATTTTCGATCATTTCCAGATCAACTACCTGTACCCGGACGGAGTCCGCGCGTTCCTCGGCTGCCGCCAGATCGCCGGGTGCCACAATGAGAACTCCGACTACATCCTGGGAACCAAGGGAGTGTGCCTCATCGGGCGTGGACCCAACCCCCGGATCACCGGCGACAACAAGTGGGCATTCGAAGGCCAGAAGTACGATATGTACCAGGCCGAACACGATGCCCTTTTCGCTTCGATCCGCAAGGGCGGGCCGCTCAACGACGGCGTGTGGATGGCTACTTCGTCCATGCTCGCGATCATGGGCCGGATGGCGGCCTATACGGGCCAGCAAATCACCTGGGAACAGGCTCTCAACTCGCAGCAGAGGCTCGGTCCCGACCCCGTCGAGTGGACTGGGAGCTTCGTGCATGAGCCGCTGGCGCTGCCCGGCGTGACCAAGTTCATCTAGTGGTCCTGCTCTTCGCCCTGGCCGCGGTGGACTTCCAGACACAGGTCCGCCCGGTCCTTGAGTCGGCGTGCCTTTCCTGCCATGGGCCGGAGAAGGCGTACGGCGGGCTTCGCGTGGACTCGGCGCGCGCCATCGCGAAGTCAGTGGTTGCCGGTGACGCGGATCGCAGCCCGCTGCTGCGACGTGCGCTGCTGGCGCCGAATCAGACGGGCGCGATGCCTCCCGGCGGTCCGCAGCTCAAGCCGGATCAGATCGCGGTGCTGCGGGCATGGATCCAGGACGGCGCGCGGTGGCCGGAGGGCGTCGAGCTTCGGACGAAGTCCACGCGGCGGAAGGACGACAGCACGCTGACGCGGGATCTCCACGCGCGCATTGCCGCCAACGCGGCAACGGAGACGAAGCCGTACCGGATGACGATCCCCGGTACCGATGCCGCCTTCGAGATGCTGCCCGTGCCCGGCGGCGGGTTCGAGATGGGATCGCCGGACAGCGAGGAGGGCCACCGCAAGGACGAGGCGCCTGTCCACAAGGTTCGCGTCGAGCCGTTCTGGATGGGCAAATACGAAGTCACGTGGGACGAGTACCGGTTGTTCATGTTTGCGGAGAATCAGACGGATCCGTTGATCGACGCCGTCAGCCGCCCCACCCGGCCCTACGTCGAAATGAGCTTTGGCATGGGCATCAACGGATATCCGGCGATCAGCATGACGCATCATGCGGCCAACAAGTACGCCCAGTGGCTCAGCTCCCGGACTGGACATTTCTACCGGCTGCCGACGGAAGCCGAATGGGAGTACGCGTGCCGCGCCGGAACCACGGGTCCGTATTCGTTCGGCGCGGATGCCTCAAAACTCGGTGACTACGCCTGGTTCGAGGGAAATTCGAATGGCAAGTACGGACAGGTGGGGAAAAAGCGGCCGAATCCATGGGGCTTCCATGACATGCATGGCAACGTGATGGAGTGGACGCTTGATGGCTACGATCCGGCGTTCTACGCCAAGTCCCCGCCGTTGATGCCGTGGGCGCGGGCCACGGCTCCGTATCCGCATGCAGTGCGCGGAGGATCGTGGAACGACACGGCGGACCGTTGCCGGTGCGGGGCGCGGGTGGGATCGGACGCCTCATGGAAGATGCAGGATCCGCAGTTGCCCAAGAGCATCTGGTACCACACCGATGCGCAGTGGCTGGGGTTCCGGCTGGTCCGCCCGTTCAAGGTTCCGGACGCGGCGGCGATGCACGCCTACTGGAACAACGGTGTGGAGCAGGAGTAGCTGCGTCCTGCTGGTTGCGGCGGCGCAGGCGGTGGCGCTCGACCGGTACGAAGCCGCCGAGACGCACATGGGCACGCTGTTCCGCCTGGTGGTCTACGCGAGCGGACCGGCTGAGGCGCGAGACGCGTTCGTGGCGGCGTTCGCGCGGGCCGCGGAGATCGATGCCAGGCTGTCGGACTACAAGCCGGACAGCGAGTTGAACCGCCTGTGCCGGTCCGGCCGCGCCGTGGTGAGTGAGGATCTGTTCGGGGTGCTGGAGACGGCGCTCGCGGTATCGCGGGCGAGCGGTGGCGCGTTCGACGTGACGGTTGCCCCGGCCGCGCGGCTGTGGCGGGGGAGGATTCCCGAGGAGAGCGAGATCCGCGCGGCACGCCGGTTGACGGGATGGCGGCGGATCCGGTTGGATCCGGCGGCGCGCGAGGTTTCACTTGGAAAGCGGGGAATGCAGCTCGACTTTGGCGGGATCGCCAAAGGCTACGCGGCGGATGAGATGCTGGCGGTGCTGCGCGGGAAGGGGTTCGCGTCCGCGATGGCCGCGGCGGGAGGAGACATCGTTGTGGGCGGCGCACCTCCGGGCCGGGCGGGATGGACGATCGGATTGCCGGAAGGCACGGTAACGGTGGCCAACAGCGCGGTGTCGACTTCAGGCGATCTCGAGCAGTTCGTCATGGACCAGCAGGGCCGGCGCCATTCGCACATCGTTGATCCACGCACAGGCCGGGGGCTGACGAACCGGGCGCTAGTCAGCGTGGAGGCTCCGCGCGGGATCCTGGCCGATGCGTGGGCGACGGCGTTGTGCGTGGATCCGGGTCTGGCGCGGGGACTGCCCGCCGGGGTCGTGGCGCGGTACCTGCGGACTCAGTGAGCATCGCGGCGAGGCGCTCCGCGGCGCTGCTGAACTTTTGCGTCACCGCCCATGCGCGTGCGGCGCTGCCCATGCGAGTCCGGAGACTCGAATCCCCGGCCAGCCGTTCGACCGCGCCGCGCAGTGATTGCGGATCCGGCGGGACCATCTCGCCGAACCCGGGCCGCATCACGGCGCGCGCACCATGGTGATCCGCGCAGATGCACGGAAGGCCAGCGGACAGTGCCTCGAGCAGGGTAAGTCCGTAGCTCTCGTGGCGTGACGGGAACACGTAGATGTCCGCCATCGAGAAGAACGCCCGCTTCCGTTCTCCGGTGACATATCCCGGGAACGCGACCCGCACATTGTCCAGCCGACGCGCCAGGCGTTCCAGCTTCGCCGCGAACCGTGCTCCCTGCATGTAGGCGGGTTCGCCGCAGATGAACAGCCACAGCGTGGGTCCGGGCCAGCCCTTGAGCGCTTCGAGCAGCAGGTCCTGGCCCTTTTCCGGCGAGATCCGGCTGAGCGTCAGGAGGACGGCTGCGTCATCCGGCACACCGAATTCACGGCGGAGAGCCGCGCCCGATTGAGGATCGGGAACGACGGGCGTGACTCCCCACGGCACCACCTCGGTCTTGGCCTCCGCTGCTCGACCATAGCAGCGCCCCAGTACGCATTTCATCTCCGGCGACGGCACGATCAGCCTCCGCGCATGGACCGCGGTTTGCCGCTGCTTCTCAAAGATCAGCCGGACGATCCGCGGCGAGGCCCAGCGCGGCAGCCTGGCGTGCCACCGGACGAGCGTTTCGGGCGCGATCCAGTCCCGCAGATAGATCGCGGAGATGTAGGCGGCGACATCCACGTGATAGATCACCGACACCGCGAAGCCCGCGGCGGCCAGCCGCTCGAAGTCCGGACCCTCGGAGATATCGTTGCTCAGGACCACGGTGTCCGCGGGATCATGACGCAGGATCTCGCGTGTGGCCGCCGCACTGAATTCAACACAGAAGCGGGCGTACTCGCGTTCGTTGAATCGCACAATGTCGCGCGCGGTGGGCGCGCGGCGGCCGAGAATTGACGGAGTGAGCAGCTCGAAGTCGAAGGGCCGCGTGCGGGTCCACTCTGCCACAAGCTGGTCGCACACCGCCGCGCCTCCGCCCAGCGGGATCGGCTGCCCGGCGAACCCGCCATGGGCGGCGGTGTAGATGAGCTTCACCGTCCGGATCGGGCCGCGAGCAGCAGATTCTGGCTGTTCACCGGGCGCGCCTTGCCGCGTTCGGCGCGGACGTAGGTTCCGCCGGGCTGCATCAGGCGCGCCTTCACGTTGTCGTTGAGGTATGCCGCCAGCACGCGGTCGCGGAGCGTTTTCACCAGCGCGGGCCGCTGAACCGGAAAGAGCACCTCGACGCGGCGGTTGATGTTGCGCTGCATGAGGTCGGCTGAGCCGAGGTAGATCTCGTCCTTGCCGCCGTTGGCGAAATAGAAGATCCGGCTGTGCTCGAGGAACCGGCCGACGATGCTGCGGACTGTGATGTTGTCACTCACGCCAGGAATTCCAGGCCGCAGACAACAGATTCCACGCGCGATCAGGTCGACCTTCACCCCGGCACGCGACGCCTCGTAGAGCAGGCGGATCACGCCGTCGTCGACCAGCGCGTTCATCTTGAAAATCAGCCGTGCCGGGAGCCCCGCGCGGGCGTGGGCGATTTCGCGATGGATCAGCGCCGCAAAACGTGACCGCAGGTTGATCGGCGCGACAAGCAGCTTGCGGTAGTCGGATTTGGCGGAGTATCCGGTCAAGTAGTTGAACAAGTCCGAGGCATCAGCACCGATGTCGGGATCCGCCGTGAACATTCCCATATCGGTGTACAGGTGCGCCGTGACCGCGTTGTAGTTGCCGGTGGACAGGTGCACGTAACGCCGCATCACGTCGCCTTCCTGCCGCACCACGAGCGCCACCTTGCCATGGATCTTGAGACCCACAAGTCCATACACGACATGAACGCCTTCCGCTTCAAGCGCACGCGCCCATTCAATGTTGGACTCTTCGTCGAAGCGCGCCTTGAGCTCGACGAGTACCGCGACCTGCTTGCCATTCCGCATCGCTTCGAGCAGCGCTTCCACCACTGGCGACTTTGATCCCACGCGGTACAGAGTCATCTTGATGGCGAGAACGTGCGGGTCCCGCGCGGCAGCGCGAAGGAAGTCCACCACGGGCTGAAAGGAGTCGAATGGGTGGTGCAGCAGGATGTCATGGCGGCGCACCGCGGCGAACATCTCCTCGTCGTCGCCGCCGAACGCTTCATGCGGCATGGGGACGAAGGGCGGATCCTTGAGCTCCGGGCGGTCGAGTGAGGAGAGGTGCCGCAGACGGCTGAGCGCCAACGGACTCTGCACGCGGAACACGTCCTGATCGTCCGCTTCCAGATTCGTTTTGAGCAGATCCAGCACGTGGTCCGGCATCTCTGGCTGGACCATCAGCCGCACTGGCGCTCCGAACCTGCGCAGCCGCACGCCTTCCTCGACGGACTCGAGCAGGTCCTCGGCCTCGATCTCCTGGATCTCGGTGTCCGCGTCGCGCGTGAGGTGAAACGCATGCGACTCCACGATCTCCATCCCCGGGAACAATGCGGACAGATTTGCCTGAATCACCTGCTCGAGCCAAACGAAAGAGACTTCGCGCGGATGCTTGGCGGCCTTCTGCAACGGGACCAACTGGGGCAGTGTGTCGGGCACCTTGACACGGGCGAAGCGGTCCTCTCCCTCGCGGTCGCGGATCATCACCGACAGATTCAAGCTGAGATTCGAGATGTGCGGGAACGGGCGGCCGGGATCGAACGCCAGCGGTGTGAGCACCGGATAGATGGTGTCGAGGAAGTACTGGTCGGCGAACTGGCGCTGCTCCGGCGATAGATCCGCGTACTCGACTACGTGGATGCCGTGGGCGGAGAGTTCTTCGAACAGCCGGCTGCGGGAGGCGTGGGCCGCGTTCAGGATGTCGACGAACTCGGCACGGATCGCTTCCAGCCGCTCGGGCGGCGTGAGTCCCTCCGGTCCCGTGTCCTGTACTCCGGCGTTGATCTGATTCTGGATTCCGGCGACGCGCACCATGAAGAATTCATCCAGGTTGGATCCGAGGATCGACACGAATTTCACGCGCTCCAGCAGCGGATGCGTGGGATCGTTGGCTTCCTCGAGCACCCTCCGTTGGAACTTCAGCAAGCTCAGCTCGCGATTCACGTAGAGCGCTGGATCATCCAGGCGGACTTGTTGCGGTTTGGTTACACCGGGGGAACGCTTCGCCATCCGAACAGAACAGCTTATCAGGCGAACCGGACCACAGCGCAACGTCCCAGGGCGGGCAGGAAAACTTCGGTTGTGGTTCCACGCCGCGCGGTCTTCAGCGGACGGGCCGCTGCGCCGGGCGCGATCAACTCGGCGGAACCGAAGTGTCCGGCGACGCGCGCCTGCACCTCCTCATTCACGGCGGATCCGTAGTTGATCAGGAGCAGGAGCTGTTCGCCAGGCTTCGTTCCTTCGGTCGAAAGCGCGATGACGGAGTTGGCGTTCCACAGCCGCGCGGCGCGGTGACGATGCGAGACGACGTCGATGCAGTCGAGCGCGAACTCACTCGGATCCACGATCCGCTTGTGATAGGCGAGCACGTGTCCCTTGCCCACGGAGTAAAAATCTCGATCGCGCTCCTGCCTGGCGAGCTTCCACCGTTCCGGAGCTGAATCGATGACCACTGTGGCGCCAGCTTCGGCATGGGCGAAGACCCGCTTCCTCTGGTCCGGGGTGAGAGACTTCAGGCTGCTGGCGACCAGGCACTGTGCGCGGCCCGGAGCGGGAGGATCCGCCGCGGCGGCGATGAGCGGACTCCCGTTGCGCCGGAAAAGCAGGTTGGCAAGCTCAGAGGTGGCAGGTCCCGGCTCGACGAGTGCGGTGATCACCGGATTCGCGGGACGCCCGAACAGCGCCGCGTGTTCGCTCAGCCATTTCGACATCCGTCCGAGGCTCTCCCAGGCCGCCAAGGCGCGCGCGTCCTTGCGCAGCAGCGCGGCCCGGTAGCGCGGTTCGACGGCGAGCAGGAAATTTCCGCCGTTCATCCGCGCCTCGACAAGGGCGATCTCTAATGTTTCAAACGGAATCATGCGTTGCGCGGTAACGCCAGCCTTGGCGTCGGGCAGGTAGCCGAGGACCGGAGTCCGGCCGGGATTGAGCGCACGCTCGACGGCCACCAGGTATCCGTTGGCGTCCACCCAGGGCTCGCGGCTGGCCGACGCGGTCTCGTCGCCTCCGCCGCGCTGGCGTGCGGCGTCGCGGATTCCGGGCCAGAGTCCGCGGGTCACCACTGTTCCCGCGCTTTCCACCGGGCTGGTTGCGAATCCGGCATCCGCGACTGCGCGCTCGAACGCCGCATGCGGAGCACCCAGCAGCACCACCTCAATTCCTGCCTGCTTTAACAGGGCCGCGTGCGCGGGATCGGGATCCAGCCAGCGGGCAATCAACTGGTGTCCGAAATCGATGGGCATCGCTAACCAGTATAATTATCGGAATGCACCGCAGAGATTTCGTCCGCTTGACCGCGGCGTCCATGAGCGCCGCTTCCTATTCCCGGGTGCTCGGCGCCAACGACAAGATCAACCTTGGACTCATCGGCGCCGGCGGCCGTGGAAAACACGTAATGGGCGTTTTCCAGCAGACCAACCAGGTCAACGTGACGGCGGTATGCGACGTCTACGCGAACCGGATCGACCAGGCGCTGCAGCGGGCGCAATCGGCGAAAGGATTCAACGACCATCGCAAGCTGCTCGAGACCAAGGCTCTCGACGCCGTGCTCATCGCGACCCCTGATCACTGGCACTCCGGCACGGCCATCGACGCGCTGAACGCGGGTAAGGACGTGTACGTCGAGAAGCCTCTCACCCTAACGATCGAAGAGGGACCGAAGATCGTCAAGGCGGCGCGCGTCAACGAACGGATTTGCCAGGTCGGCATGCAGCAGCGGTCGGGAACCATCTATCTGCAAGCCAAGCACGAGTACATCAAAACTGGGAAGCTCGGCAAGATTACGATGGCGCGTACCTGGTGGCATGGCAATGGCGCGCACCTGCAGAAGGCGCCCGCCGAGCTCGCGCAGCGTCCGTCGAATCTCGACTGGGCGCGGTTTCTGGGTCCGGTGAAGTGGCGCGATTGGGATCCGCAGCAATTCTGGAATTTCCGTGCGTTTCTCGATTTCGGCGGCGGCCAGGTGACGGACCTGTTCACCCACTGGATCGACGTGGTCCACATGTTCATGGACCAGGACAATCCGGTGTCGGCGGTCGCCTCGGGCGGCGTCTATCACTACAAGGATGGGCGCACCGCACCGGACACGATCAACGTTCTACTTGAATATCCCGCTGAGTGGACCGCCACGTTCGAAGCCACGCTCGCGCCAGGGATCAAGGGTGCGGCGGTCGAGATGTGCGGCACCGAGGGGCGGCTGTGGATCACGCGCGGGCAGTTCGAATACTATCCGAAGGACAGCTCGAGCAAGCCCACGGTGGTGGTGAAGTCACCCAAGGATCAGACCATCGAGCACGTTGAGAACTTCCTGGATTGCTGCCGGAGCCGCAAGCTCCCCAACGGCGACGTCTGGATCGGACACCGCTCGGCGCAGGCTTCGCATCTTGGCAACATCGCGTACCTGCAGAAGCGGCGCCTCCGGTTTGATCCGGACCGGGAAGAGATCCTGCCGCTGTAATGCCTGTTTCCGTCTCCCGGCGCGGCCCGGTGGCCGTGCTCACCATCGACAATCCGCCGGTGAACGCGATCACACCCGCACTGGCGCGTGAGTTGGAAGCGCGTGTCGCCGAGGCCGTCGCTGACGGTGAGGTGGCCGCGATTGTTCTCACCGGCGCCGGCCGGAACTTCATCGCGGGATACGATATCCGCGAATTTGTGCGGATTACTTCCGGAGAGACGGAAGCGGTGGTCGACCTCGGCTCGATCCTGAACCGCATCGAGGATTCCCCGAAGCCGTTGATCGCGGCGATTCGCGGGGCGGCCCTGGGCGGCGGACTCGAAGTGGCGATCGCGTGCCACTACCGCGTTGCGTCCCCGGACGCGCTGCTCGGCCAGCCCGAAGTGAAGCTTGGGTTGATCCCCGGTGCGGGCGCAACCCAGCGTCTGCCGCGGTTGACGGGATCCTCGCGTGCGGCCGCATTGTGTACATTCGGCGAGCCGGTGAGGGGTCCGGAAGCGCTGGCGATTGGGCTCTTGGATGAGGTGGCCGAGGATCCGGTAGATGCGGCTGTCGCGATGGCGGCGAAGGTTGGCCCGCGCCGGACCCGGGACTTGCCGATCTCCGAAGACACCTACGTTCCACCGGGGCTGTCGAGGAAGGCGCTCGCTCTGCCCGCGCCGCCGCGTGCGATCCAGGCCGTGGAAGGTGCGCTAAAGCTCTCGTTCGAGGACGGACTTCGTGAAGAGGCGCGCCTGTTCCGCGAATGTCTCTTTTCGAACGAATCGAAGTCACTGATCCACGTGTTTCTCGGTGAGCGCGAGGCGGCCAGGGTTCCGGGTGTTCCCGCGGTGCCCGCGCCGGACATCAAGCTGGCTGCGGTGATCGGCGGCGGCACCATGGGTATAGGCATCGCGATGACCTACGCGAACGCCGGGATCGAGGTGCTGCTCAAGGAAACGTCGCTCCTGTTGGCCGACAAGGCGATGAACGCGATCCACAAGAACTACCAGGGATCGGTGTTGCGCGGCCGGATGAAGCAGGCACAGGCGGACGAGCGCATGGCCCGGATCAAGCCTGTACTTGACTACAACGGGTTTGAGCGGGCCGGGATCATCATTGAAGCGGCGTTCGAGGACATGGAGCTGAAGCGCCGGATCTTCGCTGAGATCGACGCTGTTGCCAATGCGGACGCGATCCTGGCCACCAATACGTCGTCCCTCAACATCGATACGATCGCCGCGGCCACCGGGCGTCCCGGGCGGGTGATCGGGCATCACTTCTTTAGTCCCGCGCATGTGATGAAGCTGATCGAGATCGTGCGCGGCGCGGCAACGGATCCGGCGGTCATCGGGGCTTCGCTCGCCTTGGCCAAGCGGCTGGGCAAGATCGGCGTCGTGGTCGGCAATTGCAAGGGATTCGTCGGCAACCGGATGTTCCACTGCTACCGGCGCGAAGCTCAGTTCCTGGTGGAGGAGGGCGCCCGGATCGAGGATGTCGACGGCGCACTAACGGACTTCGGGATGGCGATGGGTCCGCTGACGGTGGGAGATCTGGCAGGGCTCGATGTCGGATGGCGGATCCGGCAACAGCACCGGCATCTTGAGGCTCCGGGAGTTCGAAAACCGCTGATCGAGGACCGGCTGTGCGAAGCAGGACGGTTCGGCCAAAAGACCCGCGCCGGGTGGTACCGCTATGACGAGGAGCGCAACCGGATCCCGGATCCGGAGGTCAACACGCTGGTGCAGGCAGTAGCGCGCGAGGCGGGGATCGACCGGCGGTTCATCGGGCGGGAGGAGATCCTCAGACGGTGCATGGATGCGCTGGTGGAGGAGGGCCGCAGGATCCTGGACGAGGGGATCGCGTTGCGGTCATCGGACATCGACGTGATCTACGTCCACGGATACGGATTCCCGGCACACAAGGGAGGTCCGATGAAATGGGCGGAACTGGATTGGTAATTCCGGGGTGACTACCAAATCACCTTCAGTGAGAACTGGACCTGCCGCTCACCGGACGCGAAGTTGATCACACCGAAGTCCGCGCCGCCGAGGTTGGTTCCCGGATTCCCGCCCGGTGTGTTCGATCCGCTGAAGTAGGGCGTGTTGGTGAGGTTGAACGTCTCCGCGCGGAACAACAGTGACAATGGCTCACGCACCAGGAACCTCTTCGAGAGCGCGACATCGTAGGCGCGAAGCCCGGGCAGCCGCACTTCGGGCAGCGTCCGCGACACGTTGCCAAACGAGAACGGCGCCGGGACCGTGAACTGCGAAATGTCGAAGTAACGGCCCAGCCGGGTCTGAACATCGCCCTTGAGCTCCGCCGATTGTCCTGTGCTGTTGGGACGCAAGCGCGAACTCGATACGCCGCTGTTGCCGGTGGAGGAGAGCCACAACGGGAACCCCCGCGCGAGTGTCGCCGTGCCGCTGACCGACCATCCTCCGATGAACCGGTTCCGCTTTGCGAACGGTAGGTCCACCGTGTGGTTGACCACCAGGCGCTGCGACACGTCGCCCTCCGACAGGGACCGCTCGGCGCGCAAGTTGTAGCTGTTCTGCACCGGCGGTGGGTTCCCGTTGATGCCGAAAATCCGCCCTGAAGAGTCATCGATCAACTTGCTGTTCGTGTAGGCGGCCGTCAGGTTGATTCCGTGCGTGAACCGCTTCTCGGCCCGGAGCAGGAACGAATGGTAGCTCGACGATCCCATGTTCTGCGCGCGCGCGGGATTGTTGTAGATCATGCCGCCGTAGTGCGGAAAGGGGCGCAGCAACTGGCTGCGCGCGACTGTCCGTGTGGAGAGCGCGCCCGCCGAAACCAATCCGAAGAACGGATTCGTCACCTGCTGATTCAACCCCGCACCCAGCGCCTGGAACTGCGGATCAATCTGGTTCGGATCATTGCCCACTCCCAGCCGCGTGCCCTTGTTCCCGGCGTAGGCCGTCTCCACCACGAAGCCGCCCCGAAGCTCCCGCTGGACTCCAAAGTTCCACTGCTGGGTATACGTGTTGGTCAGACTCCGGCGGTCCACCATCGAGATCGACTGGCCCACTTGCAACCGCTCAGCCTGGTTGCGGAACGGCAGCAGCACGCCGTCCGGGTACGGATTCGACAGGAAGTTGACGGGCGTGACGCCGTCGAGGCTCGACAACCATGGCGTCGTTTGCTCCTCGCCGCTCGCCCCGAATCCGCCCGCGCTCGTCGTACCCCAGCGAGGCGCATAGAAGATCCCATAGCCCACGCGGAGCACCATGCGGTTCGACATCCGGTAGGCGAGTCCAATGCGTGGACCGAAATTCTTTCGTGCCGCGTCGAAGTTTCCGCGCGGCTCCCCATCCTGTCCCGGATGGGTGAGGACTCCTGCCAGGTTCGGCAGTTCGGCGATCCGGATCGGAAACGGCCGCGCGAAATCGAATGTCGCGAAACGGTTGTACCGCTCGGTCCGCGGCTCTTCAACCTCATACCGCAGCCCTACGTTCACCGTTAGCTTGCCCATTTTGATCTCGTCGTTGACGAACACCGCCCAGTACCAGTTTCGGATCGCAAACGCCGGAGTGTTGCGGATACTGCCCGTGCCGAAGCCGGTCAGGTACGAAGCGAATCCGTCGCCCGCGGTCAGGCTCGGCGTCAGCGGATTCGGTCCCTGCGTCTGGCTGCGCGCGAAGCTGTAGCTGTGTTGGACCGGGAAACCCTGGAGCGGCGTCTGGTTGTACAGCCGCACATCGCCGCCGAACTTCGCGGTGTGCCGTCCGGTGATGATGCTGCTGTCGCTGACCCAGGTGTGGATGTCGTTGCCGCGCCGGATCGGATCCCCGGAAGTCTGGCCGAACTGGTTGTAGTTGCCTGTGTTGATCGTCGGGAACATCGCGAACTTCGGATCAAACGCGTTCACGACGTTGGTTGGGAATCCAAGCTCGCGCAGGTCGATCTTGCCTTGATGGATCGGCACGCGGCCCTCGTAACGCCGCGCCGCGCCATAGCGGTAGCTGAGGATCTTGTTCGCCGAGAGCGTGTACGTGCCGTTGATCACACCGTTCAAGACGCGGTTCTCGATGGCGCCCATGGTGTCGTCGGCGATCGTGCCGTAGGTGCCGGTGTTCGTATTCAGCCCGCTGTTGCGTGTCACGCGCACGAACAGCCCGTGCTTGTCGCTGAACCGCTGGTCCACCCGCACGGACCACTGATCGCTGCCGGTCGCGTTGGTCGGCGCGAACGCGTAATTGTTGATCTGGCCCGGACCCTCGCCCGCACGGTTGGGCGCGGGCAGAAAACTCATCATCCGCACCGCGGCCGGATCCATTTGCCCGGCGGGAATCCGGTTCCCGGCGAACGGCGTACGGACAAAGGTCCCGCCGGCGGCGGGCGTCGTGGACCGTGGGTCGAAGATGGTGATCGCGGCGCCGGTATTCGCCCGCAGATTCGAAAAGTCGCCGCGGCGCTGGTCGAGGGTTGGCAGCGTCACCGCGCGTCCGCCGAATGAAGTGTCCTCGCGATGGCCCTGGTACTCGGCGAAGAAGAACGTCTTGTCGCGCACGATGCGTCCGCCCGCCGACGCACCGAACAGATTGAAGTGGAAGATGCCGCGCGCCTGCCGCCGCGCGTTGGCGAAGTAGTTGTTCGCGCGCAGCCGGTCGTTGCGGAAGAACTCGGACACGGATCCGTGGAACGCGTTCGATCCACCCTTGGTCACCACGTTGATCACGCCTCCGCCGCTGCGTCCGAACTCGGGTCCGAAGTTGTTGGTCTGGACCTTGAACTCCTGCGTCCCGTCGGGCGTCGGCGACAGCGCGAAGTTGTTGTTCTCGGGCAGCATGATCGACACGCCGTCGAGCATGAAGTCGTTCGTGCGGAACCGGCCGCCGTTGATCGAAATGTCTGAAAGGACGAATAGCGGCGCCGCGTTCGACCCCGTGGACGCCACGTCGCCCATCGCGCGGTTGTTCACCTGGACGCCGGGCGCGAGTCCTACCAGATCGAACACGTTGCGTCCCCGGATGGGCAGCTCGGCGATGCTGCGCGAGGTGACCACCTGGCCCAGCGAGGCGGTGCTTGATTCCACCAGCGGAGCCTCGCCCGTCACCGCGATGGTCGTCGCGATGTCGCCGAGCTCGAGGGCGAAGTCGAGCCTCAACCGGCTGTCGACCTGGAGCACAACGTTGTCGCGAACGACGGTCTTGAATCCGGCCGCCGAGACCTTGACCTGATACGTGCCAGGCCGGAGGTAAGGAGCCTCGAAGTTGCCCAGGTTGTTCGTTGCCGTGGCGGTCGTCTGATTTGTGTCCACGTGCGTTACCGTCGCGGATGCGCCTGAGACCACGGCTCCGGATCCGTCGCGCACGGTACCGAGGATCGTGCCGGTGATGTTCTGGCTCCATACGTTGGCCGCAAACATGAGGAGAGCAGATGCGTACTTCATACCGGATTCGATTCTATCGCAGGCGGCGCTTGATGTCCGCGTAGTCACGAAGGCGGACCGCGCCGGATTTTTCAAGTGCCGCGGGCCATCTCAGCGCCGGATCCTCGAAGTTGCAGTCAAGTACGAACACCTTCCGCCCCATCTTCAGCGCGGATCTCGCCTGCACGAACGTGCCGGACCTCTCCCCGGCTTCGACAATCACCGTCGCCCGCGTCAGTGCAGCCATCGTGATATTCCGTTCGATGAAAAAGAAGCTGTTGGCCGCCGCATTCCGGGCCCGCTGGTAGCGGACCACGGGGACCTGGCTGATGACCAGGTGGTCCCGCGCGATCTCCGCTTGAAGCGCGTGGTTTTCGGGCGGATACCTCCGGTTCAGCGGCGTGCCGAGGACAGCGATTGTGCGGCCGCCGGAGTGAATCGCTGATTCGTGAGCGGCGGTATCGATGCCCCTGGCAAGACCCGAGACGATCGTGAAGCCTTCCTCCACCAACCGTTTGGCCAGCTCGCGAGCCCTTGCCGCGCCCTCCTCCGAAGGCTCCCTTGTTCCGATCACGGCGACGCCTGGCGAGTCGAGCAGATCCCACGCGCCCTGGTAGTAGATCAACTCGACCGGGTGCTCAGCGTTCCGCAGCCGCTCCGGGTAGTCCGGCATCCCGTGGATAGAGACTCCGAACTTCTCGATCCCCGCCGCTCTCAGAATTCGCTGCGCTTCGGCGGCATGGCCGAGAGCCTCGTCCTCGGGAACGAAATCGGAAAACACGGCCCCGGGCTTTTGCCGGAGCTGGCCGGCGAGGGACCGGAAGCTCGTCCGCGGGCCGGTCCACAGCGCCTCATATGCGCCAAGCTCCCGCAACACTGATATCGGACCCATGCTTCTTCAGCGTCGCAAATCCAAACGGACAAGGTAATATTGAACGTATGACCCGCCGCACTTTCGCCGCCGCACTCCCCGCCCTCGCCGCCGGACCGCACGCCGAGGTCGCTCTCATCACCCACGCTGACGGCCCCCACCTCAGCGGCTACATTGATGGCCTCGCCAAGACCCCCGAGGTTGGAAACGTCTACCTCTGCGATCCAACCGCGGCCACCGAGGCCGCAGTCCGCAAAGGACTCGGAGGCAAGCTCTCCTCCGTATACAAGAGCCCCGCTGCGCTGTTCGCGGCCCAGAAGCCGCCGCTCGCGCTCATCACCATGGAAGCCGGACTCGCGCCCCCGGCCATCCACGCCGCCCTCGACGCCAACTGCCATGTGATGGCCGAAAAGCCCGCCTGCGTGCGATTCTCCGACTTCGCTCCGCTCGCCGCCAAAGCCAAGCAGCGCAACCGCCACTTGATGCTCGCGCTCGCCAACCGCGTGGACCCCGTAGTTCAGGAGGCGCTCCGCATCGTCCGCTCGGGCTCCATCGGCAAGATCTTCGGATGCGAGCTCCACATCATTGCCGACCAGACACGGCTCGGGCGTCCGGGTTACCACAACAGCTGGACCGCGAAGAAAGCTCGCGCCGGCGGCGGACACCTGATCTGGCTCGGCATCCATTGGATCGATCTCGCGATGTACCTCACCGGATCGCGCATCCGCCAGGTGGCGGGATTCACGTCAAACGTCGGCGGGCAGCCCCTCGACATCGAAGATTCCGCCGTGGTCGCGATGCGCTTTGACAACGGTACCAACGGCACACTTACTTCGGCCTACTTCCTCGACCGCGGCTATCACTCGTTCATCAAGATCTGGGGCTCGCAAGGCTGGCTCTGCGTGCAGAAGCACACGGACAATCCGCTCGAGTGGTACACGAACAGCGAAAAGAAGATCCAGCGCTACACCGGACCCCTGGAGCCCAGCGGCTACACGCCGTTCGTGGGACACGTGGTGCGCGCGTCACTCGGGGCCGCGCCGCCGCTTACCACGGACGACAGCGTACTCGCGCTCAAGGCGGTTTTCGCCGCCTACCGCGCGGCGGAATCCGGCGCCACACAGGACATTTCTTGATTCTGCAGGGCGCGATGGCCGCGGCCAGCCTGTTGATCGACGCCGATCCCGGCAAGTTCAGCGACGATTCCGTGGCCATCGTGATGTGCCTGCGCAGTCCCGCAAAGGTGTCGGTCCGTGGAGTCACCATCGTGTCGGGCAACGTGTGGGCCCAGGATGGATTCCGCTATGTCCGCGATACGTTCTCCGCGGTGGGCAAGTGGCCGTTGGTCCATCTTGGCGCGCAGCGTCCCCTGGTCCACACGCCGGAGATGTCGAAGAAGCAGGGGCCGCTCGAATTCGCGGGCGCCTTTGCCGAGCCTGAGCCCGAGCGCCAGCGGGAAACCGCGGGCGATTTCCTGATGAACGAGCTTGAACGCCGTCCGGCCACGGTGCTGGCTATTGGTCCGTTGACCAACATCGCGAGGATCCTCGAAATGCGCCCAGCGCTCGCGCAGCGGATCGAAAGGCTGGTGATCATGGGCGGCGCGGTGGATGTCGCGGGCAACGTCACCAAGTCGGCCGAGTTCAACTTCTGGTTCGATCCGGAAGCTGCCCGCGCCGTGTTCCGGTCGCCGGTGAAAAAGCTGCTCGTGCCTCTCGACGTCTGCAATCAGGCGGTGGTAACGCGGCGGCACTTCGACGAAATCGCCGCTGAGGACACGCCCGTCACGCGGCTCTATCGCGAGAGTTTCGGCAACACCTATCCCGGATTCCTCACCAAGCCAGACGCCAGGACCTTCCTGTGGGACGAGCTCGCCGCCGCCCTGGTGATCGATCCGTCCATCGCGACGCGGATTGAGACTCGCAAGCTCGATGTCGAGACGGAGTTCGGGCCTCGCTACGGCGCGGTGAAGCCAGGCGAATCGCCGGTCGACGTCGTGTTGGGCGCCGACACCGGACGCGCTTGGGCGATGCTGCGGCGCTTGCTCACCGTGGGCCGGTGAGCCTTTTCAAATTGTCCGACGCGGCGTGATCCGGGTCGATCGCGACCGCCTTCCGGAAAGCCTGCTCCGCTTCGGCGCGATTGCCGCTCCGGGCGAGCGCGATTCCCAGGTTGTTGTAGGCCGCGGCGGTGGGCCGGATCCGGATCGCGGCCCGGTAGCACTCGACAGCCTGAGTGAACTTGCCCTGCTTGGCCAACAGCACACCAAGATCGTAGTGCGCATCGGCCATCAGCGGGTCGGACCTGCGGGCGGCCTCGAACTCCTTGATGGCCGGGTCGAGTTCGCCGGATTCAGCAAGCAGCAGTCCCAGGCGGTGGCGGGCTTCCGGAAATCCGGGGTTGATCCGTAGCGCCTGATCGAGCGCACTGCGCGCATCGGTCCGCGCGCCTGCCACGGCGAAGGCGAGCGACTTGCCATACCAGGCGAGATCGAACCGCGGATCAAGCGCCAGTGCCCGGTCAAATTCCATCTGCGCCCGGGCGGTATCGCGCGCCCCCGTCCAAGCCGACCCCAACGCCGCGTGGATCGCCTTCTTGCCGGGAATCTCGCGCGACAGCGCTTCAAGCATCGCCGCGGCTTCCGCAGAGCGTCCCGTGGCCCGCAGGAACTCCGCATAACGGAGCCGCAACGCCTGATCGAGAGGACGCCGGCTGAGCGCATCCTCATAGATCGCGCGCGAAGGCCCGGGATCGGGCGCCGGACCCGGTGGCATCACCGCTCCCCGAAACGGCGGACGGGACCGCAGCGCAGCCATCAGGCTTTCGAGTTGATGCTCGTCCCAAGGCGTAATCGCGAGGATCTGCTTCATCTCGTCGAGGCTCATCTCAGGACCGGGCGTTAGCGCGCCCGCGAGCAGCAGGGCCAGACGCAGGTTACCCGCCGGACGCAGGTGGACGTGTTCATAGAACAAGTCGAATCCCGGCGTTCCGAACTGTTGCTCCGCATCCACGAGTTCCGCCCCGGCCACTTCCCGGATTGCCGCGTTGATCCGTGAGTCCGCCCGGAACCGCAGCCGGTCGAGATCGCGCGCCCGGCGAAAATCACCCGACGCGAACCCGGCTTCAGCGTCGGATCCCGCGAAGGGCGGCTGATCTTTCAGGTTCACCGGCACCGTGGACACCACCACTTTCGCGCCAACGGACCGGCCCGTGGCGGCAATTCGCCCGAGGTTGGCGCGGAAGCCCGCGTACACAGAGTCCAACCGCGGATCAGCCGCTGCCACTTGATGCTCTGTGAACATCTCCATGCCGCGCCACTCGGTGGCAGGCGGCCGGTCCGCGGCAAAGTCGGCCATCACCTGCCCGATTCGCAGTGTTCGCACGGCGGACGCCAGGCCGCCGAACACGCTGCCCGGACCCCGCGGTCCGACCACCTCGTTGTTCCCCATCACCACCACGAAGGCATCCGGCTGGAGCCCCGCGCACTCCGCCGCGATTTCAACGAGCACATGCGAGTTGATCGCCGTCATCGACGCATTGATCACCTCGACGCGCTGAGCCCGCATCCGGCGCTCGAGAAGCACTTCGAGCATCCGGCCCACTCCGTACGCTGGCTCCGGAAATCCCATGGCCGCCGATTCGCCGAGCAGGATCACTCGATAGTGTCCCGCGGGCTTCGGCACAGCCACGGTGAGCGGGAGTGGAGTCCGGACTAATGCGCGCGGAAAGAAGCGGCGTCCGAAGTGGTCGTTGGTCACCAATCCACCGTTGGCGGGAACGAAGAACCGCGGGTCGAACCCGGCGCCGCTGAGCCGCAGCGCGGTTTCGAGCAGCGCGAAGAACCCAACCGGGATTGCCACCAGGACCAGGCGGAACAGCCAAATCCGCATCGGCTATTGAAGGACCCGCAAGGGCACAAACAGGCTGCCTTCGGTGACGCCTTGCGGGGCAAGATCGCGGATCCGGCGGGCCAGCTCCCCTGATTGGATCCGCCCCTCGATCCGGTCCTGGAACGCGCTGCTGATTCCGCGGATCTGTTCCGGCGTCTCGTGAACGAACTCCAGGCGGAAGTGGCGGATTCCGGCTGCCACCCAGAGATCCAGGTGCGCGGACGCCTCCTGGGCTTCTGCGCCGAACACAGTGTTCCGGCAGCCGACGTCGGCCATCACCGGATGCGCCCGGCCGCCGGTATCGCGCAATGAGACACGGTGCTTCTCGCAGGGATGGCCGCAATCCTTGTAGCTCGTGCCCTTCGACAGGAAGCGGCAAAAGACGCAATGCTCGGTGTGGAACACCGGCAGATGCTGGTAGGCAATCACCTCCAGCCGTCCCGCGCCCGTGGCACGTGCGAGCTCCGCGATCTGCGCCGCATTGCAGTCGTGCGTGGGGGTGATCCGGGCGATGCCCAGGTCCAGGTACGCGCGGGCGGTGAGCGCGTTCGCGGTGTTCAGGCTGAAATCGCCGGTCAGGGGCGGACAATCGCCGTTCCGCAGGCTGTGCAGCAGTCCACCGGACCGCACCAGCACCTCGCAGCCGAGCTTCCGCAGGAAGTGCACGATGCGCTCTTCATCGGGTTTCAGCACCCGGGGGCTCGCCACCCGTGGAGTGATGCCCGCCTCGCGGATCCGCTCGACGGAGGGCCGCAGTCCGTAGAGATCCAGATAGTCGAGCGTGATGCTCGCGGGCCGGGTATCCAGTGCAGCATCCAACTGGTCGGGAAACCGGATCAACAGGTGGAGTTCGGGAGCGGCCGCTGCGCTCTCAACCGGCGCCTGGCCAATCCACGCTTCGGCGTCGAAGGTTTCGCGCTGGCCAGTCGCGGTCTGCCTGGCTTCGAGCAGCTCAACAGCCCGGCGGCGGATCGCGTTCAACTCCGACACTGGAACAAAAGGCGCCCCGTCCACCCGCATCGCCACCCCAGCGAGCTCGTACCCTGTCCCGCCCAACCGCCCAAGTTGCGCGCGGATGATCTCCTCGCTCAACACCCGTTTGCCCGCTGGCCCGGCGGCTAGCGTTCCATCTACACCCACCTCGACGCTGGGCCGGTCCGCCAGGCTCCACCGGGTTTCAACCACGCGGCCCTCGGCGGCCGCGACCTCCACGTTGACCTTCTGGGTCCGCACTGGAATCGCCCGGATATCTTTCGCAAGCTGCGGATCATCCGTGCGCCAGACCAGGTCGCCCGGGCGGATCCGCGCCGGATTCAGGCTCCCGCGCGCGAACCGAAGCTCCGCTCCCGCCACCTCGTAGACCCGCCCACCTTCCTCGGGCTCCTGCGGACTCCGCCAGTCCGCCGCGTCGATCACCACGCCGTCGCCCGGCTTCAGCGGCGAAACCGCGTGCGCGGCTGAATGTTCGATCCGCACCCAGTCCGGTCCCGCCTGGCGGACGCGGCCCATGAGTACTCCGCGGTGGCGGGGAGCGCGTCCGCGGACCACCGCCTGATGATCCGTGCCGGTGACAAAGTACGGCCCCAGTCCTCTCGAATAGACTTGCTCCAGCCGGAGTTCTCCGGCGGGTGTGATATTCACCGGAAGGCCAGAGGCAGCTTGGTCCACTGCTTTCCGGTAGGCGTTCGTCGTGAGCGCGACGTAATCCGCGTCCTTATACCGGCCCTCGATCTTCAGCGCCGACACGCCGAGTGCCACGATCTCCGGGATCTGCCGCAGCGTGTAGAGATCACCGGGCGACAGCAGATATCGCTCGTCCGCGCCAATTTCGCGGTGCGCCCCGTCGACGATCATCGTGTACGGCAGGCGGCAGGCCTGGGCGCACTGTCCGCGATTGGCCGAGCGCCCACCCCAGGCCTCCGACGAGAAGCACTGCCCGGAGTAAGAAACACAGAGGGCGCCATGGACGAACATCTCGAGTTCGCACGTGGTTTGGCTCCGGATCTTGCCGATATCGCCAAGCGACAGCTCGCGCGCCAGCACCACGCGGGTCACGCCCGATTCGCGCGCCAGATCGATCCCCTCGGCGCTGGTGATGCTCATCTGCGTGGATCCGTGGAGCGCGAGGCCCGGTGCGGCGCGCGCGGCAAGGCGGGCGATGCCGAGGTCCTGGACGATGATCGAATCCGCGCCGGATTCGGCAATTTGCGTAATGAGCCGCGCCGCCTCGCGGACTTCGCTGTCGAAGACCAGAGTGTTGAACGTCACGTAGCCCTTGACCCCTCGCCGGTGCAGCGTGCGGATCACCGCGGCAAGCTCTTCTGGTTCGAATCCAACCTTTGCGCGCGCGGTGAAGTGTTTCAGTCCGAAATAGACGGCGTCGGCGCCGGCGTCGATCGCCGCCTGGAGCTGCGGCCAATGTCCGGCCGGACTCATGATCTCGGGTTTGGCGGATTGCGGCATCCGGAGCTAGGCTTGCTGAATTCCGATTCTCGCGGTTGCTTCCATGGATCCACCGGACCAGGATGGCTTCAAAAGGAGCCCATGCGCCGCGCTCTGGATGACGGTGTCAGTATCCGTAGTGTACGGGCACGGGCCGTATTGAGTGTACGGGGCCACCGTCGTGTACACCCGGTCGCAAGTGGCCTGTTCAAAGTAGAACTGCGACGTTAACTGCTCGTGGGGCCCGGCCGCCACCTTGAAGTGGATATGAGGAGTCCGGCCCTCATACCAGCCGGGAAAGATGGTCCGGAACTCGACCCAGCCGTCGCTGCCGGTTCGCTGCAAGCCGCGCAAGAATCGGGTCTTTTCCACGGGGCCGACGTGGAATTCGCCGCCCTTCCGAACGGCGCGGGGGCCAACGAAGACCAGGCTCTTCCAGAGGTCATGGGCGATCTCCTCGGGATAGCCGCTGTAGACCCCTCCCGCGTCAGTATGCCAAACCTCAACCACCGCGCCCTCCAGCGGCGAGCAGCCGCGCGCCCGTACCACCTGGATCCGCAACGTGAATGGCAGACCGGGGCGGTCTTCGACGATATTGCGGCGCTCGGGAGAAGGAAAGTAGAACGGTCCTTCGGGCTGGCTGGACGTCAGAACGCAGGGCTGCTGCCCGTCGCCCGGAGCGGCCGTCAATTGAAGATCGGGATGGGCTTTCCGCGTCATCGCCCACCGGAGCAGAGGCTGCCTGCCAGCCCACGCCGACGCAATTCCCGCGCCCAGCGCTCCCATGGTTCCGATGATGAACTTACGGCTCGTCACACGGGCCATGGACACCATGGTACCCGGTTACATCAGCAGGCGGCCGAACTCCTCCGCCGGAACGGCGCCGGAAAAAAAATAGCCCTGGGCGAAGTCGCAGCCCTGGTCCCGGAGGAAATCAAGCTGCTCCCGGGTCTCAACACCCTCTGCCACCACAGTCTGCCCGAGCGAGTGCGCCATGCGGATCACGCTGCTCACGATCGCCTCGTCGTTCCAGCAGCTGCCGACTCCGTTTATGAATGACCGGTCGACCTTGATGGTCTCGATCGGAAACTGGCGAAGGTAGGTGAGTGAAGAATATCCGGTTCCAAAGTCGTCGAGCACCAGGCCGATTCCCGCCTCGTGCAGCGCGCACAACGAATTCCGCAACCGGTCTGACTGGTCCAACAACACGCTCTCGGTGATTTCCGCCTTGAGTGAGCCAGGCTGCACGCTGTGCGTCTTGAGCGATTGCGTAATGATACCCAGGACATCCTGCCGGTGGATCTGAACTGCCGAAAGGTTCACCGACATCCGGAGCTCCCTGCCCTGCCCGGTCCACTGGCTCAACTGATGGACGGCCTTGCCGATCACCCACTGTCCGATGGGAAGAATCAACCCGGACTCCTCCGCAACCGCGACCAACTCGCTGATGGCGGGGTCCGTGCCATTTCCACACCACCGCAGGAGCGCCTCGGCCCCGGTTACGGTTCCGGACCGGATTTCGATCAGCGGTTGGAACGCCACTCCCAGTTCCTGGTTGGCCATTGCCCGCCGGATCGCGCGCTCGAGGCATGGCCCGCCGCCGTCCTGGTCCGCCCGGGTGCGGTCGAAGAAACGGTATCCGCTCCGGCCTTCCGCCTTGGCGCGGCTCGAGGCGAGGCCGGCGTGACGGATCAGCTCCCCCTGAGACAGACCGTCTGTAGGGTACATTGCAATGCCGACATTTGCGGTGACAAAGTGTTGTTGGCCGTCAATGTCAAGTGGCTGATTGAAGATCCGGAGGATCCGCTGTGCGATCCGGGCGGCGGCGGCGGCCGAAGTTATGTCCTCCAGGCAAACCACGAGCCGGTCGTCCTCCGAGCCCGCGGCATGGTCGGTGGAGCGGAGGTTGCGGCGGAGTGCGGCTACGCCAGCACTCAACAGTCTTCCTTCGGAGTCCCGAAAACCGGGTTCCAGGTGGTCCAAGCTGATGGCCAGCAGCGCGCGGCGGACACCAGCTTGTCGCGCGGACGGACGCATGGGGGCCATTCTTGCGAAGGTTTTGCCAGCACAGGCCATAATTCCACGGTGTCCTTTCCAGAACGCCTGTTCCAATGTACTGGAATTCAGACCGATAGTCGAGATTTATTTTTAGTTATCTCGGCACTATCCCCGTTGGTGGATGTCCTGGAGGCTCCAGACGCGGATGGGATCCCGGAGACGGGACGCGACTGCCTCGACCGCTGCTTTGGCCGCACTAAGTGTAGTGATACACGGCACACGGTAGAAGACGGCCGTCCGCCGGATCGCCTTCTCGTCATTGAAAGATCCCGCCCCGGCCGCAGTGTAAATCACCAATTGCACGGTCCCGGCTTTGATCAAATCCACCGCATTCGGGCGGCCTTCATTCACTTTGAACACCGTCTTGCACCGGATTCCCGCGCCATTCAGCGCGGAAGCGGTGCCCCGGGTAGCGGAGAGCTGGAAGCCCAGCTCGGAGAACCGCCGGCCCAGCTCGATCGCCTCGGACTTGTGCCGGTCGTTGACACTGATGAAGATCGTGCCTTTGTCCGGCAGAGGAGTGCCAGCGCTCAACTGGGCCTTCGCGAACGCCTCTCCGAAATTCTCGCCCACGCCCATGACTTCACCGGTCGAGCGCATTTCCGGCCCCAGAGCCGGGTCCACTCCGGGGAACTTGTTGAAAGGAAATACCGGAGATTTGACAAAGAATTGGGGCACCGGCAGGACTCCGGAAGTCTGGCCACCGGTCAAATGGGACAGTTCTTTGAGCTTCTTTCCCAGCATCAGCCCGACCGCGACCTTGGGCAGCGGAACTCCGGTCGCTTTGGCGACATAGGGAACCGTGCGTGACGCCCGCGGATTCACTTCGAGGACAAACACCTGTCCGTCCTTGATGGCATACTGCACGTTCATCAGGCCGATCACCTGGAGCTCCCGCGCCAGCTTCTCGGTGTAGTCCCGGATCACCGCCTTCTCGCGCTCCCCGATCGAGTAGGGAGGCAGCACACAGGAACTGTCCCCCGAATGGACTCCGGCCTCCTCAATGTGCTCCATGATGCCGGAGATCAGCACGTCGTCACCGTCGCACAGGCAATCGACGTCAGCTTCGATCGCGTCCTCCAGGAACCGGTCGATCAGCACCGGCCGCTGCTGGGAGAACTCGACTGCCTCCTGCATGTACCTCCGGACCGTGTCCTCATCATAGGCGATCGTCATCGCGCGCCCGCCAAGAACATAGCTCGGCCGCACCAGGACCGGGAATCCCAACTCCCGCGCCGCACGCACGGCCCCATCCAAGGTGGTCGCCGTCCGGTTGGGAGGAGAGGGGATCTTCAGCCGGTCAAGCATCTCTCCAAACTGCTTGCGGTCCTCAGCGCGGTCGATGTTCTCCGGATCCGTGCCGATGATCGGAACTCCGGCATGCTTGAGCGGCAGGGCCAGGGTCAACGGGGTCTGGCCGCCGAACTGCACGATCACGCCGTAGGGCTTCTCCCGGTCGGCGATGTTCAGGACCTCTTCAAGCGTCAGCGGCTCAAAGTACAAACGGTCGCTGGTGTCATAGTCGGTCGACACGGTTTCCGGATTGCAGTTGACCATGATCGATTCGACTCCGAACTGCTGCAGCGCGAACGACGCGTGGCAGCAGCAGTAGTCGAACTCGATGCCCTGTCCGATCCGGTTCGGGCCACTGCCGAGAATCATGACCTTCTTCCGGTCTGTCGGATCCGCCTCGCACTCGAATTCGTAACTCGAGTACAAGTACGGCGTGAAACTCTCGAACTCCGCCGCGCAGGTGTCCACGCGGTTGAAGACCGCACGCACACCCATCTCCTTGCGCTTGTTCCGTACCGCTAGCGGATCGGTGACACCCCAGGCCCGCGCCATCCGGGCGTCGGAAATCCCCATGCGCTTGGCTTCGGACATTTTCGCGGGCGTGATCGACTCCAGCGTATGGCCGGAGGCGATGTCCTGTTCGGCACGCACCAGATCCCGGACCTGGCGCAGGAACCACGGATCGATTGCCGTTAGCTCCTGCACCTGCTCGATCGTGTATCCCTTCTCAAAAGCGAACCGCACATAGGCAAGCCGGTCGGGATTCGGAGTGATGAGGCGGTTCGCGATCAGGTTCTCGTCGTAAACCTGGGCGCCCGCCTGCTTGCCGGTCTCCAAGCTCCGGATCCCCTTGGACAAGGCCTGCTGGAAGGTCCGGCCGATCGCCATCACTTCGCCGACCGATTTCATCTGGGTTCCCAGCACGGGCTCGGCGCCCGGGAACTTTTCAAACTGCCAGCGTGGAATCTTGACCACCACGTAGTCAAGCGTCGGCTCAAAGCACGCCGGAGTCTTGCGCGTGATGTCGTTCTTGATCTCGTCCAGCCGGTAGCCGACAGCGAGCTTGGCGGCGATCTTGGCGATCGGGAATCCGGTTGCCTTCGAAGCCAGAGCCGAGCTGCGCGACACGCGCGGGTTCATCTCGATGATCACCATGCGCCCGTCCGCCGGATTCACTCCGAACTGGACGTTCGAACCGCCCGTGTCGACGCCGATCTCGCGCAGGCATGCCAGCGAGGCGTCCCGCATCATCTGGTACTCCCGGTCGGTCAGCGTCTGCGCCGGCGCAACGGTGATCGAGTCGCCGGTGTGGACTCCCATCGGATCGAAATTCTCGATCGAGCAGACGATGATGGCGTTGTCCGCCAGGTCCCGCATGACCTCGAGCTCGAACTCCTTCCATCCGAGGACGCTCTCCTCGACCAGCACTTCGTGGACCGGTGACAGGTCAAGGCCCCGGTCGAGAATCTCTTCCAGATCCTCCCGGTTGTAGGCGATTCCACCGCCGGATCCGCCGAGCGTGAAACTTGGCCGCAGCACCACCGGATAGCCGACTTTGTGGGCGAACGCGATACCGCCTTCGACACTGTTGACAAGCTGCGACCGGGGCGTTTCCAGGCCGATCTTCATCATCGCGTCCTTGAACAGGAGCCGGTCCTCGGCCTTCTTGATCGACTCGACCTTGGCCCCCAACAGCTCCACCCCATACCGGTCCAGAATCCCGGCCTCGGCAAGCGCAATCGACAGGTTCAACCCGGTCTGCCCGCCAACGGTGGACAGCAAGGCGTCCGGGCGCTCCCGCTTGATTACCTGCTCGGCGTACTCAATGGTGATCGGCTCGACGTAGGTCCGGTCGGCGAGATTCGGATCCGTCATGATCGTCGCCGGATTCGAGTTGATCAGGATCACTTCGTACCCGTCAGCGCGCAGCGCTTTGCAGGCCTGGGTCCCGGAATAGTCAAACTCGCAGGCTTGTCCGATCACGATCGGACCAGAACCCACGATCAGGATGCGCTTCAGGTCGGTTCGTTTCGGCATCAGCTCTTCTTGTTGGAATGCTCACTCATCAGGGAGGCGAAGTCGTCGAATAGGTACCGGGAGTCGTGGGGACCCGGCGCGGCTTCCGGGTGATACTGGACGCAGAACACCGGATTGTTCCGGTGGCGGAAGCCCTCGAGAGTCTGGTCGTTGAGGTTGATGTGGGTCAGCTCGGTCTCCGACGCCGGAAGGGAATCGGGATCCACGGCGAACCCGTGATTCTGGGAGGTGATCTCGACCTTGTTGGTACGGTAGTTGAGCACCGGGTGATTCGCTCCGCGGTGGCCGAACTTCAGCTTGTAGGTTTTTCCGCCAGAAGCCAACCCGAGCACCTGATGCCCGAGGCAGATTCCGAACAGCGGCACCCGGCCGATCAGCTTCTGGATCTGCGCCGCCTGGAATTGGAGCGGCTCCGGGTCTCCGGGGCCGTTGGACAGAAACACCCCGTCGGGTGCGAGAGCCAAAACGTCTTCCGCCACCGTCCCGGCCGGGACCACCGTGACCCGCGATCCGATTTGCACCAGGCGCCGCAGGATGTTGTGCTTGATCCCGAAGTCAAAGGCAACCACGTGGAACCGCTGGGGTTCCGCGGGTGGTTCGAGGTCGGACGGGGAGCACTTTCCGGTGCCCTGGGTCCATTCGTAGCGGTCCGCCGTGCTCACCCGTGTCGCAAGATCGAGGCCCGCCATTGAGGGGATGTTGCGAGCCATCTCGACGAGTGCCGCCGGATCGCCGCCCGCGCCGGACAGGACTCCGCGCATCACGCCGCGGTCGCGCAGTCGCCGCACCAACTGGCGCGTATCCATCCCTGAGCCGATCGGGATCCCTTTGGCGCCAAGGAAGCGGGAAGCCTCCTCCTCCGACCGCCAGTTGCTCGCGGCCGACGAGAAGTCCCGAACCACAAGACCCTCGATAAACGGCTGGCGCGACTCGTTGTCACTATCATTGGCGCCGTAGTTGCCGATCTGAGGGTTGGTGAGGACGACGATCTGGCCCGTGTACGACGGATCCGTGAAGATTTCCTGGTAGCCGGTGATGGAGGTATTGAACACTACCTCCCCACTTCGAATTCCGGGCGCACCAAAACTCTGGCCCTCGAAGACGGTACCGTCCTCCAGGGCAAGGATGGCTTTCTGCAAATTGACTGCTCCTTGGCGGGGGGAAATGTTCCTTCTATTGGACCACGCCCCGGCGGTCCGGTTCAAGCGGGCAGAAATTGCAAAACTATTGCAATTCCATACAATTTCCCCTGGTAAGGTTGACGTGGAGAGATCTTCTTTGACAAAGCCTACTGAGATCAACTGGTCTACGGCGATCGCCTTTAGCGTCTTTCACATCGGCGCGGTGGCGGCCCTCTTTTACTTCGATTGGGGAGCCATCCTGGCTGCGGGAATTATCTATTGGATGGCGATTAGTTGGGGTATCGGAATGGGATACCACAGGCTATTGACGCATCGGGGCTACATTGTCCCGAGGGGGCTGGAATACTTCCTCGCCACCTGCGGGTCGATGGCCCTCGAAGGAGGTCCGCTTTCGTGGGCAGGCACCCACCGGATCCACCACCAGAATTCGGATAAGGAAGGGGATCCGCACAGCCCCAAGCACGGAGCCTGGTGGGCGCACCTGTGGTGGATGATCCTTGGCACCGCGGACCACAACGACACCCGCCGGTTCGCCCCCTACGTACCCGATTTGGCCAAGCACCGCTACTACCACTGGCTGAACACGTATCACTACGTGCCGCTGGCGGTCTCCGGCGTGCTGCTTTATGCGTTCGGCGGGCTCCCGTACGTCCTGTGGGGAGTCTGCTTCCGTGTGACCGTGGGCCAGCATTCCACCTGGCTCGTCAACTCCGCAACCCACATGTGGGGATCGCGGAGGTTCCAGACCCGCGACCTGTCCCGCAACAACTGGTGGGTCGCTCTGCTGACCTTTGGCGAAGGCTGGCACAACAACCATCACGCGCATCCGCTGTCGGCCCGCCACGGGCTCGCCTGGTACGAAGTGGATCTGACCTTCTACCAGATCTGGCTGCTTGAGAAGCTCGGCGTCGCACGCAAGGTCAAGGTGGCATCGGCCGACGAGCCCTACCGCCACAGCATCGCCGCATAGCGGCTGATCCTGGGGCCATACTGTTAGTTGTATGGTCTGGTCCGGCCACTCCAAATCGAGCGCGTGGTTCATCGCCCTCGGTGCGGTTGTTGTTGCGGCTGCGATCGCGCTCAATGTCGGCTGGATTCTGCTCAATTGGCGCACGGGACTTCTGCTGATTCTCGGCGTCCTGTTCTTTGGCCTGATCATCACCGGAGCCGTCTTGAACACGATCTTCCTCGTGCGTGAAGTCCGGCGCAACGAACAGCACAACGCGTTCATCAACGCCGTGACCCACGAATTGAAGACGCCCGTGGCGTCGATCCGCCTCTACCTCGAGACAATGCAGGCGCGGGAGCTCGAAGAATCCAGACAGCGCGAATTCCGCCAGGTGATGATCGAGGACTGCGACCGGCTGCTGCACACCATCGACCAGGTGTTGCGCGCCGGGCAGAGCGGCAGCTCCAACCGCCGGATCCGTGGCTCAGCGGTGGATCTGGCGGAAACCGTCCGCGAGTGTCTCGACCTTGCACGCACCCGCCATCGCCTTTCTCCTGAAAGCCTGAAGTACCGGCAGGCAGTTGAAGGATCCGCAATCGTCATGGGCGATGTTCACGAATTGCGGACCGCGATTACCAATCTCGTCGACAACGCGGTGAAGTACTCCGCCGGGACTGTGGATGTCCTGGTGGAGCTTGTGCACGGGGAGGATCGCACACTTCAGGTCCGCGTCGCCGACCACGGTATCGGCATCGAGCCGGTCGAGCTCAGACGCATCTTCCGCCGCTTCTACCGGATCCCGGGGGCCGTCGCCGGACGCGTGAAAGGAATGGGCCTGGGGCTTTACATCGTGAACTCGGTAGCCAAACGCCACGGCGGCCGGGTGTTCGCCGAAAGCGGCGGACACGGGCAGGGCAGCACGTTCACCCTGCAGCTCCCCGCCGCTCCGGAGGCGTCATGAGCCGGATCCTGATCATCGAGGACGAAGCCCACATCGCCGAAGGAGTGCGGTTCAATCTCGAGCTCGAGGGGCACCAGGCGGAGGTGGCGGAGACCGGCGAAGCGGGCGTCCAGGCGATTCAGGCCGCCAGCCCGCCGTTCGACCTGCTCGTGCTCGACGTCATGCTGCCAGGCATCGACGGCTTCGCGGTAGCGTCTCAACTACGCCAAAACAACTGGTTCCAGCCGATCCTGATGTTGACCGCGCGCAGCCGTCCCGAGGACGTGCTCCAGGGATTCGAGGCGGGTGCGGACGACTACCTCGCCAAGCCGTTCGTGCTGGCGATCCTGCTGGCCCGCGTCCGCAGCCTGCTCCGCCGCGGACCCTGGCAGCAGCCGGTCTCCAAGGCGGGCGTTTTCGAGTTCGGGAACAAGCGGTTTGACTACGACAACCTGGAGATCACCGCGAACGGCCGGATCCTGCGGCTGACGCTCATGGAGGCAAATCTTCTGCGCTACCTGATCCAGCGGCAGGGGACCGTGATCTCACGGAAGATGATCCTCGACGACGTCTGGGAGGTCCACGAGGACACCGACACCCGCGCGATCGACAACTTCATCGCGCGTCTGCGCAAGCACGTGGAGGACGAGCCGGCGCAGCCCAGGCATCTGCTGACCGTGCGCGGGGTCGGCTACAAGTTCCTGGCCAACCCTAGTTGATCCACACCGGGCTGGACCACGCCTTGTTCGTGTCCAACTGTTCCACGCGGAGGTAGAAGTAGTCTCCGGACCGCAACGGTTCCCGGTGCTGATACGAAAACGCCGTGTCCATCGGACCCGCGTCCACCACCATTTCGCTCTCAACGAAGAACCGGGGTGCGACGCCCATTTTTGCCATGTATGGGTGCGCCGCCTTGCCCTGCTTCGACCACGCGAACGCGCCATCGCGCTTCAGCGCCTCTACCGGGATCCGCGTCTCCATCACGCCCATCGTGTCGGCGTCGTCGAGCTTGAACTCGATCTCTCCCGCCGCCTCTGAGAGGTCGACGAGAACGCCGTCCCGGTCCCCAGACACTGCCGCCGTCCGCCACGTGATGCCGCCACCCGCCGCCTCAACCATCTCGAACCCCTGGTCGAGGTTCACGGTCCGCAGCAGCCGCAGCCGGCCCTGGGTGGCGCGCATTGAGCCTTGCCGCAATCCGATCGCCGCCCGCCGCTGATAGAGATTGTCCCCCCATACGATCCGCGCCACCGATCCCGCCGTTGCACGCGCCGGATGAATCGAGTGGACCACGCGGTTGTTCTTCACCAGCTCCACACGCACCAGGGGCGACGTGCCGGAGATCCTGGCTTCAACACGCGCGTCGCGGAACATCGCGCCGGGAATCTCGCCTCCCATCGGCTCGCCGTTGACCGAGAAGCTCATCAGCATCCGCTGATTCCCGGTGGCCGCGAAGGTCCGGCGCTCGTAGAGTCCATCCCAAATATCGCGCCGGTTCTTCCCATATGACCAGACTCCGGCCAGCCCATTCGAGTTCACGTAGATCAAACCCGGATAGGCGATGCCCATGGAGGTGGTATGCGTGTCGCCCGCCGCGATCGCGCCGAGCCGGATCCCCTGCTCCAGGTGCTTCTGCCAGGATTCTTCAAAAACGCCGTGCACCGAAGCGATCTCGAACAGCCGTTCGATCCGCTGGTCGGTGGGGTGCGACCAGTCCGGTGGCGCTCCGCCAATGTGCGGAATCACCAGCGTCGGAACCTTGGCCAGCTTCACCGTTTCGAGCATCTTCCCGATCGGCGCCATCGGATTCGCCGGATCCAACTGCATCGCGCTGCGCGCCTGGTCCGCGTTGTAGAACACGTTGTGGTGGCCACCCGCCTGGGTACCGACGCTGTACTCGTATCCCAGCAGCGAGACGAATCCTTCCCAGCCGTTGTACAGCTTGGTGACCCGCTGGAGCTCCGGCCAATTCTCGCGCGGATACTGCTGCTTCATCAGCAACTGCGGACCACTGACACTCAGCGGCATGTGGTGCGGCGTCACGGATCCGAAGTCGAGCAGGCCCACGCGGCGTCCGTATTGGTAAAGCTCCTCGAAAACGCCACGTCCGTCGGCGAGATAGGTGTGCTGGTGCAGCTCACCGTACCAGGCGCGGCGCAGCGGATCCGCTTCCACCCACACCGGATTGCTCGTCCCGCGATACCGTCCATCCGCGGTCCTGGCCTCGATCCGCAGCACGCCTTCCTGCGAGGCCTTCACAGCACGCGCCACGTAATGCTGCAGCGCGGGCTCATAGCGAAACGTTCCGCCTTCGAGCCCCGGGGCCTCGATACGGATGTCCAGACCCGTGGGATTCTTTGCAAGCGACACCCATTCGTCCATCGGGACGGCTTCCACGGTAAACGGCTCGCCACGCTTGACCACCGACGGCGCCTGAACGCGAAGCTTGGCGAGCGGGCCTCCGGTGATCCGCAGGATCGCATCTCCCGCGTAGCCCACGGGCAAGCCGTTCTTCGTAATCGCGATGCGCAAATTGAACAGGTTCTCCTCGTAGTACTGCATGCGGACGCCCTGGGCTCCGCCGATGTCGAACACAACTTTGACGCCCGCCGCGAGCCGTCCGGAGTCCACGCGAAGACCAGCGGCCTTGCGGTATGGAAACACCGCCGGGGAGTTCCGCTGGAGCCAGTTGGAGTAGCTGACCGGCGCCGTCTTCACCCCAGCGGCCATCACCTGCGCCGAGAAGTGAGCCGGAGCGTTGGGATCCGTTACCTGCACCTCCTCGGCGTCGCTGGTGAAGTGCTTCCAGATCTCGATCTCCATGCCGGGCTCGACCGCGAGATCTCCGATCGTGTACTCGATGCGGACCCGTGTCCGTTGTCCCATCTCGGCCACCGGAGCCGACAGCAGCCGGATCGTGCCGTGCAGCGGAAATCCGGGCGGAAAGTAGGCTCCCGGCTGGTAGCGCGGCGCCGCGGTCTGGCTCCAGGCGGCCAACGTCAGGAGCAGGCAGGAAAGAACTCGCATCGGGTTCATTGTATGATGCCCCTTATGCGAGACATCACACGCCGCGCCTTCCTCGGGACGGCCGCGGCCGCCATGGCGCCCGCCCAGCCTCCGATTCCGATCATCGATATCCATCAGCATACGAACTACTCATTCCGCACCGATGCCGAGATGCTCCATCATCAGGACGTGATGGGGATCGCCCATACGGTCCTGCTCCCCGCCGGGCGGATGTATGGACTCGAGGCTCAGGCGTTCGGCAACGACTCGTGTTTGAATGTCGTGAAGCAGTTCCCGGAAAAGTACTCCTACTTCGCGAATGAAGTGCCGTACCTGCCGAATGCGCGCGAAGTGCTCGAGAGGTACTTGAAGCAGGGCGCGATCGGCATCGGCGAGCAGAAGTTCTTCGTTGATGCGTCAGGCTCGTCACCGATGGATTTGATCTGCGAGGTCGCGCGCGACTACCGCGTGCCGATCCTTCTTCACTTCCAGTACGAGCGCTACAACGTGAACTACGACCAGTTCTGGAAGGTCCTCAAGAAGTATCCAACCGTCAACTTTATCGGCCACGCGCAAACTTTTTGGGCCAATATCGACGGGGGCCACATTCAGGAAGTGCTCTACCCACGGTGGAAAGTGAATCTGGGCGGATGGACGGACCGCTTCCTCGCTGACTATCCGAACATGTTCGCTGATCTGTCCGCCGGGTCCGGGCTCAACGCAATGCGCCGCGACGAGGATCACGCGCGCGGATTTATCGTCCGCCATCAGGACAAGCTGATCTACGGATCCGACTGCAACGACAAGATCGGAATGACGGAGAAGTGCAGCGGCTCGCAGCAGATCGCCACCATCCGCAAGCTGGCCGCGCCGGATATCCAGCGCAAGATTTTCCAGGACAACGCGCGCAAGATCATGAAGCTGCCGGCTTAAGATGCGGCACGGAACCGTCTGCGCGGCGGCAGTCCTTTTCGCGGCCTGCGGCTCACGGCCTGGGTCACGCTTCAGCGCTCCGCCCGGGTTCACGGTGGAGTCCGCGCTCGCGCCGGAGCTTTCCGGATCGATCGTCGCGTTCACTTTCGACAGCCAGGGCCGTCCGGTGGCCGCGCGTGAGCACAAGCATCCGGTCCTGCTGATCGACAGCAACGGTGACGGCGTCTACGATCGCGAACAGGTGTTGACCACCCACGTCAAGACGCTTCAGGGGATCTGGTTCGACGGACGCACGATGTACGCCGTGGGCAACAACGTGGACTCCGAGCCCGGACTCTACAAAGTCGACGAGGACGGTGCATTCGAGCAGCTCGCACGATTCGAGCGGCGCATGGGAGAGCATGGCCCGCACGATATCCGCCGCGGCCCCGACGGATTCCCCACCGTGCTCCTGGGCAACAACACCGCGATCCCGGCGCCTCTCGTTGATCCCACTTCCCCGTACCGCGGTTATAGCGAAGGGCAATTGCTCGATCCCTACCTCGACGGACGCGGCAGCACCACCGGACTCACAGCGCCGGGCGGCGTCCTGGCACGTTTCCACGAGGACCGGCGCCGCTTCACCATCCTGTTCGGCGGACTGCGCAACGCCTACAACCACGCCTACAACCTGGAGGGCGAAGCCTTCACCTTCGACAGCGACACCGAGGGCGACATCAACCTGCCCTGGTACCGGGAGATCCGCAGCGTGCATGGAGTCCCGGGCGCCGACTACGGATGGCGCACTGGCTCGGGGCAGTGGCCTGCCTACTTCATCGATTCTCTTCCGCCGATGCGCAACGTTGGACGCGGATCACCGGTGGGAGTGGAGTTCTACCAGCACCACGTGTATCCCGCGAGCTACCGCGACGCGCTGCTCGAAGCGGACTGGTCGCGCGGGCGGATTCTGGTTTCGCGCCTTGCCCGCAACGGAGCCACCTACTCTGCCGGACCTCGCGTTGACGGGTTCGTTCAGGGCGAGCCCCTCAATGTCACGGATCTGGAAGTGGGCCCGGACGGCTTCGTCTACTTCTCCACCGGCGGGCGCGAGACAGAGGGCGGACTCTACCGGATCCGCTACACTCCGCCCTTCTGGCAGCGGTTCTTCAGTCATCAGGAGCCGCGGGGGATCCTGGCCGTGGTCCGGCAGCCGCAGCCGCTCTCGAGCTGGGGCCACGCCGCGCTGCTTCAAGCCAAGGAATCCATGTTCGGACAATGGGCGATCGAGCTGGAGCAGCTTGCCCGGGACACATCCGCCGATACGATGGACCGCATCCAGGCGCTGTTGCTGCTGCAAAGGCTCGGACCCAAGCCAACCGCCAATCTGCTGCGTCCATTGGCTGCGGACAAGGATCCGCGCGTGCGTGCCGCCGCCGTGTACGTGGTGGGACTGCACGGGAGCCCGCGGGCGAAAGCCATCGCCGCTGAGGCGCTCCAGGATCCGGATCCACTGGTGCAGCGCCGCGCTGCCGAGGCCGTGGTCCGGATGGGATTGTCCGCGGAGGAAGAGCCGTTCGCACCAATCGACAGCATCTACGCTCTTCTCAAGAGTCCGGACCGGTTCGTGCGATACGCGGGCCGGCTGGCGCTCGAACGGACTGCCCGTGCCGCGTGGACGGACCGCGTGATCCGCGAGGAGAGTCCGGAAGCGGCGCCTGAGGGTTTGCTTGCTTGGATCCGGACAGCGGATTCCGATGAGAATCTGGAGCCGGTATTCGAACAACTCCTCGCCTGGCTGCGCCGCGCTGACTTGCCGGTTCGTGACCGCGTGCGGTTTCTCCGCGTGTTTCAGGTGGCTGCGGCGGCGTCCCGGACCGGCGTGCGTCCCACGCTGCGCAAGCAGTTCTCCGACATTCTGACCGGTCAGTTTCCCCACGCGGACGAGAGCCTGAGCCGCGAGCTGGCGCGGGTCCTCGCCTATTGCGGCCAGCCGGAGTCGATCCGCAAGCTGCTCGACGCGATGCCTCCGGGCGATTCCAACCAGCAGCTTCAGATTCACTACGCCTATTGCCTGCGGGCGATCCGTGAGGGATGGAGCCCGGAGGAAAAGTCGCGGTTTCTCGCCTGGTTCCCGCGCGCGGCGCAATGGCGCGGAGGCCAGTGGTTCACGGCCTACATTGACTTAATGTTCGAGGAGGTGGCGGATCCCGCTGTTGCCACCCCGTATCGCAAGCAGGCTTCGGCGCGCGCGGATCGCCAGGGCAAACGCGCGGTGGCCGCGGTCCGGCCTGAGGAAATCCTCGCCTACCAGCTCTTCGACCCCATGATTCTGAAAGCCTCGCCGGCAAAGGGGCGCACGCTGTTTGAGAAGGACTGCGCGGGCTGCCACCGGCTCGGGGGCGTTGGCAAGGATTTCGGCCCGGACCTGTCCACCGTTGGAGCGCGGTTCTCGCGCCGGGATACGCTCGAAGCAATCCTGTGGCCCTCGAAGTCGGTCTCGGACCAGTACGAGAGCACGATCCTCGAGACCAGGAACGGTGAAGTACACAACGGCCTGATCATCCGTGAGAGCGCGGGCAAGGTGTGGATCAAGACCGCTGAAATCGAGGAGCCCTTCGCGGTGGCTGTGGCGGATGTGAAGGCGCGCCGCAAGTCCGGCGTATCGATGATGCCGGAGGGACTGCTGGACGCCTACAATCAGGACCAGATTTCCGATCTGGTTGCGTTCCTGAGAGCGAAACGGTAGCGGAGTGGTGGGCGCTCACAGGATCGAACTGTGGACCTCGTGCTTGTAAGGCACGCGCTCTAACCGGCTGAGCTAAGCGCCCTTCGACTCCTTATTTTAACAGTCCCTGGAGCTCCGCCTCCAGCTCGCGGAACCGCCCGAGCAGCACCGGATGGGGATCGCTCATCGCGGCGACGACCTGCGCCGCCCACTGGACGTACTCGATCCGCCGGGGCAGCTTTCCGGCCTTCACTACCTGCATCCGCTTGCGCTCCGCCTTATAGCATTTTCACGTATAATAAAGAGGCTCCACGCGAATCCGCCAACTGAGAATGGCTAGGGCCTTAGGAATTGACCTGCGTAGGCGGGTGATTGCG
>VFZX01000018.1 GCA_016871015.1 Acidobacteriota bacterium | reverse complement strand
CGCGCCGCAATCACCCGCCTACGCAGGTCAATTCCTAGGGCCCTAGCCATTCTCAGTTGGCGGATTCGCGTGGAGCTTTTTATTATACGTGAAAATGCTCTAAGCTCTTCTACTTTGGCTCCTATCAAGGCGTCCGCGTGCGCCAGGAGCGCTCGTCGAACTCCGCGTTCCCCCCGAGCGTCCTCGAGCGGCGCGGCGACTTCAGCCAGTCCAACCCCGCGCCCTTGGATCCCACCACGAACCAGCCCTTCCCGAACCGGATCATTCCCGCTTCGCGCTTCGATCCATTGGCAGTCAAGTTCCTCGACCGGCTCCCGCCGCCCAACACTGCCGCTGGCGGGCTCAGCGCGCTGGCCGGATCTCCCACCACAAACGACAATGTCGTCTCCAAGTTCGACTACAACATGAGCGAGCGGGACCGCTTCAGCTTCCGTTACTACTTCGACTGGGGACGGGGACTCGACGTTTTCCCCGTGGTCGTGAGCCCAGGATCGAACATCCCTGGCTACTCTCCCGGGCCAACCTCCACTGACATCCATAGTTTTAACCTGACCCACTTGCGCACCTGGACCCCGTCCCTGCTGATGAACACGCGCGGCAACTTCTCGCGCTTCGTCTACGACGAAACCGGAGCGCTCGCTGACGCCCGCATTTCCCTGGCCGATCTCGGCGCAACCAATTTCATCGATGCTGGCGCGCCCTCGCCCAAGCGTCTTCCACAGCTCGTCGTGAACGGCCGGTTCTCCGCCTCGCCGGGGAAGGACCGCCAGCGGGTCGGGGATACCTATGACTTTTCCCAGGATTGGACATGGCTCCGCGGACGCCACGAATTCAAGTGGGGCGCGCAGTTCCTCCGCACCGGCTACCAGACGTTCAACAACTCCGCGTCCTCCGGCCGTTTCGTCTTCGACGGCACGTTCTCGCGCAACAACATGGCGGACTTCCTGCTCGGGCGCGTGGTCAGCTTCACCCAGAACTCATTGGTCCAGCAGGGTGGTGACTACTCGATCCCGGCGTTCTATTTCCAGGACAACGTCAAGCTGACGCGCCGGTTCACATTGAACGCCGGACTGCGTTGGGAGATCTACAACACGTGGCGCGAAGACCAGGGCCAGATCGCCAACTACGTTCCCGGCGCGCAGTCGCGCACCTTCCCAACCGCACCCCGCGGCATGATCTTTGAAACCGATCCAGAGTATCTCTATAAGCGCGACCGGGCGAACCTCGGTCCGCGCATCGGATTCGCCTGGGATGTGCTCGGCGATGGCAGGACGAGCGTCCGCGGCGGCTACGCGGTGTCCTACGACGGACTCACCTCCGAGTTCGTTCTCGGCGGCAATCAGCCCTTCTCGCTGTCGGTCGACATCCGGAATTCCGGGCCTCTGTCGAACCCTTACGCCAATGAGCGCAATCCGTTCCCCTACGCTGTGGATCCCAAGAACGCGAAGTTTGATTCGCCCGCGACCATCAACGGCCACATTTCCGCACCGTTCAGGGCTGGCTACGTGCAGAATCTCAGCTTCACGCTGCAGCGGCAACTCTCGCGCGATTGGATGGCGCAGCTCGGATTCATTGGCAACTACGGCCGCAAGCTTCCGCTGCAGAACCAATTCAACCCCGCCGTGTTCCGTCCGGGAGCCTCGACGCGCGACACCGACGCGCGCCGCATCCTGGCGCCCGCCTACCGTGGATTCTTCGTCTCCAGATTCGATTCGAACTCGTCCTACAACGGACTGCAAGCGATGCTCACCAAGCGGCTGTCGAAGGGACTCACGGTGGTCGGCCATTACACATGGTCCAAGGCGATCGACGACGCCTGCCAGCAGGAAACGCTCGACCAGTGCCGCCAACAGGATCCCGGAGACCGCCTCGGCTCGCGTGGACTGGGCGAGTTCGACCGGCGTCACGTGGCCGTCTTTTCCTATCTGTGGGAGATGCCATTCTTCAAGTCCGCGCATCCGGCTTTGAAGCATTCCCTCGGAGGCTGGCAACTCGCCGGCATCAACACGTTCCAGACCGGCAATCCGTTGACGATCCAGACCGGCGCCGACGTGGCCCTCACAGCCGTTGGCTACGACCGGCCCGATGTGACCGGCAATCCGATTCTCTCCCAGCGCCGATCCAAGAACGAGAAGTTCGCGCGCTGGTTTGATGGCGCCGCGTTCACCCGCAACCAGCCGGGCCGGTACGGCAACGCGGGCCGCTCCATCATCCCCGGACCAGGATCGTGGAACTGGGACCTCTCCTTCCAGAAGACGATTCCGGTTCACGGTGAACGGCAACGGCTGGAGTTCCGGGCGGACTTCTTCAACATTCTGAATCACGCCAACCTCGGCGCTCCCGCGACCACGTTCAACACAGCTCAGTCATTCGGGCGGATCACCAGTACCGGTGGCGCGCGCGTCACCCAGTTGGCGTTGCGCTACGAGTTCTAACGCAGTCCGTACACGAACAACGCGCTGCCTGCCGCGATGGCGATCCTTTGCCTGCCCCCCACGGCAAACGACATTGGATTCGCGATTACGCGGCCGCCCAGGTTCGCGTGCCAGAGGTCGCCTCCGGAACGCGCGTCCAGAGCCTTGAAGTAGCCGTCTTCCGTGCCTGCAAAGATCACGCCTCCGCCGGTCGAAAGCAGTCCCGCCCATGGAGGGACTCCGAGCCGATGTTCCCACTTCATGTTGCCCGTCAGCGGATCCAGCGCGCGCACGGCTCCATACCAGTCATGCGAGACGCGTTCGTTGTTGAAGAAGCCGCCCTGGAAGCGGCGTCCTGGTTTGTAGTCCGCCTCGCCCTTGAAGTACAGGCTTCCGCCCTCACGGACCGGGACATAGAACAGCCCCGTGCCGGGATTGAACGCCGGCGACATCCAGTTCGTTCCGCCCGCCACTTGCGGATACACATGGACTCCGCCGGCTGTAGGGAACGTATTCGGCAACCGGATCGGGCGTCCGTGATCGTCCAGGCCTTTCGCCCAGGTCTGCTTCACGTACGCCTTCCCATGCAGGAACTCGCCGGTGAGCCGGTCGAGCACGTAGTAGAAACCGTTGCGGTTGGCATTGATGAGCAGCTTGCGCTGCCGGCCGCGGAACTCACGGTCGATCAGGACCATGATCTGGGTCGCGTCCCAGTCGTGCTCGTCGTGCGGTGTGAACTGGAAATGCCACTTGCGCTGCCCAGTATCGGCGTCCAGGGCGACCACGGAACACGAGAACAGATTGTCGCCCTTGCGTACGTCGCCGTTCCAATCGGGCCCGGGATTCCCGGTTCCCCAATAGGTCAGATTGGACTCCGGATCGTAGCTGCCCGTGATCCAGATCGAGGCGCCGCCTGTCTTCCAGGAGTCGCCCTCCCAGGTCTCATTGCCGGGCTCGCCGGGACCAGGAGTCAAATAGAACCTCCACTTGCGCTCGCCCGTCACGGCATCGTACGCATCAAGGAACCCGCGGACTCCGTACTCTCCGCCGGCCACGCCCACGATCACCTTGTCCTTCACCACCAGCGGAGCGTGCGTGACTGAGTAGCCCGGCTGGTAGTCGATCATCTTGGTATCCCACAGCACCTGGCCAGACTTCCGGTCGAGCGCGATCACGTGGGCGTCGACCGTGCCCATGAACAGGCGGTCGCCCAACACCGCCAGCCCACGGTTCACCTGTCCGCAGCAGACCTGTGCCTTGGGCGGCATCCTGCGCTTGTACTCCCACAGCTTCACGCCTGTCGCCGCGTCGAGCGCGAACACGTCGTTGGGCGGGGACGACACATACATGACACCGTCCACGACGATTGGTGTGGCTTCAAACTTCTCGACCACTTTAGTCTGGAAGATCCACTTGAGCTCCAGGTTGGCCACGTTCGCGGTTGTGATGTCCCGGAGCGCGCTATGCCGGTGTGACTGGTAGTTGCCCGAATACATCAACCAGTTGTGCGGGGACTTGTCCGCGTCGAGCAGCTCGCGCGTTGGCGCTTCCACCGGACCCTTGGGTGAGGCGCCGCGCAATGAACATAGGTAGGCGGCGAGATCGTCGATCTCACCCGCGGTGAGCGCGCGGCCGTAGGAGGGCATGAGTGATTCCGGTGAGACGGCTACTTCCGCGAGGTTGGACCGCTGGAATGACTCGATGCGCTGCGCCGCGGTCATGATGTGCACCGTGTACTGATCCTGCTTCAACATCAAGCCCCGGACCGGGGATCCAGTCTTGGGGCGGACCGTCACGGCGCGGTACCGCGGCGCTACCTGGCGGTTCGCATCCACGATTGACTCGCGCAGATGCTCCCGGGTGTGAGTGGCCCCGATCGACGACAGATCCGGGCCCAGCCGTGCACGATCGTGGCAAGACGCGCACGCGCTTTTTCCACGGAACAGAGCCGCGCCGCGGCCCGCGTCGCCTGGTCCAGCCGCACAACCGGCTGTGGCTCCCGCGGCGTTCTTTTCCAATTCCCGGACAAACGTGACGATGCGCCATACCTCATCCTCTTCGAGCCAATGTCCGGACATCTCGGTTCCGGGGACGCCGTTGAGAATTGTACGGTAGATGTCCACGTCCGAGGAGCCATGCTTGCGGTACGTGGACGCCAGCTTGGCGCCGCGGCCGGAGGCTCCGTCCATTCCGTGGCAGAACACGCAATAACGCGCGTACAGCCGCCGTCCCTCCGCCGCATCACGCGGGCTCGTGTGAGGATTAGTGTCGCGGCTCTGGGCGAACGCTGTCGCAGCCAGGGCAGCAATTGCATACAGTGCGAATCGCATGGGATCCTTCCAACAATCTACTGTCTGTTCTCTGCGATGAGAATCTGGCGCACCCGGTCGATCGCCAGTGCCGGACTCGAGAGCACAGGCACCGGCAGGCTGCCGGGTGGCAACTGATTCGCGACACGGGCCATGGACGCCTGAGCGAACACGATCACATCCACTTCGCGCGCCAGCAGCGCCAGCGCCTCTTTCACCGCACGGTCGTGGCCTTCCGTGTCGCCGCTAACGGCCTTCTCAAAGGCACCTTCGCAGAGGTGCGGGATGATCTCGCAGTCCCGCCCTGCGTGCCGCGCGGTAGCCGCGAGCAATCCAACGGTTGGCTCCAGCGTGGTCGCAAGCGTCGCGATCACGCCGATCCGGCGGCCCGCCGCAACCGCTGCTTCGGCCATCGCTTCATCAATGCGAAACACCGGTATGTCGAACAAGGGCCGCGCCGCTGGTACTCCGGCCCCAATGGAGGAGCAGGTAACAAGCACCGCATCAGCCCCTGCTTCGGACGCCGATTCGATCATGCGCACCAGCCGGCGGATCGTGGTCTTTTCGAGCCTCCCCGCCCGGATGGTGTTCTTGATCAGGCTCTCATCCACCATGTGGAACACCCGGACTCCGTCGAGCCGTTCCCGCACGAGCTCGTTGAACACCGGTGTCAATACCGGCGCCGTGTGGATCAGTGCAAGCGTCTTCTCCAAGGTTGCGCCTACCAATGCGTCAGCGATCCGTCAGGCCGGATGAAGACGTACTTCCGTCCGGGCTGCGAAACCTCGCCGATCATGGTCATTCGTTTGAAATCAGCGGTCACGCCCAGTCCCGGCCGGTCGTTCCGCAGCGCTTTGCCGTTCTTGAAGTCCAGGCACTCCGGCAGGTGCTCGATTGGCCTGCCGCCGTAGTTGTACTCCATGATCACCGGACCCGGGAAGGTCGACAAGCAGTTCACCAGCGCCGCCGTTGCGATTGGACCCGTGAAGTGCGGCACGATCCCAACCGCGTGAGTCTCGCAAATGGCGGCGATCTTCATCATCTCAGTGATTCCGCCGACATTGGGCAGAGTGGCGCGGATGTAGTCGATGTCGTGGTTCTCGACCAGCTTGTTGAAGTCGTAACGCTGGCCCCATTCCTCGCCGTGCGTCAGCGGAACCGTGGTCATCTGCCTGAGTTTGGGGATGTCCTGGTGCGCATGCTCGTCGCGCACGGGATCCTCAACGAAATACGGCTCGAACTCCTCGATCAGCCGGCACGCGCGGACCGCATCGGAATAGTCGAACCGCTGGTGGAAGTCGATGCACCAATCGCCGTCCTTGCCAACTCCCTCGCGTGCTTCGCGGCATTCCTGCGCCACCTTGCGGACCCGCTCGTGCGTGTTGAACACCTCGCCGATGCGCGTATCTCCCGCGCCCATCCGGAACGCCCGGTATCCGGCCTCCATGGTTGCGCGCGCCCGCTCGCGCAGACTCATTGGAGCTCCGTCCTGGCGCGGTGCGCCGCCCGTGGCATAGCACTCGCAGTGGTTGCGGACCGCGCCACCGAGCATGTCGTGCACGGGCAGATTCAGCACCTTGCCCTTGATGTCCCACAGAGCCAGGTCGAGCGCTCCAAGCGCGTGGATCTTCTCGCGGCCCGGCGGGTAGAACCAGGCGATGTACATTTCCTGCCACAGCGCCTCGATCCGGAACGGGTTCTGTCCGATGAGGGTTCCGGCGCATTGCTCCAGGGTGTCCTTCGCGCCGCCCTCGCCGATCCCGGTGACACCGATGTCGGTTTCGACCGTCACCACCATGTTGCTTTGATTGAAAAGCTCATTGAGGTTGGGCGGACGGTAGATCTTCACACGGGTGATTTTGGCCTTGGGAAGCGCGGCCTCGGCTGGCCGGGGCTTCACGAGAGCGGCGGCCGGAACGGTGAGCGATCGGAGAAATGCGCGGCGGTTCATGGTCAGGGGATCCACACAATTATATGCCCGGACGGCCGGCGCGGGACATTCCGCTTCGCGATACAATAGGGGCGGATCCAAACAACCCTATGCTCGCAGCCCTTCTGCTGCTGGCAATCCTCATTCCCGTGCGCTCAATTGGGGCCGGGAATGATACGCGTCAGGCGCTGTCCTACACGCCGTCCAGCGTGGTTAACGCCGCATCGAACCTGCCCGGAGCGCTCGCGCCGAACACCATTGGCACGCTCTACGGCCAGGAACTCGCCGCCATAACCCGTGCACTTCGTCCCGAGGACATTCGCGAGGGGACCATGCCCACGCTCTTGCCCGGTACCGGGGTCCGGGTAGTGATCTCTGGGATCACGGCGCAGATTTATTTCGTCTCGCCCGGCCAGATCAACTTTCTGGTGCCGGCCAATCTTCGCGCTGTTCCCGGAACCCTTCAGGTATTCCATGATGGCCGGGCCGGACCGCAGGTCCCGCTGCGGCTCGACGAAGCCGCTCCGGCGTTGTTCGAACAGCCTGGAGCATTCGCTGTTGCTGCGAACGCGGAAGGCGCGGCCGTTGGGCCGGACTCGCCGGTGCATCCAGGTGATTTGGTGGTGCTCTATGCGACCGGACTCGGGGAAACCGCGCCCCCTTTGCGATATGGCGAGATCCCCAAGGCCGCCGTCGCCGTGAAGGATCCAGGCGCGGTGCAGGTGCTGCTGGACGGCAAGCCGGCCGCCCCATCGGATCTCTATTACGCGGGAGTGACACCTGGGTTCGCGGGTCTGTACCAGATCAACGTCAGGATTCCGGACTGGGCTCCACGGGACCCTGAGGTCCACGTTGCCGTCGGTGGAATACGCAGTCAGGGCCAGGTGAAGCTCGCGATCCGGCCAAGGTGAAGTGATAAGCTGGGGGCCATGGCCAACCGGTGCTTCTGGATTCCAGCCCTCGCCGCGATCGCATCCGGTGAGATCACCAGCAAAGCGCTCCTTGAACAGCAGGCGCGCGAGCTCCGGGCACGCGTGGCCGCTTCTCCACGGCTGGCGCTGCAGCGCACGAACCTCGCGGTGGCTCCGCCCTCGGTGGACTTCGCGATCGACATGGTTTCCTCCGCGGCGGTGGACCGCTCCGGCTTGATCTACGCGTTTCAACGCGGGGCGAAAGCGGATCCGGTGCTTGTGATCGACAAGTCCGGCAAGGTGGTCCGATCGTTCGGCCGCGGACTCTATCAGATTCCGCACAGCATCCGCATCGATCCCCAGGGCAACGTTTGGACGGTGGATGCGAAGAGCTCAATGGTCTACAAGCATTCACCAACCGGAGAGAAGCTGCTCGAAATCAGCGTCGGCGGGCAACCTGCCAATCATCGCAGCGAGTTCCGCGGCACCACCGACATCTGCTTCGCACCGGGGGGCAGGATCTTCATTTCCGACGGATACGCGAATGCAAGGGTGCTCGAATACTCAGGCGACGGCAAGCGTGTCAACGAGTGGGGAACGCCGGGCAAAGGTCCGGGCCAGTTCCACCTTCCCCACGGAATCACAGTGGACCGCGAAGGGATCCTCTACGTCGCGGATCGCGAGAATGGGCGGATCCAGCGGTTCAACCTCGACGGGAAGTTCCTGGGTGCGTGGGACCACTTGGGCAAGACCTTTTCTCTAACGGTGTCGGCGGCAGGCGATCTCTGGATCGGCACTCAGCCCCGGACATCCGCCAACGGTGCTGATGGCTGGCTGGTGAAGGTGGACCGCAAGACAGGCGCCATCCTCGGCCACATCGAAACACCGGGGCACCACTCGGTCGACGTGATGGCGAATGGCGAAGTGGTCACCGGCGCGAGACCGGATGACGTGGTCTGGTTCATTCGTAGAGTGGCCGGATCGCCGAAATACTGATCTGGACGAAGAGCCCCAGGTCGAGGCCTGGGGCTGTAAACCGCCGCAGTCCGCCCGGCGTCACGGTGGAGATGTTCAGTGCCCCGTTCGAAACCCCGAAGATCGAGGTTGACGGCGGGAGCAGGCTGAGAATCCGCGCCGGAACCCGGAATTCGCCGTCCCCTGCGTGCGCAACGCAGGAGAACGAAATCAGCTCGCGTCCGCATGCGCCGCGCGAAGAACCGAAGACCGTCAACAGGTGCTCTGGCGGACCCTGGTAGTCCCAGGTGACGCGCAGATCCTCACTGCGTGGAATCCGTTCCCGCCGCGAGAGCATCCGGAGAGTGATCAACTCCGTGTCGAACCCGAACGGACCCACATCCCTCCCGCCCGGGCCGTTCGAGATCCGGTAGCGGCCCGCGGGGATCACCACCCGGCGCGGATCCTCGTATCGGCGCGCGTTCAGCTCACTCTGCGCGATCCGGAATGTCCCGCCGGGACCGGTAATGCCGATGTCCGTGCCGGCATCCATTGCTACCTGGTTTGGCTGCTCCGGTTGCGGCGGGAACTCGACTCCGTAGCGCACTGAGCACAGTCCCGGTGGCACCTCCGCGTTCGCCTCGAAGGCATGCAGTGGCGCTTCCACGTCGCCCTCCACCCGCCCGCGCTGGAAAAACGCAAGCCGGACGTAGTCGTCGAGGGCCGAGGGAAGCAGCACGGATCCGAACCCGTCAATCAGGATCGTCAACCCGAACCGGAAATCGGGGCGCGCGCCTGAGACGGGAGGCAGGCGCTGTGCGCCCCGGCACGTCCCCGATGCGGCGATGGCGATCGACCCGAAGTTGCTCGATACTCCACCGGCCTCAATGTTGACCGGAACCTGGCATCCCTCGATGCCCGCGGGTATTTCGAAAATGATCTGATCGATTCCGGCGCAGCAGCCCGATCTGCCGCGATACAGCACGCGGGCCGTCCGGTCACCCACCCAGACCCGGGTGTCGATCTCCGTGAGGTCGCCGGGGATCGGTCCGGCTGCTTCGTTGCCCGGCGCTGGTCCGAGTCCAGTGGCCCAGATTGTGGCGAGCTGTCCAGGCCGGAGTGTTTGGGCGGACGGATCCATCGCAAGTGGACCTGTGCCGCGCTGATTCACGGTGAACAGCCCGGGAGCGTTGCGGCGGACGCGAATGGGTACCGGATCCGAGATCTGGCCGTTGTAGGTAAGAACGAGGGTCCCGTCGCCCACGGGAACTGCTGCCGGCAGGATCGCACCCACCTGGCTGGCACCCACGTAGACAGGCCACGAAGCAAACCTCAATCCCGCCATGTCCACACGCAGCGACACGCCGGCGAGCGACTCCGTGAGCGGGAAGACGGTCACGCGCGCACCTTGGCGCGGTCCAAGATCCGATCCGAACACCGTGAACAGCGCGCCTTGTGCGATCCCGCCGTTGGGCGCGCATCCAGGCAGGTAGTTTGCCCCGTTGACGACTCCATCAAGCGGGACAAAGGGACGCTGCGCGGCGGCCGGCAGGACTGCCAGGGCAAGCGCCAGATGCACTCTCATCGCCGCGCCTCGAAAAACGCCTGCAGCAGCGCGACGCATTCCCCGGCAAGGACACCCTCAACGACCTCCACGCGATGGTTGAGAACATCGCAATCCGCCAGCCGGAACTTGGTGCGGACCGCGCCGAACCGCAGGTCGCGCGAGCCGAACACCAGCCTCGCGATTCGTGCGTGCACCAGCGCGCCCGCGCACATCACGCAGGGTTCGAGCGTCGCGTACAGGTCCGCGCCCGCCAGCCTGTAGTTCGCAACGGCCGCTCCCGCTTCGCGCAGCGCCACGATCTCGGCATGGGCCGTGGGATCGTGATGCGACATCGGTTGATTCCGCCCCCTGCCGATCACCCGTCCATCGAGCACCACCACGGCGCCGGCCGGCACTTCACCTTCCGCCGCGGCCAGGCGCGCCTCGGCCAGGGCTTGGCGCATGAACTCCTCGTCACGCGTCTGTTGGGACATTCCCCTATACTAGGTCCAATCCCCTCCCATGCTCCAGCACTTTCCGCTGATCTGGAAAAATAGCGTGCGCAACAAGCGGCGCAGCCTGCTCACCATCGTGAGTATTGCCGCATCGTTGTGTTTGTTGGCCGTGCTGGGCGTGCTCTACCATGTCTTCTTCCTGGCTGATGCCGCTCCGGAGCAGGCGCAGAGGCTCATCGTGCGGAATAAGGTGTCGCTGACCAACCCGCTGCCGCTGTCCTATCGCGAAAAGATCAAGCAGGTGCCTGGCGTTGCCGAGGTGATGATCTACCAGTGGTTCGGTGGAACCTATATCGATCCGTCGAACTTCTTCGCGCGGGCCGCGATCGAGCCGGAAAAACTGCTCAACGTGTACAGCGAGTATAAGGTGCCCGACGACCAGTGGAAGGCGTTCGTCGCGGACCGGTCCGGGTGCCTGCTTGGACGCAAAACCGCCGAGCGCTACAACCTCAAGATCGGCGACCGCGTCCCGTTGATCGGCGACATCTTCCCCGTGAACCTGACCTTCACAGTGCGCGCGATCTACGACGCCTACCGGGACAACGAGAACCTGCTCTTCCACTTTGAGTATTTGAATGAGTCGATGCGGACTTCGGGCCAGATTGGCCGCTCGGATCTCGTGGGTACCTACGTGATCCGGATGACCGGACCCGAGCACGCCGCATCAATCTCGAGAGCGATCGATGATATGTTCCGGAATGCTCCGCTGCCCACCAAGACCGAGACGGAGCGGGCGTTTGAAGTCAGCTTTCTGGCGTTCATAGGCAATGTCAAGCTATTCATGATGGTGATCTCGGCGGCGATTACGTTTACGATCCTGCTTGTGGCGGCCAATACCATGGCCATGTCGGTGCGGGAGCGGCTGCGGGAAGTGGGGGTCCTCAAGACACTCGGATTCACACAAGGCGGCGTGCTCTCGATCCTCATGGGTGAGGCCATCGTGATCTCGCTGCTTGGCGGCGGTATTGGCCTTGGGCTGGCAGGGCTGCTGTGCCGGGGGCTCTCCGGCCTGCCCTCCACCTTTGTCGACATGACGCGATTCACGCTCACACCAGCCGTCGCCGCGGGTTGCATGGCGGTCGCGTTGGTGATCGGCGTGGTGAGCTCATTCGTTCCCGCGTGGAACGCATCCCGGCGCAACATTCTTGAAGCGTTGCGCGTCACGGATTGATCCCATGGCGATCCCGCTCAGCTACAACCTGCGTAACCTGGCCGCGCGCAAGACGACCACGATCATGACCGCGCTGGGAATCGCCCTCACGGTCGCGGTGCTCCTGAGCATCTCGGCCCTTGCCGAGGGACTGCGGACGTCGCTTGAAACCTCCGGGCATCCGTTGCACCTGCTGGTGATGCGGACTGGCGCATCGGCTGAGCTCGTGTCGGCTGTGACACAGGAACAGTACGGCGTGGTGAAGACCAAACCGGGCATCGCGAAGGACGCGTCCGGGAACCCGATGGCCTCGCTCGAACTGGTTACGGTCATTGTGCTCGAGAGCCCGGAGAACCCGGGAGGCATCAACGTCACCGTCCGCGGACTCACCATTGCCGGATTGAAGATGCGCGAGGGCGCCCGGATTTCCGAAGGCCGGATGTTCACACCGGGCCGCCGCGAGGTGGTGGTGGGCAAGGGGATTGCCGCCAAGTATCCCATGGCACGCATCGGCGGGAAACTCCAGTTCGGCCGCGGCGACTGGGAGGTCGTCGGCGTGCTGGATGCGGGGAGATCGGTCGCCAACAGCGAGATCTTCTGCGACCTGGCGCAGATCGCGTCGGACCAGAACCGCGAAAACGGGCTCAGCTCGATCCTGGTGCGGGCTGAGAACGAAGTGTCGATGCAGGCCCTGATCGACGACCTCAAGGCGGACCGCCGTTTGAAGCCGGAAGCGCTATCGGAGAAGGCTTACCTGGCGCAACAGACGCAGTCGGCCGCGCCGGTCCGCGCCGTCGGTATGTTCGTGTCGGTGATCATGGCGGTGGGATCCTGCTTCGCGGCGATGAACACGATGTACGCGGCCGTGGCGCGCCGGTCGGCCGAGATCGGCACCCTGCGTGTTCTTGGATTCTCGCGGACCGGAATCCTGGCGAGCTTCCTCATTGAGTCTCTGCTGCTCAGCCTGATCGGCGGCCTTCTTGGCTGCCTGCTGGTGCTGCCGTTGAACAACGTTGGCACTGCTATCGGAAGCATCACCACGTTCAGCGAGATCACGTTCCAGTTCGCGGTTACGCCCAGGATCATGGCGGTGGGAGTGGCTTTCGCCCTGGTTCTGGGTGCGGTTGGAGGAGTGTTCCCCGCCTGGTCCGCCGCAAGAAAACAAATCCTGACGGCGCTGCGGCAAGTCTGATCATTCAGCATGTCTCAGGACCTTCACAGTCTGAAAATTGACAAGTCGCTCAAGGCGGGCGAGCCGTCGCCTTGGGCGCGCCGATGGATTGTGGGCGGGATCGCCCTGTTCCTGATCGCGGGCGCGGGAGCGAAGTACTTCGGAGGACTGACTCCTGTCGAGGTGCGGACCGTGCGGGCAATGCGGGCCGAAGCGGGTGCGCAGGGTGCGGTGGATGACGTGATCCTCAACGCCACCGGCTATATCGTCGCGCATCACAAGATCCAGTTGGCATCGAAGGTGGTGGGCAAAGTGGCCTGGATCGGCGTCGAAAAGGGCGACCGCGTGCGCGAAGGCCAAGTGATCGTCCGCTTGGAGGATGACGAGTACAAGGCGCAGCTTCAGCAGGCCAAGGGGCAGCTCGTGGCGCTGGAGGCCAGGCTGCAGGAATTGCTCAACGGATCGCGGCCGGAAGAGATCCAGGTGGCGAAGGCCAATCTCGACGTGGCCCGCGCGGACCTCGCCAATGCCAAGGTGAATCTTGATCGCGTGTCCAGGCTCGCCGAGGCGAAGGTGATGGCGGCGCAAGCGCTCGACGACGCCAAGGCACGCTTCGATTCCAACACGGCGCGCGTGGCTTCGCTTGAGAAAAGCTACGAGCTGGTCCGCATTGGACCCCGCCAGGAACAGATCGACCAGGTGCGCGGCCAGATCTTGCAGGCCAAGGGGCAGGTAGCGTACTTCGAGACACAGCTCGCCAACACCGTGATTCGCGCGCCGGTCACCGGCACGATTCTCGAACGCGCTGTCGAAAAGGGCGAGTTCGTCACCACGTCGTTTGTTGGCGAACGCGGGGCGAAGGGCTACGTCGTCTCGGTGGCCGATTTGAACGACCTTCAAGTCGAGCTCGACATCAGCCAGAACGATTTCGGCAAGCTGTCCCCACGCCACCGCGGGATCATCACCACGGATTCCTACCGCGACCGCAAGTACGACGGCGTGATCGAGGAGATGTCGCCCGAGGCCAACCGCCAGAAGGCGACCGTCCAGGTGAAAGTGAAAGTGTTGAACCCGGATTCCTACTTGCGTCCTGAGATGAACGCGAGCGTCGCGTTTCTGGCCCTGGACCCCGGTCGGCGCCCTGTGGCCGGACCCGCGCAGCCCGCGGTGTTCGTGCCAGCCGGCGCGGTGCGCTCCGGCGCGGTGTTCGTGGCGGTGAACGGAAAGGCCGTGCGGCGGGCGGTGAAAGCAGGCGCCTCCACCAGCCAGGGCGTCCGCATCGAAGACGGACTGATCGGAGGAGAAGACGTGATCGTGGATCCGCCCGCCGGGCTTGCCGATTCCGCGCGCATCAAATTACTGCCATGAGTGAACCTATCATCCAGACGCGTGGGCTCAGCAAGGAATTCGCACGCGACCAATTCAAGGTAGTGGCTTTGAACGGGGCCGACCTGACGGTGGACAAGGGCGAGTTCGTCGCGCTCATGGGACCGTCGGGCTCCGGCAAGTCCACGCTGTTGCACTTGATCGCTGCGATGGACCGCCCAACGTCGGGCGACATCAATGTCCTCGGCCAGAACCTGCGCGGCTTAAGCGAGTCCGCGATCGCCAAATGGCGCAACGCGCACATCGGATTCGTCTTCCAGTCGTTCAATTTGCTTCCGGTGTTGACCGCGCTCGAAAACGTCGAGCTGCCGTTGAAGCTTACGAAGCTCAGCAAGAGCCAGCGGATCGAGCATGCGCGCCGGGCGCTCGAACTGGTGGGCCTTGCCGACCGGCTGGATCACACGCCGCGGCAGCTTTCCGGCGGCCAGGAACAGCGGGTCGCGATTGCGCGCGCGATCGTTACGGATCCGGATCTGCTGCTTGCCGACGAGCCGACTGGAAACCTCGACGCCGTGTCGGCACGCGAGGTGCTTACGCTGCTGGGGCGGCTGAACCGGGAGTTCGGCAAGACGGTCGTGATGGTGACGCACGATCCGCATGCGGCGCGGGCGGCATCCAAGATCCGTTACCTCGACAAGGGCGCGCTGCTACCCGAGGGCCAGCAGCCGGAAGACTGGGAAGTGCGATAACAGAGGGTTGGCATGCGATATCTGATCCCGTTTCTGGCAACCGCGCTCCACGCGCAACCGCAAATCGACTGGAAACAGTACGAGGACGAGACGATGCGCCACTTCCAGGCGCTTGTCCGGTTCGACACTTCTGATCCTCCCGGCAACGAAAAGCCGGCGGCGGACTACCTGAAGTCCGTTCTCGAAGCGGAAGGCATTCCGGTGAAGGTGTTCTCGCTGGAGGCGCACCGCCCGAACGTGGTCGCGCGCATCAAGGGCAACGGGCGGAAGCGGCCGCTGTTGATCATGGGCCACACCGACGTCGTGAACGTGGATCCGCGCAAGTGGACGTTCCCGCCGTTCAGCGCCACGCGGGACGGCGGATACGTTTATGGCCGCGGCACGGTCGACGACAAGGACAACGTCGTTGCCTGCCTGATGATCATGCTCATGCTGAAGCGGATGAATGTGCCGCTCGACCGCGACGTGATCTTCCTGGCTGAAGCGGGCGAAGAGGGCTCTGTGCGATTCGGGATCCGTTACATGGTGGAGAATCACTTTTCCGAGATCGACGCCGAGTACTGCCTGGCCGAGGGCGGCGGCGTGGTGCGGCGCGCGGGAAAGATCCGTTACGGCGGGGTCCAGACGAGCGAGAAGATTCCCTATGCGGTCCGCCTGGTGAGCCGTGGACCGGCGGGCCATGGATCGCGGCCGTTGCGCACCAACGCGATCGTCCACCTGTCCCAGGCCGTGGCGCGGGTCGCCGCCTGGCAGCCGCCGATGCGGTTGAACGACACCACCCGGACCTACTTCGAGCGCTTGGCCACTTTGGCCACGCCCGAGGAAGCCGCCCGGTATAACGGCCTGGTGAATCCGCGGAAGACCTCTGAAATCCAAGAGTACTTCGCGGTGAACGAGCCGGGCCACAACTCCATGATCCGGACGTCGATCTCGCCGAACATCATCAAGGCCGGTTACCGCGTGAACGTGATCCCCTCGGAAGCGGAAGCGACGCTCGATATCCGCGCTCTTCCGGACGAGAACATGACGCGTTTCCTCGACGAGATTCGCAAGGTGGTGGCCGACCCGGCGGTGGAAGTTGTGCGTGGCGAGCGGGACACGCGGCCCCCGGCGCTGCCTTCCGCGATCAAGAACGAAGCGTTCGCGGCGGCGGAAGCGGCGGTCCGGAAGCACTACGGCGCTGTGACGCTGCCGACCATGAGCACTGGCGCCACCGACATGGCGTACCTGCGTGCCAAGGGGATCCAGAGCTATGGTATCGGGCCGATGACGGACGAAGAGGACGGTCCGAAAGGATTCGGAGCGCATTCCGATCAGGAGCGGATTCTGGAGTCGTCGTTGCACCAGTTCGTCCGATTCCACTGGGATCTGGTGGTTTCACTGGCAGGCCGGCGTTAACGCAAGCTTGAGGAGACTTCAATGGCCATTACTGGCACCCACATGTTGCTGTATTCATCCGAGGCGGAGCAATTGCGCGCAACGCTTGGCGATGTGTTTGGATTCAAATCGGTCGACGCGGGCGGAGGCTGGCTGATCTTCGCGCTTCCTCCCGCCGAGCTTGGAGTGCATCCAGCGGAGGGACCCACATGGGAATCCGGGACGAGGCACCAGATCGCATTCATGTGTGATGACATCGGGGGCACCGTGGCTCAGTTGCGTGCGAAAGGAATTCAGATCGATGGCGAGCCGCAAGACGAAGGCTGGGGGATCCACGTGACGATGGCCCTGCCAGGTGGAGTCCAAGTGATGCTTTACGAGCCGCGCCACAAGACGGCAATCTAGCCAGATGGCGCGGACGGGCCACGAAACCAGCGGCTACTCGTAGCGAAGCGCTTCCACCGGATCCATCCGGGACGCCTGAAACGCGGGCCACACGCCAAAGAACAACCCGACCGCCACGGACACGCAGAATCCCGTGACCACGGCCCAGGCGGGCACCGCCGAGGGCAGGGCCGGAACCAGCACGCTCACCAGCAGCGTAACCAGGATCGAGAAGACGATGCCGATCAGTCCGCCCACGCCGGTCAGTGTGACCGCTTCGAGCAGGAATTGATACACAATGTCGTTGCGGCGCGCGCCGAGCGCCTTGCGGACCCCGATCTCCCGCGTCCGCTCGGTCACCGACACCAGCATGATGTTCATCACGCCGATGCCTCCAACCAGAAGCCCTAGGCCGGAAATCGCGATGGAAACCAGCACGATCATCCCGGTCAACGCGTCAAAGCGCTTGATGATCGAATCGGGCGTTGAGACGTTGAAATCGTCCATGCCGGGCGGCGAGCGGCGGATCTTGCGTAGCGCCGCCGCGATTTCTTCGAGGGCGACATCGCGCTGCCCCGGCCGGGCCTTGCAGACAATGAAGTACCGGTCGATGGCGGGATAGCGCATTTGAGCTGTCCGCAGCGGCATGGCGACCTGGCGGTCCAGTCCGTTCTCGCCGAAGAAACTGCCCTTGGCCGGCGCGAACACTCCCACGGCACGGAACTCCGCTCCATCGAGGATGAACTCGCGGCCTACGGCGGACTGTCCCGGGAACAGCGCCTCGGCTGTGTTGACTCCGATCACGGCGACGCGATCGCCGCGCGATTCCTCTTCCCGCGTGTACAGGCGGCCTTCCTTGAGTTCGCGCGGCTGGGTGTCGAATCCGCTGAGCGAGATTCCGGCCACGTTCACGTTGTCGGTTTCAAACCCTGGCACCTTTGCTGTCAAGGGACGGCCGCGAAAGATCGACGGAATGAACAAAGAGACGCTCGATTGCTCGACCGACGGGCTCATCCGTTCGATCATCTCGGCGTACTCCGGCCGGATCGGCCGGCGCTTCCGCTCCTTCGGCAGTCCGTCCGAGGACGGGTCGCCCGAGACGCGGCTCACAAAGATGTTGTCTGGTCCGAACTCTTCGAAGAAGGTGACGATGCCCTGACGCAGTCCGGTGAGCAGGCTCGACACGGTGACCACGGTCGTGATGCCGATCACGATGCCCAGGATCGTCAGCCCCGACCGGAAGCGGTGTGCCCACACGGCCCCCAGAGCCATCCGCATGGTCTCGGAAACTTGCACTCTCATTCGTGCCGCAGCGCCTCCACGGGATCCATGCGTGATGCCTTTGACGCCGGGTACCAGCCGGACAGGATCCCGGTGAGCGTCGAAACGGCAACCGCCAGTGCGACATAGGGCCAGGTCACCGGCAGGTCGACCTCGAGCACCAGCCCGAGCAGCCGCGCCGCGATCACGCCGAGCGCCAATCCCACCAGTCCACCGGATGCGGCCAGGATCACCGCTTCGGTCAGGAACTGCAGCATGATGTCGAACCGCCGCGCTCCAAGCGCTTTCCGGATCCCGATTTCGCGCGTCCGTTCGGTGACGCTCACCAGCATGATGTTCATCACCACGATTCCGCCAACGATCAGCGAAATGCAGGTGACTGGCACGACGATCGCCGAGATGAGTCCTAGGACCTGGTCAACAAACGCGCGGATCGAATCCGGCGTCATCGTGTCGAAGTTGTCGTCCTCGCCGGGCTTGGTCTTGAACCTTGTGCGGAGGGCCACGCGAGTGACGTCCAGCGCGGATGCGAGGCTGAGTCCGCTCTCCGGGCGTGCTCTGGCGAAAATCGGCATCGAGACCTCCGGTCCGTAGAGCCGCGAGAAGGAGTGAAACGGCATGTGGACCTGGTTGTCCTGGCTCTGCCCGCCGGTGGATCCGAGCTTTTCCTGGGTTCCGATCACGGTGAAATCGAAGCCGCGGATGCGAACCGTGCGGCCCAGCGGAGACTGGCCTTCGAACAGCGTGGTGATTAACTCGTTACCGAGCACACACACGAACTGCCGGTTTTGCTCTTCCTGATCGGTGAAGAACCGGCCCTGCTCCACCGCCACATCGCGAATCTCGGCGAGCGAAGCCGAAGCGCCCACGACCATGGCGCCTTCGAAGGTCAGGGATCCTGCTTTGACGTCGTCGAACCGGACGCGGTAGCCGCTGTACTGGATCTGGTCTCCGGTGGCCGCCACCAGGTAGCTAAGGTCTTCGGGGCGGATCCGCTTGTTGCGACGAAGCTTGGCGGCGCGTTCGGCGCGCGTGGCGCGGCCCACTTGCGCGACTTGGGCAACCAGGTAGGAATCGGAGCCGAACGCCTTGGCCGTCGTCTGGTCGGCGTAGGATCCCAGTCCCTCGATTGCGGCTCCCACCAGCACCACGCTGCCGACTCCGATGATGATCCCCAGCAGGGTCAGCGTGCTGCGCAGTTTATGAGCGAGAATAGAGTCCATGGCCAACCCGGCCGCGGTACTAGCCAAAGAGAAGCTCTGGCGGACAACGGCGGGACGGGCTAACGGGACAGATGGGCTTGCCATTCGGGGCTAGAACGGGACGAAGAGTACCTTACCCCATTCTAGACGGTTGCGAGGACGTTCCCGTTCGGTCAAACTTGAGAGTGGACGGAGGAGGACGCGGACCCCGGCGTTTCATGGCTTCATTACCCGCAGATAGAAGAAACAGCGATCTCGCGGTCTGGCGTCCGTCCGGCAATGGGACGGCGGTGGAGTACTCGCGCCAAGTAATGGAAGAGCTCCGCGTGATGGCGGAGGAAGGTTTTCAAAAGATCCCGCACGGCGGGATTGAAGTCGGCGCTCTGCTGTTCGGCAACCACGATCAGGACGCCGTCCGGGTGCTGGAATGGCGGCCCATCCAATGCGAACATGCCAGAGGGCCAGGATTCGTGCTGTCTCCCAAGGACCTTACGGGAATGGAGGCCTTGCTTGCAACGTGTGCCTCCGCGCCCGAGCTGCGGGGGCTTGAGCCGGTGGGCTGGTTCCATACGCACACCCGCAGCAAGATCTTCCTTTCCGCCGAGGACCTCAAGATCCATGAACGCTTCTTCCCGGAGCCATGGCAGATATCCCTCGTCATGCGTCTCTCGAAGGAGAACGGCGCCTCCGCGGGATTCTTCGTTCGCGAGGAAGGCGGGGCGATCCGCGCTGAGTCGAGCCTCCACGAGTTTCCCGTGGCGCCGGATCCGGCGGCATTGACCGCACCCACCCGGATGACCGCGCTCCGCAAGGGGCCGCAGCGGCGGGACCGTCGACGTCCAGCGCAGGCTGGATCGAGCGCGCCCGCGCCGACGCTGGTGCCGCCGCCGGGCCGGATACCCCAGCGCGAACCGGTTGCTGCTCCCCCGGAGCCCGCCGATCTCCCGCCCGTGCCCGAGCCGCCGGGATTCCCCTGGAAGACCATCGCGGTCTTCGCCGCGCTCATCGCCGTGCCTGCCGGTCTGCTCTGGTACCTTTTGGGGACTTCCGCTCCCTCCGGGCCGGTTCCCGCCGCGCTGCGGGTCGAAGAGGTCGCATCGGAGCTGGCGATCACGTGGGACCGGAACCTGCCCGCTGTGCGGAAAGCCACACGCGGCAATATCTACATCGCTGACGGCGCCGCCAAACGCTCCCTCGACCTTGACCAGGACGATGTCCGCGAGGGCTCGGTGGTTTACCGCCGCCAGGCCGAGAACGTCGAGGTACGGATCGAGATGTTTCTGGGCGACGTGATGACCGTGCGCGACATTAAGCGGTTCGTGGGACAACCCGTGAAGAAGCCGGCGCCGGTACCCGAGCCCAAGCCGGCGGCGGAAGTTTCACCCGAGCTTCAAGAAGAGATCGACCGGTTGCGGCGCGCCATCAGCGATGAAAACGCAGACCGCCAGAACCTCGATCTGCAGATCCGGCGGGCGGACGCCCAGTTGAAGCGCGGTCCTAACGTCCGAAAATAAACCGGCCGCGCCGCGGATCGGCTCCGCCGTCGAGCATGCCGTCGCGCACCAGGATCACCGTGGGTGCGGATGCGTTGCTCCAATCGCCGCGCACCTCAACCTGGTGGCCCATCTCCGACATCCGGTCGATCACGCTCTTCGGAATTCTCCGCTCAAGGTTCACCTTGCCGGGAGTGAATTCATGGAACGCGAACGAAGAATGGAAATGCTCGGTCTGGAAGCGGGGCGCCTCGACGGCCTCCTGCGGGATCATGCCGAAGTCGATCATGTTGATCAATACCTGCAGCATCGCCTGATCCTGGTTGTCGCCGCCCGGAGTGGACATAATGAAAGAGAGCTTCCCGTCCTTCAGGACCATGGTTGGGCTCAGTGTGACACGCGGACGCGCGCCGGGCCGCAGCATGTTCGCGTGTCCGGGAGTGGTGACGAACGACTGCAGGCGCGAGCTCAGCGGGATTCCGGTATTGCCCGCGATCACCGATGGCAGCCAGGCGCCGCTCGGTGTGGCGTTGAAAGCGTTCCCCCAGCGGTCCACCACGTTGACACAGGTGGTGTCCTGGATGCCGCCGGATGATCCACCACCGCTGGGCATCGCGAGCGGACCTCCGAAGCTCCCTGGCCGGTGATCCATGGACGCATGGTTCGGGTCGATCTGCTTGCGCCGTTCGGCGGCGTACTCGCGCGAGAGCAGCGTCTCTTCGGGGATCTTGGAGAACTTGGGATCCCCATAGTACCGGTCGCGGTCGGCGAAGGCGAGCTTTACCGCCTCCACCAGCGTGTGCAGGTACCGCGGACTGTTGTGCCCCATCGCCTTCAGGTCGTAGGCCTCCAGGATGTTCAACGCCTGCAGGATCACCGGACCTTGCGCCCAGAAGCCAGTCTTGACGATCGTGTAGCCGCGGTAGGTGGTGGTCCGCGGCTGATCATATTCGGCGTTGAAATTCTTCATGTCGTCGAAGGAAAGCAGTCCGCCGTTGGCCTGGGAGTAGTCGGCGATCCTCCTGGCGATGGGTCCGCGTCCGAAGTAATCGCGAACAGCGCGGATTTTCCTGGCCCGGTTTCCGCGTGCCTTCTTCTCCGCTCGCACCAGTTCCTGCAGCGTGTTGGCCAGGGCCTGTCCCTTCCACACGTCCCCCCGGCGGGGCGCGGTTCCGCCCGGCATGAAGAAGTCGCGGGACGTGGGCCAAAGCTCGATGATCCGCGTGTTGGTGCGGATGAAGCTGGCGAACTCTTCTCCGAGGGGGAATCCACCGGAAGCGAACTCGATGGCGGGTGTGACGACCTTCTCAAACGACATCGTGCCATGATCCTGCAGGGCGAGCATGAGTCCGTCGAACACGCCCGGCGTGATGACTCCGAGCATGCCGGTGAAGGGCACTGGCGCCAGCTTGCCTTGCCCCTCTTCCCAGGGTTCCGCCTTGCGCGACTGATAGAACTCCACCGTGGCTTTGGCCGGTGCGACTCCTACCGCGCTGATCACAACCGGATCCTTGCCGGCCATCTTGATGATGAGCGGCATCTCGCCGCCCAGCCCGAAGCGGGCTTGTTCCGTAACGGCGGCGGCGAGCGTGGACGCGACGCCCGCGTCGATCGCGTTGCCCCCTTGCAGCAGCATCCGGTATCCGGCGTCCACCTCGAAGTTATTTGCCGCGCCGACCATCTCACGGACTCCGCGGACGGGCCAGAACATCAATTGCTGTGTCTGCTGGGCGAAGCCAGCGGCTGCGAACAATAACGCGATCAGGGGGCGCATGGTTCAGATTGTACCCCACGCCATGTTCCGGCAGCCCGTTGCGGCGGCGCTCGGCGCCTTGATACGATCTCAATTCAGCCGGCGCCCGCCGGAGAACCCATCAGGAGGCAGTTGTGCACGCATCGACACGCCGCGAATGGATCGCCGCCGCAACAGGAACGTTCGCTCCCTTCCATATTCTGTCGGCAGCCAAGAAGAAGACTGACATCCGGATCGAAAATATCTCGATCAGCTACGAAGACTACAGCTATCGCGTGCCAATCAAATTCGGCGGCCGGGTGGTCGACAAGGCCACGATCCTCAATGTGAACTCGACGGTGCGTACCGGTGACGGCCGCGTGGTCAAGGGCTTCGGATCCATGCCGCTCAGCAATACCTGGGCGTTTCCATCCAAGACCATGCCGTACGAGGTGACGCTCGGCGCCATGCGCGATCTGGCCGCGCGCATCACCAAAGTCATGAACGGCTTCAAGGAGTCCGGGCACCCGATCGACCTCTATCTCGCGCTCGAGCCCGCCTTCGAGAAGGCGGCGGCGGAACTCTCGGCCTCGCTGAAGATGAAGGAACCGATTCCGCGCCTTGGCGTGCTTGTTACCGCAAGTGCGTTCGATGCGGCCCTCCACGACGCCTTCGGCAAGGCGCACAAGGTGAGCGCCTATCAGACCTATGGTCCGGAGTTCATGAACCACGACCTGTCGCATTACGCCGGCGCGGACTACAAGGGCGAGTACCCCAGCAAGTACCTCCTCCAGACGCCGAAAACGAGGCTGCCGCTGTATCACCTGGTCTCCGCGGTCGATCCGATTGTCGCGGCGGACATCCCCAAGCGCCTCAATGACGGGCTGCCGGAAACTCTGGCCGAGTGGATCGCCCACAATGGACTCACCCATATCAAGATCAAGCTCAACGGCGACGATCCGAAGTGGGACACCGAACGCGTGATCAATGTGGACCGCGAAGCCGAGCAGGTCCAGAAGAAGCGTGGACTGGCCCAGTGGTACTACTCGCTCGATTTCAACGAGCGCTGCCCGAGCGTCGAGTACTTGATGAAGTTCCTCAGCGACCTGAAGCAAAAGACGCCGCGCGGCTACGCCAAGGTGCAGTACGTCGAACAGCCGACCTCGCGCTTCCTCAAGGATCATCCGGAACAGGTGATGCACGCCGCGGGCAAGATGAAGCCAGTGGTGGCGGACGAGTCCATGACCGACATCGAGTCGATGCGCCTTACTCAGAAGATGGGTTACACGGGCGTCGCTCTGAAAGCCTGCAAGGCCCAGAGCCACTCGATTCTCATCGCCGCGATGGCGGAGAAGCAGAAGATGTTCATCTGCGTGCAGGACCTCACCTGTCCCGGGGCGTCGCTGGTCCATTCCGCCGGACTATCGGCTCACATCCCGCGTGTGTCGGGTATCGAAGCCAACGCGCGGCAGTACGTCCCGATCGCAAACAAAGGCTGGGAGGACCGCTTCCCCGGCATCTTCAAGGTGAAGGACGGCAACATCGACACTTCGGCGTTGAACAGGCCCGGATTGAGCGCGGTCGCTTAAAGCGGCTTCGCGCGATCAATTCGGACAGATCACGTTCTTGATGCCAGGCACGCGCCCCGATAGCGGCTCAGCGGCATCCTCGATTGGAATCCGGTTGGTGATGATCATGCCAGTCTCTTTGGGCCAGCGCTGCGCGTACGAATCGAGATCGCGAATGGCGGCCTCAAACGCAGTGTGTCCCGCGTTCACGGTGCCGATCATAACCTGGTTCTTCAACACGAGGTCGCGCATCAGCCGGTCCGTGTCCACCTGGATTGCCGCCTTACGCCCTGGCACGCCGGTGAACACGAAGACGCCGTTGGCGTCAAGGTAGTGGAGCACGTCAAACGCAAGCGCCGATGCGCCCACCGCCTCGTAGACCACGTCGATGGTGCCGAGATGCGATGCCAGATCCTGCGCCTTCACTTCCTCGGCTGGAAGCCACACCGCTCCGATCCCACGAACGATGTCGTCGCGGCACTCCGAGCCAGTCGACCGTGAATACACGTAGGTCTTGAATCCCTCAGCGACCAGCTTCATCGCGCCCAGCAGGCCCACCGGACCCGCGCCCAATACGAGCGCCGTGTGGTTGTGCGTCCCTCCCGCGAGCCACGGCAACCGTTGCTGTACTTGCCAGACCTGCTCCATGGCCTTTTCCGCGATCGTGAGCGGCTCGACGAGCACTCCGAGTCCGCGCAGCGATTGCGGGACAGGATTGAGGAACCGCTCGTCCTCGGCGATCTGCTCCGTCATGAATCCGTGGGCTTCCTTGATGCCCCGCTCCACGAAATCGCCAGTGAAGCAGAAGTCCTGCCGCGCGGCCCGGCATGCGGTGCAGTGATCGTGCTGACAGGGGCGCCGGACCGATGGGATCGCCAGGTCACCCGGCTTGAACTGCGTCACGCCAGGCCCGGTCTCGATCACTTCCGCGAGGCATTCGTGTCCGATCACGAGGTAGTCGAACCCCTCTGGCGGAGTGCCGTATTCAAAGGCGACGATCTCCTTGTCGGTTCCACAGATGCCGACTTCGAGGATCCGCAGGCGGACTTCGCTTTCGCCCAGGCGGGATGGTTCGGGGTGATCGACGAGTCCGAATTTTTTCTGGTCCGGGTGGACGGCGACAGCTTTCATTGGTATGGATCAGGATAGCGCCGATTTGATCTGCTCTAGCGGGCCGAACCGGCACCGCGTGACAGTCTCAATGTGCGCTGTCTGCGGAAACAGATCCACCATCGTCATCGACTCGACCGCAAACCCGGCGTCCGTCAACCCCCGCAGATCCCGCGCCAACGTCGCCGGATCGCAGCTCACAACCACCAATCTCCGCGGACGCAACCGGACCAGCTCACGCACCACCTCCTTGCCCAGGCCCGCTCGCGGCGGATCGGCAATCACCAGCTCCGGCGCTGACTCACGCACCAGCAAATACTCCGCCGCCCCGGACCGCACTGCGTCCACCCGCACCCCGGCCCGCCCAGCGTTGAACTGAAGGTCCGCCACCGCGCTCGACGCCGATTCCACCGCTGTCACGCGCTCGAAGCGCCGCGCCAACCCCAACGAAAACAACCCGGCTCCCGCATAAAGGTCCAGGGCTTCGCCCCCGGCCTCATCGCCCAGCACCGCCTCCGCAAGCGCATCGATCAAAAACCGGTTCACCTGGAAGAACGACCTGTGGCTGACCCGGAACATTGCTCCAGCGGCGGGATACTCAAGCGCCGGAGCCAAAACTCCCGCAAGACTCTCCCCGCACCACTCGAAGAATCCCCGGCCCACCCTCCGCGGACCCGAGTCGAGCACGTTCACCTGCACCTCACTCTCATTCGTGAACAACTCGATCGTCTTGACGAACCGCGGCCACCGCCGGTCCCGCGTCATGCGTTGAAACGCCTGCATCGCCTCGTTCAACTTCGTCGACGCGGCCACGCAGGACTCCGCGCGCACCAGGCGGTTCGACCCATGCGCGTGAAACCCCATCCTGCCTTCATCAAAGTGGAGCTGAATCCGGTTGCGGTATCCCCATGCCGGACCCGCAACCACGCGGATCTCCTCTGGCGCCGCCACCTTCCCGACGCGCGCCAACACCTCACGCAGGATCACCACCTTCTGTTCGAGCTGGTGCGCCTCCGCGATGTGCTGATAGTCGCATCCGCCGCAGTCCGGCACGTAGGGACATCGAGGAGCAACGCGCTGCGGCGAGGCCTCCATCACCGCTCGGAGCCGGCCGCGCACCAGCTCCGGCTTGGCCGCCACCTCTTCCACCTGCACCAACTCACCCGGAAGCACGCCACGCGCCAGCCAGACGCGGCCGCCGTCGCGCGCCAGCGCTTCGCCGCCGTAAACCAGCTTCTCAAATCGCAGTTCGTTTACGATGAAACATTACCCCTCTTCAATGAAACCACGAGTCCTCTCCGGGATCCAACCTACGGGCGACCTGCACATCGGCAACTATTTGGGCGCTCTCAAGAACTGGGTCGCGATGCAGCACAGCTACGAATGCGTGTTCTGTATCGTCGATCTGCACGCGATCACGGTCTACCAGCAACCGGAGGAGCTTCGCGCGAAGATCCTCGAAATCGCGGCCTTGTTCCTCGCCGCGGGCATCGATCCGAAAGTGTCGTCGATGGTGATCCAGTCGGCGGTCCCCGCGCATGCCGAGCTTTCCTGGCTGCTCACCTGCGTCACGCCGGTCGGCTGGCTTTACCGCATGACCCAATTCAAAGCCAAGTCGGAAGCGCAGGAAGCGATCGGTGACGGACTCCTCCAGTACCCGGTGTTGATGGCGGCCGACATTCTGCTGTACCAGGCCAATGTTGTCCCCGTGGGCGAGGACCAGGCGCAACACCTCGAGCTCACCCGCGATATCGCGCAACGGTTCAACTCCCTGTACGGCGACACCTTCGTCATGCCCGCCACCAGCCTGCCCATGGTCGGCGCGCGAGTGATGGGACTCGATGATCCAACCAAGAAGATGTCGAAGTCGGCCACCGGCAGCGGACACGCACTGGCGCTGCTCGACAAGCCCTCCGACCTCAAGAAGAAAATCATGCGCGCCACCACGGACTCCAATCCCCACGTGGACTTCGAGACCATGGGGCCGGGCGTCGACAACCTGCTCTCAATCTTCCAGGCCATCTCCGGCTGGACCAGCGATCAGATGAAGAACCACTTCTCCGGAATGCGCTATGGCGACCTCAAGAAGCAGGTCGCGGAGGCCGTGGTGTCGCACCTCGAACCCTTGCAGCAGAGCTATCAGCGAATCGTCTCCGAACCCGGCTATCTCGCTGGCGTGCTCGCCGAAGGAGCGGCGCGGGTCCGCCCCATCGCCGATTCCACCGTGAAGCTCGTCAAGCAGAGGATGGGCGTCTACACCGAGTGAGTGAGGCCACCCGTCTCGAATTCCGTGACTACTGGCGGCTGGTCCGTCATAACCACAACTACCGGCGGCTGTGGTTTGCGCAGATCGTCAGCGAGATGGGCGACTGGCTCTATTCGGTGGTCATCTACAGCCAACTTCTCGAGAAGACCGGGAGCGCGAAGGCCCTCGGCGGTGCCGTGGTGCTGCAAGTTCTGCCGCAGGTGCTCGCATCGCCGGTCGCCGGTGTGCTGAATGACCGGCTCCCGCGCCGGACCGTGATGATCACCGCCGACATCCTGCGCTTCTTCATCGTACTCGGCATGATGTACGCGGTGGCCACCAACGCCACCTGGCTGATCTACGTGATGCTGTTCTGCGAGAGCGTGCTCTGGGGAATGTTCGAGCCGGGCCGCGACGCGCTGCTCCCCAATCTCACGTCGTCGGAACGCGAGCGCCTCGCCGCCAATACGCTGTCCGCCACCACATGGTCGTTCAACCTCGCTGCTGGAACCGCACTGGGCGGATTCCTCGCCGCGGCTTTCGGCGTCAACACGGTGTTCGTCATCAACGCTGCCAGCTTTCTCGTTTCGGCGGCGTTCTTGCTCCGCTTGCGTATCCGTGAAACGCACGCCGAGCACGAGCCGCCTTTGCGCCCGCGCGACCTGCTCAACTTCCGCCCCGTGCTCGAAGGCTTCCGCTATATCGCGAGCCAGCGCCGCCTGTTCGCCACCCTGTTTGCCAAGGCTGGACTCGGGGTCATGGGCGCCAACCACATCATCCTTCCAGTGCTCGGCGATCGCGAATTCCGCATCGGTTCCGGCGCGGTGCTTGGCATGAGCGTGCTGATGACGGCGCGTGGCGTGGGTGCGCTCATCGGACCCGCTGTGTCAGGCTACTGGGCCGGTGGGCGTCCGGACCGTTTGCGCCGCGGTATTCTCTACGGCTTCTTCGGAATTTGCGCCGGATATCTGATCGTGTGGCAGGCCCCGACGCTGATCCTGGCGATTGCCGGAGTCGTGCTCGCGCACGGATCCGGCTCGACGATTTGGGTCTTTTCGACCACCATGCTCCAGTCACAAGCCGAGGACCGGTTCCGCGGCCGCGTATTCTCGGCCGACTACGCGTTCCTCATCGTCAGCATGTCGCTCAGCACGTGGACTGGCGGCGTCGCTGTCGACGCGGGCGCGGCGCCGCGCACCGTGGCGCTTGCCGTGTCGCTACTGGTTCTGATTCCCGCGGCGGCCTGGGCGCTTTGGGCGATGCCCCTGTGGCGTGATCCGGATCACGCGCGCGAATCCCTCCGCGCGTGACGGCGGCTCAAGGCGCAACGCCATCGCGTCGATCGCCTCATCTGGCACCACGCGCTCGCGTTGTTGGTTCCGCTCCTTGCACACTTCCACCGGCGTATCGAAGAACACCGCCTCAAGGCGCACGCCCTTCATGCGAAGGTAGGGCCGGCGCTCCCAACGCGACAGGTGCGTCGCATCGACATGGGTTACCGGACACCCAAGAGCGACACGCGTCCGCAGCAGGTATCGAACCGTGGCGAACACCTGCTTGTGGATCTTCTGATTCGTCACGTCATCCGACAACAGCCCGCGAACGTGGTCGCTCGAAAGCACTGGCTTTCCTTCGGCCCACGTGGACTTGCCGGAGCCGGGCAGCCCCACCAGCACCACCACCTTCGGAAGCCGTCTAGACAACGTAGCGGCCCGTGTCCAGCAACCGCCCTGCGATCGCGCGCCGCCTCGCGATCACGTCCACCGGTTCGATCTTGGTGAAGCGCTTCAGCAACTGCAGGTTCACCCGCATGGCATCGCCTTCGGAACACGCCGCGATCACCGTGCGTCCCGCCGACTCCACCGTTTCCATCGCTTCCTGCGTGAACACCGCCGCGTAGTCCGCCATCAGCGCCGATCCGCTCTTGCGCGCCCGGCACGCCACCGACTCCATCACGAACGCGTTCATCGCCACGTCCGTGATCGCCGCCAGGATCTCCTGCTGCTCTTCAAGCCCGTTGAGGTGCTTCTGATACGCCACACCCAGACACAACAGCGCGGCCTTCTTCGCATTTCCGGCTGGAGTGGACGCCGCGGACGGATCCGCCATCAGCGCCTTCACCGCCTCCACCAGTCCCAGGCGGCCGCGTTGCGCGCGCTTGAGCAGCATTCCCGTGGCGAGCATCCGGTTGATCTCGTTGGTGCCCTCGAAAATTCTATTGATACGAGAATCTCGATACGCACGCTCCACCGCGTAGTCCTGATGGTAGCCGTATCCGCCGTGGATCTGAACGCCCTCGTCGGTCACGTAGTCGATGACTTCACTGGCGAACACCTTGACGTAGGAGCATTCCGCTGCGAACTCCTCCGCCGCCTTCATCATGCGCTGCGCCGCGTCCGGCTGGCTCCACGAGAATCCCTGCAATTGGCACTGGATCATGCCCGCCACCCGGTAGCTCACCGTCTCTGACGCGAAGATCCGGACCGCCATTTCAGCGAGCTTGTGCTGGATCATGCCGAACTCCGCGATGGACTTGCCAAACGCCTTGCGCTCCTTCGCGTACTTGAGGCAAACCGACAGCACGTGCTTGGCGCCGCCGCACGTTCCAGGCCCCAGCTTGAGCCGCCCAAGGTTCAGAATATTGAATGCGATCAGGTGGCCCTTGCCTGTCTCGCCGAGGAGATTTTCCACCGGCACTTTCACATTGTCCAGGTACACCGCCGTCGTGGAGCTGCCCTTGATGCCCATCTTCTTCTCTTCCGCTCCAGGACTCACGCCCGGCCAGGCGCGCTCGACGAGAAACGCCGAAAAGTGCTCGCCTCCCACCTTGGCGAACACCGTGTAGAGGTCCGCGCCGCCACCGTTGGTGATCCACATCTTCTGGCCGTTGAGGATGTAGTGGGTGCCGTCGGCGCTCAAGTCCGCGCGTGTCTTTGCCGCCAGCGCATCCGATCCGCAATGCGGCTCGCTCAGACAATACGCTCCGATCAACTCGGCGCTCGCCAGCCGCGGCAGGTACTTCTTCTTCTGTTGTTCATTGCCGAACAACAACAGCGGCAGCGTCCCGATTCCCGCGTGCGCGCCGTGCCAGCCTGAATACGATGCGTCGCGGGCAAGTTTCTCGGCCACCACCATCGACGAGACGAGATCCATCTCCATGCCGCCGTACTCTTCGGGGACCACTACCGCCGTCAACCCGAGCGCAGCCGCTTTCCGCACGATTCCCACCGCGACACCCGGTTCATGGTGCTGGATCGCTTCGAGATTCGGTGCGACTTCTTTGTTGTAGAACTCCTCCGTCGTCCGCGCGATGTCCCGGTGCTCGTCGGTGAAGTCCTCCGGGGTGAAAATGTCCAATGCATCTTCGAGCAAAAATCCGCCGCCGGTTGCCATGGTGTCCTCCTACATCAACTCGAGAATTCCCGCCGCGCCTTGTCCGCCGCCGATGCACAGCGTCACCATGCCGTAGCGCGCGTCGCGCCGCCGCATCTCGCGCAGGATCGATGCGGTTAGCTTGGCTCCCGTGCATCCTAGCGGATGGCCCAATGCCACCGCGCCGCCGTTCACGTTGACGATGTCCGGATTCAGCCCTGCCTCCTGGATCACCGCCAGCGCCTGGCATGCGAATGCTTCGTTCAACTCGATGACGCCAACATCATCGAGCTTCACGCCAGCCAGCCGCAGCGCCTTCGGAATCGCCACCACCGGACCAATTCCCATGATCTCCGGCGCGACGCCTCCCACTGCGAATCCGGCGAACCGCGCCATGGGCGTCAACCCTAACTCGCGCGCCTTCCGTTCCGACATGACGAGCGCCGCCGCCGCTCCGTCGCTCGTTTGTGACGAATTCCCTGCGGTCACCGTTCCCTGCGTGTGAAACACAGGCTTGAGCTTGGCCAGAGCCTCTACCGAAGTGTCCGCGCGTGGACCTTCATCCACCGCGAACGTCTTGTTCTGCGTGTGCGGCTTGCCCCCGTTCGGAACGGTGGACTCCACTTCCACTGGCACGATCTCATCGGCGAACTTGTTCTCCGCCTGTGCCGCGAGCGCGTTCCTGTGGCTGCGGTAGGAGAACGCGTCCGCCTGCTCGCGCGTGATCCCGAACCGTGTGCGCACGTTCTCCGCGGTGAGTCCCATGTTGATGTAGATCTCGGGACGGTGGTCCACCATCCACGGATTCGGAGCGGGTTTCAGTCCCGACATTGGGATCATCGACATTGACTCGCTGCCGCCCGCGATGACCACCTCGGCACCGCCCGAACGGATCTTCTCCGCCGCCATTGCAATGGACTGCAATCCCGACGAGCAGAACCGGTTGATCGTAACCGCTGGAACCGAGTCCGGCAGTCCCGCGCGCAACGCCGCGACACGCGCCATGTTCATGCCTTGTTCACCCTCGGGCATGGCGCAGCCCAGGATCACGTCGTCCACCTGGTCCGGTGGAAGCGCCGGATAGCGGTCTAGCAGCCCGCGGATGGTGAACGCAGCCAGGTCGTCTGGACGCGTGTTGCGCAACGATCCCCGTCCGGCCTTGCCCACGGCTGTCCGCAGGCAGTCGATGATCACAGCTTCCTGCATCGTGAATCTCCTTCAGTTGCGAAGCGGCTTGCCCGTTTTCAGCATATGCTGCATGCGTGCCTGCGTGCGCGGATCCCCGCACAGGCTCAGGAACGCCTCACGTTCCAGGTCGAGCACGTACTGCTCGCTCACCTGCTGTTCCCCGGTCACCCGGCCGCCGCTCAACACGTGCGCGAGCTTCTGGGCCACTACCATGTCGTATTCGGTGATGAATCCGCCCTGCCGCGCCATCCAGGCGCCCATCTTCAGAAGTGCGTATGCCGCGCCGCCGCCCACGGTCACCATCCCGGGACGCACGGGGACATAGTCGCGCGCCAACGCGAGCGCTACGTCTTTTGCATCCGCCACCAGGCAGTCCGGATTCATTGTGACACCGTCCTCGCGCGACAGGTACCTCAGTGTCCGTGCCTCTTCCGCGCTCGTAGACACCTTCGCGTACCCGATCTGCTCGAACGCCTTGCGTGCGTCCTTGAGCCGGATCAGCAGCTCCTTGCAGCCGCCACCCGCGGGCACCACGCCCACGCCCACCTCCACCAGCCCCATGTACGCCTCGGCCGAGGCCTGCACCCGCGCCCCATGCATCGCGATCTCGCATCCGCCGCCCAGGGTCCTGCCGAACGGCGCCACGACCACCGGCTTGGGTGAACACTTCAGCGCCATGCAGGCTTGCTGGAACCGGTGCACCGCGGCGTTCAACTCATCCCACTCGCCATCCTGCGCCGCCAGCAGCACCAGCATCAAGTTGGCTCCCGCGCTGAAGTCCGGTCCTTGATTCGCGACCACCAGCGCCTGCCAATTCTTCGCCGCCTCCTCGACGCCGGCGTACATCATCGACACTGTGTCTTCGCCCAGCGTGTTGAGTTTCGAGTGGAACTCGAGGCACAGCACGCCGTCGCCCAAATCCTTCAGCGAGGCGCCTGCATTGGACTTCACCGTCGAACACCGGCGCAGCAACGTCACGCCGGCGGGCGGCTCTTCCGGCTGGTACGCGCCCGCCTCCAGATCGAAGTAGCGCGCGCGGCCGGCTTCTTCCTGATAGAACGACTTCGCGCCGGCCACGAGCATCCGTGCCACGTTCTCCGGCAGCGCCCGGCCCTCGGACTCGATCCTTCGCGCCGTCTTCTCGAATCCCAGCGCGTCCCACAGCTCGAATGGACCAAACGTGTGCGCGTAACCCCAGCGCATCGCCCGGTCCACCTCGACGATCCGGTCCGAGATCTCAGGAATGCGCTCGGCGGAGTACAGGAACACGTCGCTGAACACGTTCCACAAGAAGCTTCCAGCGCGGTCGCGCGAGTCCACCAGCGTCTGGAGCCGCCTGGGCAGGTCCTCGATGTTCCGTGCCGCCTCCACCGTGGCGAAGGACGCCTTCTTCGACGGATGGTATTCGAGCGTGTTGAGATCGAGCGCCTCGATCGTCTTATCCTTGCCCACGCGCCGGTAGAATCCCTGGCCGGATTTCTCGCCCAGCCAGCCGCGCTCGATCATCTGGTTGACGAACGGCGGCGGCAGGAACCGCTCGCGCCACGGATCTTCCGGAACGAGATCGTACAGGTTGCGCCCCACGTGCGCCCAGACGTCCAGGCCGACGATGTCGATCAGCCGGAAGCTGGCGCTGTTCGGCAGCCCGATGAGCGATCCGGTGAGCGCGTCCACCTCTTCGATCGTGTATCCGCCCTCCACCGTGTTCTTATAGATCGTCGCGCCGAAGAAGCAGCCGATCCGGTTGCCGATGAAGTTCGGTGTGTCCTTGCACCGGACCACGCCCTTGCCCAGCCGCCGCCCGCAAAAGTCCTCGACGAACGCGGCCACTTCCGGCGCGGTCTCCGGCAGCGGAATCAGCTCGGCGAGATGAAGGTAACGCGGCGGGTTGAAAAAGTGCGTGCCCAGGAACCGCGCGCGGAACGAAGCATCGAAGCCCTCGGTGATCGCCGCCAGCGGAATTCCGCTCGTGTTCGTCGACAGGATCGCGCCGGGACTCGCTACCGCCGCCACGCGAGCCCAGAGCTCGCGCTTGATGTCCAACCGTTCGGTGACTGCCTCGATCACCCAGTCGCATCCGGCAATCCCGGCTAGGCTGTCGTCGAATCCGCCGGTGGTGACGCGGGCCACGCCGGCGTCCGTGAAGAACGCTGCCGGTTTCGCTTTGGCCGCTGTCTCGAGGCCCTTGCGCGCGGCCTCGGGCGTCACGTCCAGCAGCAGCGCGGGGATCCCCGCGTTCGAAAAATGGGCTGCTATCCGGGAGCCCATCGTGCCCGCTCCAAGCACCGCAACCCGATGGATCATTCTCATTCCAGGCAATTCCAACAATGGAGTTTAGCGGAACAGCTATCATGTCTGCTTGGATCCCACACAGCAGCGGAAGGTGGAAAATGCAGCCCGGAGCCGGTCATGGTTGATACCCGCGTTAGGATACGGGGTTTCGATTGCGTGCCTGATCTGGGTGTATCGCGGCTTCGACTGGCACCGGGAACTGCCCAAGCTCCGGGCGACCCATTGGGGCTGGGTGACGGCAGCCGTTGTCGCGGACGTGTTCGTCTACATCTGCCAGGGCTGGCGCTGGTCGGTGCTGCTCAGTCCCCTGGGTCCCAAGGTCTCAAAGTGGAAATCGGTCCAGGCCATCTACATCGGACTCTTCGCCAATGAGATCCTGCCGCTTCGCAGCGGCGAGATCATCCGCTGCTACCTCCAGCGCCGTTGGACACGGCTGCCGCTCTCGGTCGTCTTCTCGTCGGCGATCATCGAGCGGCTTCTCGACGGCGCCTGGCTGGTCGCCGGATTCTGGGTGCTCGGCAAATTCATCGACCTCCCCGGGTGGATCGACAACGTCGCGCGTATCCTGATGGTGGTCATGCTCATCGCCGGCGGCCTCGCCGCCGCCTCCGTGATCTACCGCCGCCACGCGCACGAAATGGTCGCTGCCACGCCCTGGGGCCGCACGCTTCAGTCGGTGATCGACGGGGTGCACGGAATGGGCCGCTCCCGGTCTTTCCTGTGGGCCGCGCTTCTCAGCTTGCTGTACCTGATCCTCCAGATCTTTCCGATCTTCTTCCTGATGCGTGGTTATCATTTGGATCTCTCCTTCGGCGCGGCGGTGGTGGTGTTCATCATCCTTCGCACCGGTACGATCCTGCCCAACGCGCCCGGCAACGTTGGTACCTTCCAGGCCCTGGTCATCGCCGGGTTAAGCTTGTTTGGACTGGACAAAGCGGACGCGACTGGCTTTGCGACGTTCCTCTTCCTGGTGGTGACGGTGCCGCTTCTGTTGGGCGGATTCATCGCTTTGATCGCCACCCGGATGCGGCTCACCGAGATCCATCGCGACGCCCACGAACATTTCGCCAGCCACTGAGGCTCCCATGCGATTCTGTATACTTCTCCTCGCCATGCTCACCGCGGCCGCGCAGGACCGCAAACTCCGTATCATCGCCTTCGGCGCGCATCCCGACGACTGCGATATCAAGTTCGGCGGCACCGCCTACAAGTTCGCGCGTGATGGACACACGGTGAAATTCGTCTCGGTGACCAATGGCGACGCGGGCCATCATGAAATGGGCGGCGGCATGCTCGCCAAGCGCCGCTTCGCCGAAACGCAGGAATCGGCCCGGCGGCTGGGTATCGCCGAGTACGAAGTGTTTGACAACCATGACGGCGAGCTGACGCCCAACCTCGAGGTCCGGCGTCAGGTGATCCGTGCGATCCGGCGATGGAAAGCCGACGTCGTGATCGCACCGCGTCCGAACGACTACCACCCGGACCACCGCTACACCGGCGTCCTGATCCAGGATGCGGCCTACATGGTCGTCGTCCCCAATGTCACGCCCGACGTCCCGCCGCTCGAGAACAACCCGGTTTTCCTCTACTACCAGGACGGATTCCAGAAGCCCTCGCCCTTCCGGCCTGACGTGGTGGTCGCGCTCGACGACATCTGGGAACAGAAGGTCCACGCCCTCGACGCCCACGTGTCACAGTTCTACGAATGGCTGCCCTGGGTCGACCACCGCTTGCACGAAGTTCCCAAGACTCCGGCCGAGCGCAAGGTGTGGCTGTCGAAAGGGCGCGTGCAGCCCATCTCGGCTGAAACTCGCGCCACGCTCGACCGCCGCTATGGCAGGGAGCGAGCCGCCGCCGTCACCCGTGTCGAACAGTTCGAGCTGTGCGAATACGGCCGCCGCCCGAACCTCGAAGAGCTCAGCAGGATGTTTCCTAAATGAACCGCTTCTTCACTTCACTCGCGCTCACAGCGCCGCTCATCGCACTCGACCTGAAACAGGCCATGGTCACCGCTCCTGCCGGGTTCTCTGCCCGCGAGAAGAAGGCCGTACAGGTGCTCGTCGAGGAAGTCGAAAAGCGCAGCCAGATCCGGTGGCCGGTCGCTACGCAGCCCCCCGCGGGACCCGTGATCGCTGTTTCGAATACCAATCGCGGACCGAAGGAAGGCTATACGATCGCGGTCGAAGGCAACCGGATTCGCGTCGAAGGCAATGACGCCCGCGGCGTGCTGTTCGGCATTGGCCACTTGCTGCGGGTCCTGCGAATGGAGCGCGGAATGATCGAAGCGCCGGACGGATTCCGCGTCACTACCGCGCCCAAGGTCGCCATGCGTGGCCACCAGTTGGGATACCGGCCGAAGACCAATTCCTACGACGGCTGGACTCTTGCCATGTGGGACCAGTACATCCGCGAACTCGCGGTGTTCGGAACGAACGCGATTGAGCTGATTCCTCCGCGCTCCGATGACGACGACGATTCGCCGCACTTCCCGCTGCCGAAGATGGAAACCATGACCGGGATGTCGAAGATCTGCGACGAGTACGGACTCGACGTCTGGATCTGGTATCCCGCGCTCGATCCCGACTACGGCCAGCAAAAGGACGTCGACTTCGCACTCAAGGAGTGGGCCGAGGTGTTCCGCAAGCTGCCCCGCATCGACGCGGTGTTTGTTCCCGGCGGCGATCCCGGCCACACGCATCCGAAATTTCTGATGCCGATGCTCGAAAAGCAGGCCGCCTCGCTTCGCCGCTTCCATCCCAAGTCGCAGATGTGGGTCGCGCCCCAGGGATTCTCAACCGAATGGCTCACCGAGTTCTACTCGATCCTGCGAACGGAGCCCAAGTGGCTCGACGGTGTCGTCTTTGGGCCGCAGATCCGCGTCAGCCTCGCCGACCTCAGAGCCAAGGTTCCGGCGCGCTATCCGATCCGCCACTATCCGGACATCACCCACTCGTTGCGCGCTCAATACGCGGTGCCCAACTGGGACTTTGCCTATCAGGTCACGCTCCAGCGCGAGCCCATCAATCCGCGGCCGGTGGATCAGCGCCACATCTTCCGCCACACCAACCAGCATACCGCCGGCTTCATCACCTACTCGGAAGGCTGCAACGACGACGTCAATAAGATCATCTGGAGCGGACTCGGCTGGGATCCCGGCGCCGACCTCGGCGCGATCCTCCGCGAGTACTCTCGCTTCTTTATAGGACACCGCTTTTCCGAGGGTTTCGCGCAAGGCCTTTTCGGGTTGGAGCGAAACTGGCGCGGACCGCTCACGGCCAACGAGAGCGTCTACACGACGCTGAGGCAGTTCCAGAAGATGGATCACGAGGCCACTCCCGCCCTTCAGCAGAACTGGCGATTCCAGCAGGCGCAGTACCGCGCTCACTACGACGCCTATGTGCGGGCGCGCCTCATCCACGAAACCGCACTCGAAGACCGCGCCCGTGAGAAGCTTCGCTCGGCGGGCGAGTTGGGATCGAAGCTTGCGCTGCAACAGGCCGAAGCGATCCTCGATAGCGCCGTGACCCACCGCGTCGCGGCCGATTGGCGCGCCCGCACAGTCGAGCTGGCCGAAGCCCTGTTCCAGTCGATTCGCATGCAGTTGAGCGTCCCTTTCTACAAGGCGATCGCCGTGGGCCGCGGCGCGAATCTCGACCTGATCGACACGCCGCTCAACAACAAGGTATGGCTCAAGCTCCAGTTCGACCAGATCCGTGCGATGCCTTCCGAAGCGCAACGCATGGCAGGAATCCACTCGCTTCTCGATTGGGACAATCCCGGCCCCGGTGGATTCTATGACGACCTGGGCAATCCATCGCGCCAGCCGCATCTGGTGCGCGGCAAGCCCTATCCCGATGATCCGGCGCACCTGGTCTCGCCGCTCAGCGCCGCCACACAGCGTCCGAACGAACAGTGGCCCGTGTTCTGGCAGACGCACGCCGAATCCCGCGACGACTCGCCATTGGAGCTGCACTACCCCGGGCTCGGCCGCGAGTCCTGCTACAAGATCCGGATCACCTACGCGGGCGAAGCCGCACCTTTCGATTTCCGGCTGCTGGCCGATGGCGGCGCCGAGGTCCACGGATGGCGCAAGAAACCGGTCCCGGTATCGCAGCTTGAATTCGACATTCCGCGCGAGGCGACAGCCGACGGGGACTTGCGCTTGCGCTTCGAGCGCCGTCCGGGAGAAGGCGGAGCCGGCCGCGCAGTGCAGTTGGCAGAGGCGTGGCTGATGCTTCGCGCGTGCCCGTCGCGTTAGAAAGGAGCCCAGGTTGTTGATCCAGATGGTGAGACTCTTCTTTACGGCTGTTCTGGCCCTGGTCACGGCCTTCGCTCAGTCCTACAAGCCTGGCGAAGCTATCGAGTACCGGACGTCGTCCGAAACTTGGGAGCCTGGCGTTTTCGTCCGCGAGATTCCGGGTGGCAAACAGGTCCTGATCCGGCAGAAGCCCTCACAGTTCTTCCCCGAAGGCTCCGAGCGGGCCTACGCAATCGATGAAGTGCGACGGCCTGGTGCGAAACCGGCGAAGCCACCGGTGATGCCCACCGTCACCGGGACAGTCGCGCCACCAACAGGAGAGGGCCTGCTCACCCGGGAACAGGTGGTCTCCTACGCGAAGAGCCTCATGGGTCCGGATCCCTGGGGCAACCCCAAGCGCGACGCCATTCTCCTTGCGATCCGCGACTACGTCAAGGAGCGGGGAACATCGTTCCGGTACGATCTCGCCTTCAGCAACCAGATGAGCGCGCAAGGCACCATGTCGGTTCACATCAACTCCGCGGTGGATGCGAACCACGGCAAGCCGCCCCAGCCTGGCGACTACATGGGCGTGTGGCTGCTGCGCGCCGCCAATCGTGGCAGCACGAGTGTCCGCACGCAAGGAGCCACCACTGTTGTCACGCGGACCGATTCGCAGGCCGAGTCCGGACGGCTCACCATTCAGCCCGGTGGCTCGTATGTGTGGGAGGTCCTCCGCGGTGATCCACAGGACAAGTGGTTGCGCGGCACCTGGCGTCTGGCCGCGCCCGGCGAGAGGCAGCCCTGGGAAGGAGGCCCGGCTCTGTGGCTTGAAAAGGCCAAGCAAGGTTACGACTGCATGGTCCGCATGAGCCGCGAACCAGGATGGGAGAACTGGATCGAAGTCGGGATGGGAGCCGCCCGGAGTCCGGTGGAATACGGACGCCGCCCGTGAACCCGGTGTTTGGGAGTCTATGCTGACCCGGATGAGGGCGGCGCGCTGCGGGCGCTACCGATGCACGCGGAGGGAGGCAGGCGCGTGTATACTGAGTCCGGACCGGAAGCCAAAACGGAAATTCCGGATAGCATGGTCGATCCCACAGACCGAACCGAATCTCGTTTGAAGGGAGAGATGAGCTGGTAAGACGGGGACAAACAAGTAGTTTCGAGGCGTTCCGGTCTCTACATCCGGGAGGATGTCTGAAGGAGAGTAACGCTATGAGATTGGATCCGCTCTGGGCATATTGTGCGTTCTGGCTGGCGCAGTGCCGGGCTGGGCGTAGGTTGGAGAAATGGTCATGACCCGAAGAAACCTGCTGGCACTATTGCCATCTGCCGCGGTAGCGGCCCCGGCGCGGCATCCAGTTGGGGCGAATACCGCCATAACCGGCTACGAACTCTTTGAGTCCATCGAGCTGCTTGGCAGCCTCGGGATGACGTGCATCGAAATTCATCCAATGGGTCGTCCGGAGCCGACCCCCGGCAAGTATCCCGGTTTTCAGTGGGATACCCTCGATGCAAGCGCTCGCCGGAGGCTGAAGCAGTCATTGCGGTCCTTCCGCCATATTACGACGCACCTGCCGTACACCGGGCTCAATTACATGTCCGCGGATCCGGCCGAGCGAGGCCACGCGATCAAGACAATCGAAACCGCGATGCAAGGCTCAGCCGAACTCGGCGCCAAACTTGCCGTGCTCCATCCACTCGGATTGACGGACCAGCAGCTTCCGACACGCTGGGACGAATTCCTCGACCGCTTTCGCATCTGGGCGGCGATGGCGAAGAAGAACGGCATGCGCCTGACGCTCGAGACCATGTTCCCGCGTTCAGTCCGCGACTTCGTCCGGCTCATCCGCGAAGTCGACCACCCCAACCTCGGCTGTACGATTGACGTCGGACACCAGAGTCGCTACGCCGAACTGGTGGCTCGCGTCAAGCCCGAGGACAGAGCGACGCCCGAAGGCATACGCGCCTACAACGACACAACTCTCGATATTGCGGAAAGACTTGGAAACAAGGTCTGGCACTATCATGTTCATGACATCGATCCGGGAACCTGGGTGGAGCACAAACCGCTCATTCATGGCTTTGTCGATTATGAGCGCTTGTTCGCCATGATGAGGCGACAGAACTATCGGGGTGTTCTGCTCCTGGAAATCGGCGGTCCCGCTGACTCCATGCCCGGCCACTTGCGGGAAGCTAAGGACAAATTGGACTCTTGGCAGCGTTAAGTCGCGCCAAGGCCGGGATCGCCGCGCAAATCCGGCAATCACAGTTCGCCGCCACTCACGGTGAGCCAAGTGCGTGTTCTGAACCCGCCGGCAGCTTCGGTCATGATTCAACCGCCGCAGATTCAGCGTAACGGCGCAGTCAACGGCCAGTGCCATGCATGGGTCAGCTCGACCGGGCACCGACTACATGCGGGGTTAAACTCCAGTCGCCCTTCGGGCTCCTTCCGTCACGCGCGCCAAGGAAAAAGCCCCATTTTCTCCGAAAATGGACCATTCAGGAAACCAAGAAATCCGGAGTATCGAGGTATTGACAATCGCGCGGAGAAGGTGTAGCGTGAAGATCCAGCCGCGACCGCCCTTGATGCGTGTTAAGCAAGAATCCAGGCTAATGTGTCAAGGATGCGTTCGGCCGCGCAGGGGAACAATGCAAGACATTAATCTGAGAGCATTTTTCAGTGTCCTTGCGGGCGCTTTTTGTCTATTGAGCTTGCCGTCAATGGCTCTGGCCCAGTTGACGACCGGCACTTTATCGGCGAGCATCCGCGACAGCCAATCGGCCGTCATTGCCGGCGCCACGGCCAGTCTGCTGAACGAAGGCCGCGGCCTGCGATTGCCGGAAGTCATCTCGTCGACGAACGGCGACATCGTGATTCCGAACATCCCGCCGGGCACCTACACGCTCGAAGTAAGCTTTAAAGGCTTTAAAAGCCTCCGGCGTCCGGGCATTGCCGTCAGCGCGGGCGACCAGAGCAGCCTCGGTATCCTGACGCTCGAAGTTGGCGCCATTGCCGAGAGCATCACTGTTAGCGCCGAGACCGCCCAACTTCAGACGCAGAGCGCCGAACGCTCCTTCTCCATCACGCCGTCGGCGGTGCAGAACCTGCCCATCGCAAACCGGAGCTTCACTGCGCTGGCGTCGCTCTCGCCCGGCGTCACCGGCACCAGCCGCATCGGCGATCGCGCCTCCACCGGCGGCAGCAACAACAACATCATGATGGACGGCGTTTCCACTATGGATACCGGCAATAACGGCATACTGCTGCAGATGAACGTCGAATCCATCGCCGAAGTCAAAATGCTGGTCTCAAACTATCAGGCCGAGTATGGCCGCTCCAGCGGCCTGCAGATCAGCGCCGTCACCAAGAGTGGCACCAATCAGCTCCACGGCTCAACCTACATGGTGATGCGCCGTTCCAAGTGGAACGCCATCAGCCAGACTGCCAAGCTCAACGGCGACCCCAAAGGCCGGATCGACGACAAGGATCTCGGCTATTCCGTCGGCGGCCCCATCGGACGGCCCGGCCGCGAGAACAAGCTCTTCTTCTTCTACGCCCACGAGTACTCGCCACGCACCACCGGCGGCTCGATCGTGCGCTACCGCTTTCCCACCTCACTCGAACGCGCGGGAGACTTCTCGCGCACCACTGACAACAACGGCAACCCGTTCCCCTACATCAAGGATCCGCTTTTGACCGGCGTCTGCTCCGCCGCCAATGAGGCGGGCTGCTTCCGCGACGGCGGCGTCCTCGGGAAAATTCCGCAGAGCCGCCTTTACTACACCGGGCAGCAGATCCTCAATCTCTATCCCCTGCCCAACGTCTCCGTCCCGGGCGTGCCCTACAACTACGAAGACGCCACGCCAAACCAGTCGCTGATGTCGCAACAGCCTGTGGTGCGCGTCGACTACCAGCCATTCAGTAATTTGCGCGGCTCATTCAAAATGAGCGGCTGGAAGCAGCAGAATCCCACTATCATCGGCAACGTACCAGGCTTTAACGACTCGACGCAGTATCATCCTTTCATCACGCTGATAGCCACCACGGTCAACTACAGCATTAACCCCACCACATTTATGGAAGGCACTTATGGCCGTTCGCAAAACGAACTCGCCGGTTGCGTGCTGGCGCAGGGCGGCACTGGGCCCACTTTCTGCGCGAACGGGTTACCCACCAGTGAGAAGGCCAATCTCGACAAGGCCGGACTGGGCGCTTTGCCCTCGCTCTTTCCCGATGCTGGGGTGATTAATCCCGAGTATTATGCCTTCCGGGCTCTCGAGTCTTTGAAGCCGCCCATTTGGGACGGCACACGCATCAGAATGGTGCCGGTCTTTGGCTGGGGTGGCCGCATTGGCAATGCTCCGCCGAACTTTCCGTTCCCCGGCTACCTCAATATCAATCGCACGCAGGATGTCTCCATCAACCTGACTAAGATCACCGGACGCCACACTTTGAAGACGGGCTTTTATAATACCCACAGCTTCAAGGCGCAGCAGCGGCAAGGCTGGGCTGGTAATATCAATTTCGGTAATGATGCGAATAACCCACTCGACTCCGGCTTCGGCTTCGCGAACGCTGTCCTCGGCAACTTCGCGTCGTACAATCAGTTCTCCCGCTACGTGGAAGGCAGTCTGGTCTACGACAACACCGAGTTCTTTGTGCAGGACAACTGGAAGCTGTCGACCCGTCTGACCGTTGATTACGGCGTCCGCTTCGTGCGCCAGCAACCGCAGTACGATAAGTTCGGCCAGGCATCCAACTTCCTGCCCGGCCAGTGGAAAGCCGGCGAGGCCCCGCTGCTCTATCTGCCGGGCTGCGTGGGCGCTTCACCCTGCTCCGGCGCTAACCGCCAGGCGCGCGATCCGCGCACCGGCCAACTGCTGGGGCCGAACAGCGTGGTGGCCATCGGCACGCTGGTGCCCGGCACCGGCAGGGATACCAACGGCCTCTTCCTCTCCGGCCAGGGCATCGCCAAGACCACTTACGAGTGGCCCTTGCTGCGGCCTGCGCCGCGCTTCGGTATGGCCTGGGACGTCACCGGCCGCCAAACGGTCGTGCTGCGCGGCGGCGGCGGCCTTTTCTATGACCGGCCCGCCGGTAACTCCATCTTCGGCCAGATCCAGAATCCGCCCACCATCCGTAATCTCACCTTGCGCTACGCCGGTCTGCAGTCGCTCAGCGGCGGCCTCACCACCGAAGCGCCTCCGTCGCTCTCCGTCTATCAATACAAGAGTGGACTGCCCGCTACCTGGCAGTGGAACACCGGCGTCCAGTTCATGCTGCCCGGCTCCACCGTACTCGACATGGCGTACACCGGCGAACGCGCCTACAACCTGGTGGAGAACGTCGACATCAACGCCGTGGATTTCGGCGCGGCGTTCCTGCCCGCTAATCAGGACCCCACGCAAACCAATCCCCTGCCGGGCGGCGCCGTGCTACCTACTGACCAGTTGCGAGCCTTCCGTGGCTTCAGCGGCATCACCCAAGCGATCCCGCGCGGTTGGCTCACCGCTCACACGCTGGAACTCTCGCTCACCCGCCGCTTCACGCGCGGACTCTCGTTCGGACTCAACGACACCATCCTGCTCTCGCAGCGCGGCAGCACGCCGGCCCGGCTCCAGCACAATCCCGATGGCAGCTTCTTCGAACGTCCCGACCAAAAGGACCAGGACAAGCTGCTCGGCCGTTTCGTGCCGAATCGCCACTACTTCAAGGGAAGCTTCGTGTGGGAGATCCCCGGCGCCAAGCGCGGCGGCTCCGCGAGCGCTCACCTGCTCAAGTTAGTCACCAACGACTGGCGCTTCTCCGGAGTGTGGACTGCCACCACCGGCGGCGCCTATACGCTGGGGGTCGGCTATCAGGGCGGCGGCGGCAATCAGAACGTCACCGGTTCGCCGAACTACGGCGGACGCGTGCGCATCCTGTCGGATCCGGGCTCCGGTTGCAGCAGCGACATCTACCGGCAATTTAACCTGGCCGCGTTTACCGGACCCTCGGTCGGCAGTGTCGGCCTCGAGTCCGGCTCCGACTATCTGCGCGGCTGCTTCAACCAGTCGATCGATTTCGCCATCGCGCGCGAAGTGCAACTCGGCGAATCGCGCCGCCTGCAGTTCCGGCTCGATATCTTCAACGCACCCAATGAAGCGCGCATCACCGGCCGCAACGCCACCCTGGCCCTCGTCAGCCCGGTCAACCAGACTGTCAACAATTCGCCCTTCGACGCGAATGGAGCCCTGATTGCGTCCCGCTCGCAGCCCAAGAACGCGGGCGTCGGCGTGGCAACGGCGTATCAAGGTCCGCGCAGCCTGCAGGCGCAGATCCGTTTCGTCTTCTGATGCGACCGGATTCACAGGCACTTGGAAGTTAGAAGTTAGTCCTTGGGGAAAGTGACTCCGGCTTTCTGGCCGGCCCCGTCCTGTTCGGGAGCATGTGCGATGGTCCGAAGAAGCCATCCGCAGGCACTGGCCCGCCCTCGGGAAAGGGGGCCGGGAGACCCAAGACGGAAATGCCGCAACTGGGTATCCCTTTCACTCAGCCGACCCCAACCTGTTGTGCTACCTTCCGTGGGGATGTGGTGCGCCCGACTAGGGTGTCGTAGGTCTTCGGAGAAGTGGTGGCAGCTTGTTGCATGAGACGGAAG
>VFZX01000017.1 GCA_016871015.1 Acidobacteriota bacterium | reverse complement strand
TATTGACAATCGCGCGGAGAAGGTGTAAGGTGAAGATCGAGCCGCACCCGCCCTTGATAAGTGTCAAGCAAGAATCCAGGCTAAAGTGTCAAGGATGTGTCCGGTCGCGCACAGGGAATTCCCCACTGTAAGACAGCTCCTTAGAGACGATTAGAACGTGATGGCACTTCCCGTGGCCGGATGCGAATTCACTCCCGCTCCAACTCCGGTGGACGAGCACGGCCGGATCTCCGCGGTAAAGGCGCTTGGCCTGCTGGATACACCTGCAGAAGACCGGTTTGACCAGTTGATCCGGTTGGCCGCGCAGACGTTCGACGCTCCGATCGCCTACGTCGCGCTGTTGGACGCAGACCGGCAGTGGTTCAAGGCCCGGGCCGGACTGAGCGTGGACCAGGCCCCGCGCCGGAGCTCATTCTGCGGCCACGCGATTCTGCGGGAGGAAGCACTGGTGGTGCCCGACACCTTGGACGACGAACGGTTCGCGGGAAATCCGATGGTCACCGGATATCCGTTCCTGCGATTCTATGCGGGCCATCCGGTGCGCTTTCTCGACCAGAAAGTCGGAACGTTGTGCGTGGCGGACCAGCGTCCGCGCCGGTTCTGCGAGCGCGAGCGGGAACTGTTATCGACGATGGCGGGGCTGGTGGAACGTGAGTTCTCGTTGTGCGACACGATCCGGAAGCAGAACGACGCCATGAACTCGCAAACCGAGTTGATCGCGACGCAAAAGCAACTCGCGGCGATGTGCCACCGGCTGACCGCGGAAAAGCAACGGTCCGAGGAACTGCTGACCAACATGCTGCCGCGTCCCATCGCGGCCGAGCTTGCATCGAGCGGCTCAGTGCAAGCGGTCCACTATGATCTGGCGGCGGTCATGTTCGCCGATTTCTGCGGATTCACGGCGCTTGCCGCCGGCTATGAGCCCGCGCGGCTGGTGCGCGAACTCAATATCTGTTATTCGCGATTCGACCAGATCTGTGAGAAGTTCGGAGTCGAAAAAATCAAAACGATCGGCGACTGCTATATGGCGATCAGTGGGATCCTGGACCATCGCCCGGGGTACGCGGTGCAGCTTGTGAAAGCGGCAACGGCGATCCGGAACTATGTTGCGGCGAGGGCGGCGGAACATGCCGCGCGGGAGGAACCGTACTGGAATGTCCGCATCGGCTTGCACGCGGGTCCGTTGGTGGCGGGTGTGGTGGGGCTCAAGAAGATCACCTTCGATGTCTGGGGAGACACGGTCAACACTGCGTCACGGGTGGAATCAGCCGGCGCGGCGGGGCGGCTCAACGCGACCCGCCCGTTCATTGACCTGGTGCGGGACGAGGCTGATTTTGAGCCCAGAGGACTTGTCGAGATCAAGGGCAAGGAATCCCTCGAGATGTTCTGGATCGAAGGGTTGAAGAGCTAGAAGAAGTAGCGGAAGCCTATTTCGACACCGCGGGTGTTGTTGATCTGGGTGATCGGGACCACACCGAATAGTGGCGAGTTGGGGTCGGTGTTCGGGAATCCGAAGACCGGCGTATTGGACAGGTTGAACCCAGCAACCTTGAGCTGCATCCGGTGTCCCTCGCGGATCAGGAAGTCGCGGTTCAGCGACAGATCCACGTTGGGTGCGGTGTGACGCCGGATATTCGGGCTGCGCAGCGGGGCTGTCCGCAGGGTGTCGGCCGCGCGCTGCACCCAAAGGGCCCTGGTCGTGTCGAACCACCGGTTGAGCGTCTGGCCGCTGGAGAGCTTCGGATTGCCGTTGATTTGGAAGTCCGGGTAGCTCATCGGGGTTCCGGATTGAATCACGCTAATCCAGTTGGCCTGCCAGCCCCCGATCAGGTGTGAGGTGATCCCGCTGTTCAGCCAGCGTTTCTTGGGTCCGATGGGGAACTCGTAATAGCCGCTCAGCACCAGGCGTTGCGGCGTGTCGAAAGTTGTCAGCTCGCGTGACAGTGCGGTGTCCTGCGGGTTGCGGAATGCCGCCTGTTCCATGGTCTTTGAGACTGTGTAGGAGACCAGGTACGTCAGTCCGTTCTTGAACCGCTGTTCGATCTTGAACTGCACGGAGTTGTACCAACTGCTTCCCAGGCTGAGCTGTCCCGCGGTGACGCCCGAGAAATGCGGGTACTGGGTGAGCAGGTTCCGCCGTTGGATGGTGGTTTGGGCGCCGCGCGCCGTGGCGGCTGGCAGAACGCCGAAGAAGGGGTTCGGAACAACCTGATTCAGAAAGGGAGTCCCGAGCGCCAACTGGTCGGTCGTGAGGTAGCTGAGCGGCCGGCTCACTTGCAGCTCCAGCGTCTGGCTGCCGACGTAGGAGGCCTCGAGCAGGATCCCGGGGACGACTTCGTATTCGAACCCCGCCGAGTATTGCCAGACCTTGGGCACGGTCCGGGAGGGCTCGTTGAAGCTCACGGAGTCGCCGACTTGCGTCCGCAGCCCTTGCGCAGCGCCCGGGCGTGGAATCAGTCCGTTCGGGAACGGATCGGCGAGCGTATTGAAGGGCAGGAATCCGGGAGTGATGGTCTGTGCGCTCGTGGTCTGCGCGAAGCCGGCCACGCCGCCGAATTCGACGGTCGGCAGGTAGTACAGTCCCGCGCCGCCCCGGAACACCACCGGCTTGCCGGCGAACAGGCGGTACGCCAATCCGACCCGCGGCTGGAAGTTGTTCTTGTCGTGATCGAAGGCGCCCCGCGGAACCCCGTCGACACCGGCGAACAGCAATCCGCCGTTCAGTGTCAAGCCGGGGACCTGGAACGGACTCCGCGCATTGTAGGCGAACCCGCGGTTCTGCCGGTCGAAGCGCTCCACTGGCGGACCTTCGAGGTCCCAGCGGATGCCCAGGTTCAGGGTCAGCCGCTTGTTGACCTGCCAATCGTCATGGAAGAACGCCACGGGATACCGTGACGCCAGGTAGGGTGTCGAATTGAGCACGGCCGAGGCCGAATTCATCGTCCCAAGCAGGAACGAGGCGATGGCGTTGCCTCCGTTAGCGTCGTTAATCTGTGGATTCGAGCTGGTGAAGCTGCGCGTGAAACCATAGCTGCCTTGTCCGTTCGCGCGGCCGACGGAGGCGTAGCGCATCACCCGGTATTCGAACCCGTACTTGATCGAATGTGCGCCTGAGGTCCGCAACACGCTGGCCTGAGCCGAGATCGTGTCGCTGGGCAGGATGGCCGTCTCGTTGTTGCCGGTCTGCAGGTAGTTCTCGAAGGTGATGATGGGGTACTTGTCCGGGATCTGCAACTGGCTGGTGAGCTTCTGCGGGAATCCGAGAGCCGAGACGTCGGCGGGCGTGAAGATGGACTCCTCGATGAACCGGTTGAATCCCAGGCGCACGCTGACCACCGATTTCGAGCTGACCGTGCCCACGGCGTCGAGCGCGGCTCCATCGTTGCGCCGGGTCAGGTGGGTGGCTCGGCGGGCGGGGGAATCCCAGCCGTCGAAGTTGACGCGGCCTCCGTTGCGGAAGTTGTAGTTCCAACGCGCGAACATCTTCCAGGCGCTATTGATGGTGTGGTCGACGCGCGTGATGTAGTTCACGTAGTCGAGCTCCCCACGGATGTCGCCTCTAAACCAGTTATTGAGCCGGGTCACCGGATCGCCGGTCTGGTTGGGCGCGGGGATATCGTTGAGCACGCGGACGGCGATCGGGTTGAACCGGGCAGCCGGGACACGGTTGCCGGGGAGCGGAGCGCGGATGAACTGGACGTTGGCGAGGGTGACCGGGCGGGCCGGGTCAAAACCGGGATTCGGCGTGACGGTGAGCGGATCGTGAATGATGAAGGGGCGTCCGGTGCTGGTGAGGGTGCCGGAGAAGTCTCCCTGCTTCTGCTCGGGCGTCGGCACCGATCCAAGCGAGCTCGCGGGGGAGCGTGACCGGATCCTCTCCAGCGCGAACATGAAAAACGTCTTGTCGCGGCCGTTGTACAGCTTGGGCAGCAGCACCGGGCCATCGATCTCAAACCCGTACTGATCGTATTGGCGCAAGGTACGGGGTTGGCGCGCGGCGTTGTTGGCAAACGTGTTGGCCTCGAGCGGGGTCCGCCGCAGGTACTCGTATGCGGCTCCGTGAAACGTGTTGGTGCCCGGCTTGATGGACAGGCTGATGACTCCGCCGCTGGTCCTGCCATACTGCGCGTCGTAGGTGTTGGTCTGGATCTTGAGCTCGCCCGTTGCCTCGACCGGCGGCACGTAGGCCAGATTGCTTGCCGTGGTGATGGACTGGTCAGAGACGCCGTCGATCAGAAACGCGTTCTGGCCAGGCCGCCCGCCGTTGATCGAATAGCTCGACATGGCGCCGCTGTCGGTGGGTCCGAATCCGGCGAGGGAGCCTGTGTATTGGACCCCGGCGGCCAGGTTGGTGAATCCGAACGGATTCCTGCCGCTCAATGGGAGGTCGGTGATCTTGCGGTTCTCAACGCTCTGCCCGCGGCTAGAGGTGGACACTTCGAGCAGCGGTGCTTCCGCGACTACCGTGACCCGGTCGGTAACCTGGCCGACCTCGAGGGATACGTCCAGCCGGGTCCGGTCGCTGACGCGAAGCTCGATCGGACTGCGCTCGAAGGTCTTGAATCCGGACATCTCCACCGTGAGGGTGTAACGTCCAGGATTGAGGAATGGAACCAAGTAGGATCCGTCCGGCCCGGTCTTCACCGCGTTCGACACGCGGGTGTCCATGTTGGTGACGCGGACCGCGGCGTCCGAGACGGTGGCGCCCGAGGAATCGGATACGGTTCCCAGCAGACTGGCCCTGTATTCTTGAGCGGCGAGCGGCAGAGCAAGGAGCAGGAGCGAGAGCGGGAGCGGCATGCCGGAATTTATATCACACCCCGCCGAGCCGGGTCAGATTCCGTAGATCGCGCCGGAATCGTCGACCCCGATCCGGGCGGCTTGGGGATCCTTGCCAAGTCCCGGCATCAACATCATGTTTCCGGCCGTGGCTACGACGAATCCGGCGCCCGCGGAAAGGCTCGCCCCGGTGATCCGGACCGTGCCGCCTTCGCCGGTGAGCGAGTACTGCGACTTGGCGATGCAGACCGGCAAGTGGCCGAATCCGAGCCGGGAGAAAGTGTCCAGGAGTTCGGCGGCCGCGGGATCAAACGCCACCGCGGCCGCTCCGTAAACCCGCGTGGCAATGGCTTCGATCTTGGCGGTGAGCGGGAGGCCGGGAGCGTAGATGGGTTGTGGGTCCGATGGCTGGCTGGCGGCGTCGAGCACCTTGCGCGCCAAGTCGAGCCCGCCTGCGCCGCCCTTGCTGAAAACCTCGGACAAAGCGCACGGGGTGTCCTCCTCGGCGCAGAACCGGGCGACCTGGTCCAGTTCCTCCTGGGTGTCGGCGGGAAACCGGTTGATCGCCACCACGACCGGCACGTGGAACTGCCGGAGATTGCGGATATGATGGCGCAGGTTGGCGAAATCCCCTCCCTGGGCTTCGAGCGCGCGCACCGAGGCAACCACCACCGCTACTGCCGGCTTGATGCCGGAGGCGGGCATCACGATGTTGAAGTACTTTTCGGCGCCCAGGTCGGATCCGAAGCCGGCTTCGTTGACCACGTAGCTGGCGGTCTGCAGGGCGGTCCGCTGGGCAATGACGCTCGATGTTCCGTGGGCGACGTTGCCGAAGGGGCCGGCGTGAATCAGGGCTGGGGTGTTCTCCGTGGTTTGAACAAGGTTCGGGAGGACGGCGTCGTTGAGCAGCGCCGCCATCGCGCCGGATGCTTCGAGGCCGGAGGCACGGACGGCGCCTCCGGAGCGGTCGAGCGCGACCACGATGTTGCCCAGGCGCTGGATAAGATCCTGGCGCGAGGAGGCGAGCGCCAGAATGGCCATCACTTCCGAGGCAGCGGTGATGATGAATCCGGTCTCGCGCCGGGTGGCGCCTTCGCCGACGGTGATGCGCCGCAGCGCGCGGTCATTCATGTCCATCGCGCGAGGCCACCAGGTCCGGGCAGGGTCGATGCCGAGCTCGTTCCCGTGGAACAGATGAGCGTCGAGCAGGGCGGCGAGCAGATTGTGGGCGGAGGTGACAGCGTGGAAATCTCCGGTGAAGTGGAGGTTGATCGCGGATGCCGGCTCGACGCACGAGAGTCCGCCTCCCGCGGCGCCGCCTTTGACCCCGAAAACCGGTCCGAGAGAGGGTTGGCGCAGGGTGACGATCGATCGCGGGCCGAGCCGGTTAATCGCCTGGGAGAGCCCGATCGAAGTTACGGTCTTGCCCTCCCCATGTTTGGTGGGGTTGATGGCGGTGACGAGAATCAGCTTCCCGCGGTGCGAGATTTGGTCCGCGGCGCCAATCGATACTTTGGCGGTATGTGGCCCGAGCTCTCTGAGGTCTCCGGGAGCGAATCCCGCCCTGGCCGCAATCTCACGAATCGGAAGGAGTGGCATCGGAACATGCGATGATACCTTCTTCGAGTCCCATTCCGCTTGAACACATGAGGGAAGTTGAAGTAAAGGCAGAGGCGCCTCAGGAAACGCTGGGCTCGTGCAGCAACTGCGGCACGGAGCTTGTGGGCGAGTATTGCCATACCTGTGGTGAAGAGCAGCAGGACATTGAGCAGTTCACGGTCAAGAACATCCTTGGTGAGATCTGGGAGGAACTGGTGGACGTCGACTCCAACCTTTTCCGGACGATCCGCGGCCTGCTGTTCCAGCCGGGATTCCTGACGGCGGAGTTCTTTGCCGGACGCCGGGGGCGATATGTGCGGCCGCTCAAGCTGTTCCTGATGGTGGCGGCGATCCAACTGCTGGCGGCGACACATGAGGCGGGCGGCGGATTCCTTCGCTTCGACTTTCTGAAGTCGGCCGATCCGGGCATCGAGTTCCAGCTCGAGGACAAGGCGGAGGCGCTCGGTGTGAAGGCGGACGAGCTGAGTGCCAAGGTGGACGAACTGGCGCAGCAGATTTATTCGGTACTCCAGTTCGTGGCGGTGGCCCTAACGGGATTCCTGGCGTCGCTCCTGTTTTGGGGCAAAAACTGGAGCTACGTGAAGCATTTGCTGTTCAGCATGCACCTGTACTGCTTCCGCTACGCCGTGGCGGTCCCTGTTGTGCCGCTGCTGGGCTGGTTCCAGCCGCTGGTCTTCGTGCTGTACGTGGTGAACGCGGTCTATATTTACCTGGCGGTCCGCCGGGTGTACGAGCCGGCAGTGGCCGGAGCGGTTCTGAAGACGGCGGTGTTGTATTCTGGCGTTTTTATGCTGGGCGGAATCCTGGCGATCACGTCGCTGTTTGGGGCGTACATCTGGACGATGCGGTAGAATCGTGCCGAGATGAAGAAGCTTCTGCTATTGCCATCCGCCGTTCTGGCGCTTTGGAGCGTGTCGCGCCCGCCGGACATCCGTTTCCAGAAGCACACGCTGGATGAGGGCGCAAACGAAACCGCCGCCTTCGCCGACATCAACAACGACGGGCGCCTGGACATCGTGTCGGGCGAGAACTGGTATGAGGCGCCATCGTGGACGCAGCACCGGTTCCGTGAGTTCGGCTTCAACAACAACTACATCGACAACTTCTCCGACCTGGCTCTGGATGTGAACGGCGACAACTTCACCGACATCGTGAGCTGCTCCTGGTTTGCGCGGGAGCTGGTGTGGTGGCAGAATCCGGGCAAGACGAAAGCCGCGTGGCGGAAGCACCCCATCGAGTCCGGGATGAATGTCGAATTTTGTTTCCTGGTGGACATGGATGGCGATGGACGGGCGCGCGAGGTCCTGCCGCAGTTCGCGGGCCGCGACGCGGTTACGGCCTGGTATTCGCTCAAGGACGGGAAGTTCGTCAAGAACGAAGTGAGCAACAAGGCCTATGGCCATGGGATCGGCGCTGGGGACGTGAACGGCGACGGAAAAGTGGACGTGCTCACGCCCAAGGGCTGGTTCGAGGCGCCCGGCTGGACGCACCATCCGGACTGGGACAACAAGGAAGCGCTGAGCTTCATCCACGTAGAAGACGTGAACCGCGACGGCAAGAACGATATCGTTGCCGGCCACGCGCATGACCACGGGCTGTTCTGGATGGAGGCGTCGGGCGGCGGCAAGTTCACCAAGCGGCTGATCGACGACACCTGGTCGCAGGCCCACGCCGTGACGCTGGTGGACCTGAACGGCGACGGCAAGCGGGACATCGTCACGGGAAAACGCTGGATGGCGCATGAGCATGAGAACGGCGCGCGGGAGCCCAACGGAGTCTATTGGTACGAAACGCTGAACGCGCCGGGTCCGGATGGTACGCCGCGGCTCCAATGGGTCAAGCACGTGATCGATTACTCCACCCGGACAGGGGGAGGAATGCAGGTCCAGGCGGCGGACATTGATGGCGACGGCGACCTCGATCTGGCGATGGGCGGGAAGCTCGGCGTTTTCTTGTTCGAGAACCGGACAAAAACGCGAAAATAGCCGAGCGTGGGAAGGCCGAAATCGCGTTAGCCGGAAAATGAAAATTATTTTTCGCTTGTAATCAGTAATTTAGCGAAATGCGGGCCGGGGTCCGCTCTTGCGCTTGTTAACTTTGAGCCGGGTGAGAGAGTTTGCTCACCGCTCACTATGGACGATCAAGACAAGGCGGCGAACAAAGGCCGGCCGAAACCGGCCAGCCGGTCAAGGCGGCGGGTGGATCCGGGCGAATCCGGCGAACGGAAGTTCGTGGACCGGGCCAGCGGACGCGTGGCGAAGGGTCTGGCGGACACCGATGAACCGGGTCCGGCAGGTGAGTTGCTGAGGCTGAAGGCAATCCATAAGAAGGACGGTGGCGAGTCCCCAAGGGAGGTCACTGTTCAATGGGTGGAAACCGAGCCGGACGGCGGGAAGTCATAGAGCGGCGGATTCTTTACCAGAGTCTGCCATCTCAAAAGGCGTTCCACGCGGCCGAGGAGAGGTTCAAGGGTTACTCGGGTCCGATCGGGTCGGGCAAGAGTGTCGCATTGTGCCAGGAGGCGGTCCGGTTGGCGTACCTGAATCCGGGCCGGGCCGGTCTGCTGGGCGCGCCAACCTACCGGATGCTGGCGGATGCCACGGCGCGGACGCTGCGGGAGATTCTGGCGGAGAACCAGATTCCGCACGAGTGGAATCACTCCGACAACATCATCACGATGGGCGACAGCGGATCGAAGATCCTGCTGCGGTCGCTGCATGACGCGGAAAGTCTGCGCGGAACCAACCTGGCGTGGTTCGGCGTCGACGAGCTGACCTACTGCGAAGAAGAGGCCTGGACACGGCTGGAAGGCCGGCTACGGGATCCGAAAGCGAAGCGGCTGGGCGGGTTCGCGGTCTGGACTCCGAAGGCGCACGATTGGGTTTACCGCCGGTTCGTCGAACCGGGCGGGGATGGCTACCGGGTGATCCTGGCAAAGCCGTTCGAGAACACGCATCTGCTCAACGCAGTGCCTGACTTCTACGACCGGCTGAAGAAGAGCTACGACGAGCAGTTCTTCCGCCAGGAGGTGATGGGCGAGTATCTGGCGGTCCACAAGGCGCGGGTGTATCACGCCTTCGACCGCAAGATTCACGCGGTGAAGCTCGAACGCCGGCTGGATCAGCCGCTGCTGTGGGCGCTGGATTTCAACGTGGATCCGATGTGCTCGCTGGTGGCGCAGGTGGCGGGCGGCGAGATCCGCGTGCTGGGCGAGATCGTGCTGCGGCGCGCGGGCACGGTTGAGGCGTGCGGCAAGCTGCGGGAGAAGTTTCTTCCGCACTACCGCGGCGTGACGGTGTACGGGGACGCATCCGGCAACCGGATGCAGACGACGGGTTCGTCGGACTTCCAGATGATTCGCGACTATTTCGCAAGGAATCAATGGGGTCCCTTTACCTACCGCGTGCCGCGCGCCAATCCGGCGGTGCGGGACCGGATCGCGTTGGTGAACGCCAAGCTCCGCAGCGCGGACGGCGATGTGTCACTGCGCGTCGACCCAAGCTGTGTGGAGCTGATCAAGGACTTCGAGGAAGTGAGCTACCTGGCCGGGTCGTCGTCAATCGACAAGGACCGGGACAAGAGCCGGACGCATCTATCCGACGCGCTTGGCTACCTGGCGTGGGAAGAGTTCGGGCCGAAACCTCGCGTGGGCGAGCAGGACCGGCCACTTTTTTAGACAAGTGCGTGAAGCGAGGTGAACTGTGAAAGGAATCGAACTGGAGCATCCCGAATACGTGGCGCGGAAGCAGACATTGAAGCGCTACCGGGATCTGTATGCCGGCGGCGAGCAGCTCAAGGCCAACGCGGGCGACTATCTGTCGCGCCGGCAGAAGGAGCCGTTGACGGTGTACGGCGAGCGGCTCGAGCGGGTCTACTACGAGAATTTCATCGGGTCGATCATCGACTGGTACGTGGCGACGCTGTTCCGGCGCGAGCCGCTGCTGCTCATCGAGGGTCCGGACTCGCGGGGCTCGCGGTTTCTGCACGAGTTCGCCGAGGACTGCGATCTGCGGGGATCCTCGCTCACCGAGTTCTTCCGCAAGCAGATCCTGGAGGCGCTGATCGCCGGGTCGAGCTACGTGCTGCTCGACTTTCCGCGCTCGGCCTGTGTGCCGGGCAACTTGGCGGAGGAGGATCGCGCGGGAATGTCGCGGGCCTACCTGAGTCATTGCGCCGCGGAGCAGCTCATCAACTGGTCCACCGACGACCGCGGTGTGTACGAGTGGGCCGTGATCCGGAACAGCTATGTCCGGAAGGACAGCGTTGAAAGCGCGGGGTGGGAGACCGAGACTCGCTGGCTCTACTATGACCGGCAACGGTTCGAAGTCTGGAGCCGCAAGGGCAAGGACAAGAGCGGGCCGGCAGACCTGGTGGACGAGGGCGTCCACGGTTGCGCGTCAATGGGCCAGGTGCCACTCTTCCCGGTCCGGCTGCACGACGGACTGTGGCTGATGAATCGCGCGGGCCTGTTGCAGACCGAGCACTTCAACAAGTCGAATGCGTTGGCCTGGGCGCTGACGCAGGGCCTGTTCGCGATGCCGGTGGTCTACACCGAGCGTGACTGGAACCAGATGGTGGGCGACTCCTACTATATCCAGTTCGCGCCTAACGACAAGTTCGGGTGGACGGAGCCCGAGGGCCGTGTCTACAGCATCGCGGCGGAGAATCTCGACCGGCTGAAGCGGGAGATCTACCGGGTCTGCTACCTGCTATCGCAGGCCGGCGGTCCGCTACATGGATCGCAGTCCGGCCTGTCCAAACAGCGTGACTTCGCGATCACGCAAGAGGTCCTACGGGCACTGGGAGATCAGGTGAAAGACGCGATGAAGCGCGTGCTGCGCGCCGTTTCGATCGCGCGGCGGGACCAAACCGCCGTCGACGTCACTGGTCTTGACGAGTTCGACATTGGAGATTTCAGTGGCGAACTCGCCGATGCCGAGCGGCTGTTGACCCTGGGTTCAGGGTCGCCAACGCTGCGAAAGCAAGTGCTCAAAAAGCTCGCGTTCAAGTACCTGTGCGATGTCCGCCAGGAACTGAAGGACCGTATCGGGCGCGAGATCGACGATTCAGTCCAACCGCAGGAAGGATAAACAATGGATGAACGAAACCAGAAAGCAACGGTCTCCGAAGGAGACGCGATGCGGCCGGTGATCCGCGAGGTCATCGGTGAGTTCATGGACTTGCAGCGGGCCAAGGCCGAACCCGCGCTCAAGGCGGAGCTGGCCGAGGAGCGGAAACGGCGCGAGCACCTGGAGCAACGGGTGAACGAGCTGGTGGCCGAAAACAAGCGGGCGCGTGACCGGGCCGAAGAGGCTGAGCGTAGCTCGGCGATCCGGAGCGAGCTGCAGCGGCTTGGCGTGCAGAAGGTCGACCTGGCCTTCCGCGCGGTCAAGGACGAGGTGGCCCGGTCTGGTGATGGCCGCCTGGTGGCGCGTGATGCGCACGGTGAAGTGGATATGCGGGAGTACCTGACGAAGTTCGTCCAGGACAACCCGGAGCTGCTTCCGCCGCGCGCGGCTGGAGGTTCGGGCGCGGCGCTGCAACGAGGCAGCTCTCCCTCGCGTCCGGCGGTCGACATCGACCGCATCAAGCCTGGCATGGATCCCGCTGAGATGGACCGTGTCCGGAGGGAGATTGCCGAGGGTGCGCTTCAGGCTCTGAAGGGCAATCGAGACTAGTGAAATTCCAACGAAAGAGAGACTGACATGCCTGCTATTACTTCTGCCAATCTGGCTCAAGCGATTGTTAAGTTGGTGGCGGCCGACGCGCTGCCCGCGCTGATGGGAAACCTTGTGATGGGCAACCTGGTCAATCGCGACTACGAGCCTGTGCTGGCTCAGGCTGGTGACACGGTCAATGTACCCGTGCCTCCCATTCTGGTGGCCAACAACATCACCGAAGGCGGCACCGTGCAACTGCAGAATCCGAGTGTCGGAAACGCGCAGATCGTGCTCAACACGCACGCCGAGGCCACCTTCCAGATTCCCGACGTGACCAAGGTGATCGCGGTGCCGGATCTTCTGCGGCTGTACATGCAGCCCGCGGTTGTGGCGCTGGCCGAAAAGATCGAGACCGATCTGCTCGCCGCCTACTCGCAGTTCACCGCCAATGCTCCGGTGGGCACTCCCGGGTCGGCGCTGACCGAAGCCACGATCGACGCCGCTGAAACCGCGCTGTTCAACGCCAAGGTTCCGGTCGGCGAGAACAAGTACCTGGTGGTTTCGAGCGATGCTTACTCGCAGCTCCGCCAGATCCCGCGGTTCAGCGAGTACCACACGGCTGGTGAAGCGGGGCTCCGCGCCATCGTTGAGGGCACCGTCGGAAAGATCAAGGACTTCTTTGTCTTCCGGTCGCAGTTCGTGTCCAAGACCGGCGCCGCTCCGGCCACCACCAACAATCTGGCGTTCACGCGCAGTGGACTCGGACTGGTGGTCCGCCGCCTGACTCAGCCCCTGCCCGGAACCGGCGCGATCGCCGAGTACTCCGAGCTTGGCAACTTCGGCATGCGCGTGCTGATGAGCTATCAGCCGAACACTCTGTCGCAGCAGTTCACCGTGGACGTGCTGTACGGAATCGGCGTGCTCCGCAACAGCCACGGCGTGCAGGTGAAGAGCTAGAGGCCAACGGGCCCGGTTCCGGACTGTCCGGGCCGGGCCCTTTCTATTGAGAAGGAGAACGCACTATGGAGCTCAGAGAATACTACCGCGCGATCCGCGCGATGGAAGAAAGCATCCAGCAGCCGTGGGTGATCACCGTCAGCTTCACCACGGGCGACGGCGGCCGCGCCGGTGTGATGACGGAGGTGAGCCGGGCGACCGCGGCCAAGATGATCGTCGAGAGCCGTGCGCGCCTGGCCTCGGACGATGAGGCCTCGGAATACCGCGAGTCGATTCGTGAATCGCGGCAGCGGATCGAACAGGAAGAAGCGAAGAAGCGCGTCCAGGTGACGCTCATCAGCGAAGGCGACCTGCGCCGCCTGCGCGAGTCGGCGGAGAAATGAGGCGGCCATGGCATTGCTGACCGACGGGCCCATTTCGGCGATCACCGGACTGCAAGCTCACGACAGCTCGATTCTGGACACCGCGCGCACGGAGGGAATCGATCTCGACAAGAAAATCGAGCTCGCGCAACAGGAGCTGGAGATCGAGCTTTCGGTCTTCCTCCTGCGCGCGGGCGACGGCACCGTTCTCACGCTCAACGGCGGCGTGGACCTGCGCAAGGCCGTGGTCACGGCGGCCATCGAGCGCTGGCACATCATGAAAACGCTCGCGGCCACATACTGCGACGCCTACAGCAGCCAATTGAACGACCGCTACCTGAGCCGCTGGACGCACTACGCCCAGCAGGCGCACATTGCCGGGGAAGCCGTCATGGAGCTTGGAGTGGGCGTGGTCCGCGATCCGCTGCCGCGTCCGGCGGCTCCATCCGTGACGGCATCCGGAACACCGGGCGAGCCAGTGGTCTGGGAGTTTCAGATGGCCTGGCGAGGGCTGTACGGAACACTGGGCGCGCCGAGTGAGAAGAGCGTCTACTCCGTCGCGGCGGGTTCGCGGCCGGTGGTGCAGCCGCCTGCCGCGCCGCCCTCGGCGATTGGCTGGGACGTGTTCGCAGCGTTGGCCGGCTCACAGGCCCGGCAGCAGAACACAACGATGCTCACACCAGGATCGAGCTGGACGGTTCCGGCCACTGGATTGGTTGACGGGGCGCTTGCGGGTCCGGGCCAGGTGCCCGACTACTTTGTCCGCCGCAGCCGCGTGCTGCCGAGGGGGTGACCATGGCGCGCGCAACCAATCTCGCACTGACGTCGCTGTTCGACCTCCTGCGTGGGAGCAACGGCGTGGCGAAGCACCTCACCGCCATCCGCGCGGAGAAGCAGATCGACCGCATCGAACTGCCGGATCCGTGGTGCCTGGCGCTGAATGCAAGCATCGATCTCGAGGACAAGGCCATCGGCATCAAGTATCCACAGATTCTGGTGCACGCGGGCAAGACACGGAACCTGCTCACGGAGAAGTTCCGGAAGTTTTCGGGTGTGGTTGAAGTGGTGGTCGAGATTCGCGTGTCGAGCGACAAGCTGAATCTGCTCGACCGGCAGTCGCTGTTGTACACGGACGTCGTGACCGGAGTCCTTGAGGATTGCCGGGGTGAGTGGGGCGACTGCGTGTTCTACAGCGGACGCTACGAAGCCGAGTCGGGTCCGGCAAAGAAGGGCGGGAAACATTTCGTTCAGGTGACGCGGATCAGCGTTCCGGTGGACGTTTCACTCGGGTGAGGAATCAATCATGGGATGTTACATTGCATCGAACAACAATCGCCACTACGCGGCGCTCGAAGCCACGTATGGGACAGCGGCCGCGGCGACGGCCGAAAACCGGATTCCGGCGCTCAAGCTCGGGCTGCGCCAGCAGACGCTCGTGCCGCGGCGCCGTGACAAGACCGGGAGCCGCACGTTTCCAGGGCTTCCGCCGGGATTCCGCACGCGTACGGACTTTGAGTTGTCCACGTACCTGACGCACTGGCCGGACCCCGAATCGGAACCATGCTACTCGGCTCTGTTTCGTGGAGCGCTCGGCGCGGCGCCGGTTGTGTTCACGGGCGCCGTGGTGCAAGGCGTCACCGACGGCACGCGGATCACGACGGCGGCGGCGCACGGGCTGGTTCCGAATCAGGCGGTCCGGTTCGGCAACGAGATCCGGTTCGTGGCCGCCGTGAGCAATACGACGGCGTTCGTGCTCAACGCCGGGTTCGCCGAGGATCCTGCAGTGGGCGCGGCGCTCGGTGCGGCGATCACCTATATGCCGGCGGCGAACCTGCCCGGCGTCACCATCTACGACTATTGGGATCCAGGGGATGCCGTGCAGCGGATCATCGCCGGAGCCGGAATCGACAAGATGCGGATCCAGGTCAACGGCGACTTCCATCACTTCGAGTTCGACGGGTTGGCCGCGTGTCTGATCGAAAGCGTCGCGTTCACGCCGCCAACCGCGGGCCTGGACGAGTTCCCGGTTGAGCCCGCGGTTGCGCCGTCAACATTTCCCTTAGTTCCGGGAAGCCTGGGACAGGCGTGGTTCGGTGTCGAGCCGGCGCGCTTCCATACGGTGGTCGAAGCCGCGGTTCAACTCGACAACGATCTCGACCTGCGTGCGAGCGAATTCGGGATCGACAAGGCGAAGTGCATCGCCGCGGGAATCCGTACAGTGACGCTGGACATGCGGCTGATCGCCAACACTACCGGGGACACCAACGGTCTTTATCAGGCTGCACGCCAGCGGACTCCGGTCAGCGCGATGTTCCAGCTCGGGCAGCAGGCTCAGCATCTGTGCGGCGTCTACATGCCCACGGTGGTGCCGGAGATCCCGGAGTTCGACGACGAAGAGACGCGGCTGCAGTGGCGGTTCCGCAATAGCCGTGCGCAGGGTGCTGGCAACGACGAGCTGATCGTCGCGTTTGCGTGAGGCTCGCATGGAATACTGGAGCAAAACAACAATCCGTTCCGAGCAGCACGAAGGCGTTGAGTTTACGATTCGCAGAATGTCGCTTGGCCGGAGAATCGAACTCGGCAAGCGTGTACGGGAACTCAGCGGCCGGGTGCAGTTTCTCGAAGCCGGCGAGACCATGGCGGAACAGGTGGAATCCGGCGTGCTGCGCAACGAGATCGACAAGCTGTATCTCGAATGGGGTCTGGCGTCGATCGCGGGACTGATCATCGACGGCGAAGAAGCGCGTCCACCGAAACTGATCGAGAGCGGGCCCGAGAGCCTGGCACGCGAGATCCTAGCGGCGATCAAGCGCGAGCTCGACCTGAGCGAGGAAGAAAGAAAAAACTCCTAGTCGCCTTCCATTTCCAATTCGCGAACCAAGCCGCGTGGAGGTGCGACTCGTGCAGAAAACAGGGCTTGGAACAAAAGCGGCGATGCGGGTGGCTGCGTCCCGCGCCGTGTGGCAGTCCGGCAGTGGTATGGGCGCGGCGCGGCGCGCGCGCGGAGTCGTGTCCCGTATCGTCGATCACACCGGAGAGGATCGCGCTGCTGGAGAAGTTCCATGCGTGGAAAGCAAGCAGCGGCGTCAATCTGATCGAGCTTCCGGCGCGGGACGCGGAAGCATTCCTGCTGCTCGATGAAGAAGTGAGAAAGGAGATGATCCATGCCAGACAACACGATTCGTGAGGACCTCGGGAGGTTGGCCGCCGCGGCGCGGGGCAGCGCAACGGCACCGTCGCCGTTTGTGGGCGGGTCCAGCGCTCCGGCGGTCACCCCCGATTCAGGTCAGCGTGCGGATCTGAATGCCGAGCTGGCTGGACTCATCCGCCGGGTGCGCGACCTGGAGCAGGCCGCGGCTCCGGCGCCTCAGGCTGCCGCCAGTCCAGGTGGCCCCCGGCGCGTTGCCGATGCCGTGTCGGATGTCAGAAACCGCACCGCATCACTGCGCCCGGCTGGTGGATCCCGGTTCGCGCTCGCGCCCCTGGCGGCGGGAATCGCGAAGCTGTTCGACCGCGGCGGGAAGCAGACCGAAGTCGAGCTGCCGCAATTCCGCGCTCCGCTTCCAGTGCGGCTGGACGCGGGACTTACGGCCGACGGCGGGCTCACCGGGATCGACTACGGCGCTGATGGACTGCCGCGCGTAGCCGGGCGTCCGCCGCAGCAGACGCCGGTGACGATCAATGTTCAGGCGATGGACAGCCGGTCGTTCCTGGATCACAGCGGCGAGATCGCGCGAGCAGTACGCGAAGCCATGCTCAACATGCATTCGCTGAACGACGTGGTGAATGACCTATGAGCGCTTTTCCACTTCTCAAGACGGGCGCGGCGTGTCAATACCCCGCGCCCCGGGCTCTGAAGTTTTCAACCGAAGTCATCCGCTTCCTGGACGGCGGGACGCAGCGGTTTCGTGGCTATGCGAGTGCCGGACGGAGATGGGTGATCCGGCTGGATCTGCTCACCGAGCCGGAACTGGCCACGATGGAAGAATTCTTTGCCGGGCAGCAGGGACGCCTGGGCTCGTTCAGTTTCACGGATCCCCGCGACGGGACCGTCCACACCAATTGCAGTTTTGATTCCGACATTGCCAGCTTCTCGCTCGACGACGTTCAGAGCGGCGCGACAGAACTGGCGATCCGCGAGAACCGGAGTTGACCATGCCATTCTTTCCGCAACTCACCACAGGCGCGGCGGCACAGTATCCACTGGAGCGGACGCGCGTGTTCCGTACCATCGCGAGCGAGTGCTCTGGCGGACACCAGGCGAAACTCGCGTCACCAGGCGGCGCGTTCACTGAGTGGAACTGGCAACTCACCGGGCTCTCGCAAGCCGAGGCCGCCGCGCTCGAGTCCTTGTTCACGTTGAGCGAAGGACGGCTGAAGACCTTTGGGTTCCTGGATCCGGCTTCGAACCTGCTGCGGTACAGCGAAGGACTCTCGCAGAGCGTGTGGCTGCGGGACCCGCTGATTCAGGTGGCTACTGGGTTCACGGGTCCCGAGGGCGGACCCGGAGGCCACCGCATCACCAACGCGGGTGGTGTGACGGCGTCGATCAGCCAGGACATCGCCGCGCCTGGCGGCTACCAGTACTGTTTCAGCGTCTGGATGAAGAGCGCGCAGGGATCCGGGCTCACGCTCGTGCGCTCGGCGGGCGCAGCCTCCGCGAGCGAGACGTGGACGGGATCGATCGCGTGGCGTCACTGCGTCCTCTCAGGACAGCTCACCGGCACCACCGTCCCGGTGCGATTCTCACTGCGCCTGGATCCCGGTGCGGTGATCGATGTTTGGGGCCTGCAGGTTGAAGCGCAGGTGGCGCCGTCGCCGTACAAGAAAACCACCGCGTCAAGCGGTCTGTATCCGGACGCGGCATTCGCGCAGGACACGCTGGTGGTGTCCGCCGACGGAATCAATGATTTTTCCGCTCACGTGCGTATCGTGAGTCTGACCGGAGTGTGAGATGCCTACCATTCAAGAGCTCAAGGAGCAGCAAGTCACTGAGACGCCGCTCGTGCTGTTCCAGTGCGTGCTGGCTACCGGCGCCGTCGAGCGCTGGAGCACGCACCAGGTGACCTTCGATGGCCACGCATACGCGCCCCGGGTCCTTCGCCACAACGTCTTTGAGATGAAGTGGGGCGCCGACGACGGCATCGACAGTGTGTCGCGGATCAGCCTCACCTTGAGCAACGCGGATTCCTACTTTTCGCAGATCACGCAGAGTCCGGGATGGAAGGGCGCGCGGTTGACGGCAACCTTCGTGTTCTTTGATTTGCCTGCCAACATCGCGGCTTCGGAGGCGATGGTGCTGTTCAACGGCATGATGAACACGCCGGAAGAGATTGCCGAGTCCTACCTCCGAATCAGCGCCACGAACCGGTTGAATCCGCAACGGATGATGTTGCCCGAAGTCCGCATTCAACGCCGGTGTCCCTGGGCCTTTCCGTCCAACGCAGCGCAACGGCAGGAAGCACTGGACGGAGGCGCGCGCGGCAACTACTCGCCTCTGCACCGGTGCGGATATTCAGCGGATTTGGCCGGCGGGCTCGGCAGCTTGAATAGCGGCGAACCGTTCACGTCCTGTGACTACACGCGCGCCTCGTGCGAGCAGCGGGGAATGTTCGATCGCGACAGCAGCAACCGGATCACGCGCCGCTTCGGCGGCGTGGAGTTCGTGCCGGCGAGCACGCTGGTCCGCACACATGGCGATCAGAGCTGGCACAACGCGAACGTAGCGGACAACGAAGCCCGTTACAACGACTACGTTCCGACTGTGTACGGAACGGCGTGGATCAATCCGCCCGTGGTGTTCGCACGCAACGACGGCAACTTGACGCGGATGGAGGTCCTGCTGAGCATGGGCGGGATCCAGGGCGTGCTGAAGGTGATGGTCAACGGCGTCGAGATCCCGGAGGCTGTTCAGGGCACGAATATGACATCCACCGGATGGTACAACCTGGTCAGCGCCGGCGCACTCAGCGGCGGGTTCAACTTGGACTTCGATGGTGGCGATCCGTATGGCAGCATGGCGTACCTGGCAGTGGTGGTGCCGAACCGCGTGAGTGACGCGCGCGGACTCCCGCGCGTGAGCGTGCTGCTTCAGGGCCGCACGCTGGCGGTGTACGGAACTGATGGCGCGGGGACCGGCCAACAGTTCACAAACAATCCCGCGTGGGTGCTGCTGGATGTCCTTCGGCGCGGCGGCTGGACGATGGACGAGATCGACGCTGCGAGCTTCGCGGCGGCGGCGGGCTATTGCGGGACTCTGATCAACTCCGCGGATCTGAACGGAAACACGGTCCAGGTTCCGCGGTTCCAATGCAACCTCGTGATGCGGCGGCGCCGCGCGGTGGCCGACTGGATCCGCGGAATCCGCAACGCCGCGCGGCTGTACCTCAGCTATTCCGCGGCGGGTCTTCTGCAGCTCAAGGTGGAGGGCTCGCTTTCACAACAGCACGGCGGGACGTTCGCGTATGAGTTTGGAGACGGTGCTGGACTCTCGGGTCTGGCACGCAAGGAGAACGGCGAATCCGCAGTGCGTCTGTGGACGCGCGGTACGGCCGATACACCGAATCGCGTCAGTATCGAGTTCCAGGATGCGTTCAACGAGTATCAGCAGGACAGCCTGTCGCTGTCCGATGTCGAGGACGCGATCCTCAACCGGCAGGATGTGAGTGTCCATTCGACGGCGCTAGGCGTCGCGAACTTCCATCAAGCGGCGCGGGTCCTGCGCCTGCAACTGGACAAGGCGATTCGCGGCAACTTCTATATCCAGTTCGAAACCAACGTCAAGGGCGTCGGACTGCGGCCGGGCGATCTGATCGCAGTTACCTATCAAAAGGACGGACTGATTGCACGTCCGTTCCGCATTGTGCGGATCACGCCGGGGTTGAACTTTGGCCGGATGCGGATTGAGGCTCAGGTGCACGATGATGCCTGGTACGGCGATGGATCCGCGGACGGCGCGAGTGTGCGCGGACGGCTGCCGGGCGCCGGTAATGGGACACCGCGGCCGCTCACGGGCGTCGAGATCGACGCCAATGGAATCGAAAGGTTCGGGATCGAAGAAGAAGAGCGCGTGTCGGGCGACGGCGTAGGGCAGGTCTGGACGACGGTGTCGTTCGCGGCGCCCGCGGCTCCGCAGGCCTCGGCGATTGCGGTTCCACGGCTGTCGCTGACTCCGGCGGTTCACGTGACGGGCGGAAGCCTTGCGGGCGGCCAGACGCTGTACTACGCGGTGTCGGCGCTGGATGTGAACGGGGATGAAAGCGGCCTCTCGTTTGTGGTCCGCGCGGCGATTCCCTCTGGCGTCAACACAAACCGGGTAGAAATCAACGGGCTCAGCTCTTCGCCGGGATCGGTGTCGTTCCGCTTCTACCGCGGCCCGAATCCGTCGCGGCTCTACCGGATTGCGGACAATCAGGCGCTGGCGGCGGTGTTCGCCGACACCGGGCTCAATGCGGTGCTCGCTGGTCCACCGGATCCAAACTATCATCACGCGCGGTTTGAATGGCGCCTGGAAGTGCTGCCTGAGACGGCCGTAGCCGCGGCTTCTGCCGTAACCATCGGATCGCCGGCAATGAACGCGGCTGCTGATGAGTATGCGGGGATGATCGTCCGGATCCTGCGTGGACGTGGCGCGGGACAAGAGCGTGTGATCGAATCGAACACGGCATCCGTGATTACGATTCGCGGCGAATGGGCCGTGATTCCGGACGCCACCAGCTACTTCGCGGTGGCCGAGTCCGGTTGGAATCTAGGCGCTGAGTCTCCATCGAGTCCTGTGCGGTTCCAGATTCCGAACCGTCCGGGCGCGACTGTGCAGGTGACGGGACGCGCGGTGAGCGCCGCGGGCACTGACAGCGGACATGAACTGGCACTGGTTACGCGGTGGTTGATCGGAGGAGCGGCGGGAGTCCTGCTGGATGAGGATGTCCCGCCGCCGCCGGCGTTCGGATTGCAGCCCGCCGGGCAGGGAACTGTGGAACTGGCGGCGATCGGGTTCGCGACGCTCGGCAACACACGCACCATCTCGGCGGGGACGCTGCGCCTGTTCTACTGGAACGAACTGTTGAGTCCGGCGCAAGTGACGCTGACGGCTGCGGTAAGCGCCGCTGCCACTTCAATAGCGGTATCGGCGTCGGTGCAAACCGGTGAGTTGATTCAGATCGGCGCGGAAGTGTTCGAAGTCGTGTCCGTCGCTGGATTGAACGCGCAGGTTCTACGCGGATCGCATGGAACCGCCGCCTCGGCGCATTCGGCTGGAGCGGCAGTGTACACACTGGACAGCAAGACGTTCGTGCTGGCTTTCAGCCGCGACTTCTTCGGAAGTCCGGCCAGCGGCGCGTTCGCGTATCCAGTGTTTCTGCCGGACGTGCGGATCGCGGCTGCCGAGCTCTATGTCACCAATTCGCGCGGCAACAGCGAGACTGCGAAAACAAACTTCACGGCCACTGCGGACCTTGGAATTCGCACATTGTCAGGCGGGCAATTGACGATTCAGGTCGAGGGCTACCTGGCGATCGAAACGGGAGCCGCGCCGCCGCTTGTGATCGAGGATGCGCACGCGGTCCGTGACGTGTTTGCCGTGGTTCGAGAAGCGTCCACAGGAGCGCCGGTTGATCTCGCGCTGCTGGTGAATGGCAATCCGTATTGCACGCTAACAATCGGCTCTGGGGCGACGGTGTCGAACACCGTCAGTGGATTCGGACTGGCGGCGCTACAGCCGCTCGACCGCGTGACGTTGAATATCGTGTCGGTGGGCTCGACGGCGGCGACGGCGCCGGGACGGGATCTCACCGTGACCATCCGACTGTAAGGAGTCCATCGTGCCGGAAATCTTGTACAAGCTGAGTCCGCATCGCGACCTGCAATGCTACTTCGAGCGTCCGTCGGCGATCGCCGCGATGAGCGGGGCGTCGGCGGGCGGCTATACGGTTTCGGGGACCTGGCGTCAGCAATTCGACTGGACCGTCATCGAGTGGAACGCGCACAACGTGTTTGAGCATCCCGTGCACCGCAATCTTCCCGACGGCGATCTGAGTGGGCTGACATTGGTGTACGACGAAACACGCAGCAACGCGATTCCAATGGATTCTGATCTATTCCCAACGGTCGATTGGCCGTACCTGCGCGTGTGGACGCGCGAGAACGGAGTGGAGGACTTCTATCGCGTCGCGCTTCGGAACTACGCAACGCCGATCGAAGGCGCCTACGCCGCGGCGTTCGCGGAAATCACGCTGACCGGCGTTCCGGACGCTGGCGACTACGCGGGACTGTCGTTCTCAAGCGAGCATCACACCTATCAGTTCTTCGCGGGCGATACGCTGGAGACCGCGGCGCAAGCCATTGCCGACAGCGTGAACGCGTTCTCAACCGCGCTGAGCGCGACGCGCACCGGCGCTGTCATCCGGTTGGAGATGAGCGATCCGGCCACTGGCGCCAATGCGAACCGGCTCGGGATCTATGGATTCGTGTCCGGCACCGGCTCGCTTGCCTGGACTCCGGAGTCCGTGCTGTTTAGCGGCGGCCAGTCGCCGTCGAAATGGAGAGTCACTCTCAATTTCGCGGCGCTCACGGCGATCGATGCGCGTCCCGTGCCGATGAACAAAGTGCGGAAACTGCGCTGGACCTATGCAGCGGAGCAGCAGCCCGGCGCGTATGGACGGAGCGAGTTCTCGGTCCAGGTGAGCAACTGGACCGTCACTGGAACGGGCCGCGCATATTCGATCGCGGGACCCGGGTCGCGCCGCATCGAGGACAACGATCCTGCCATAGCCTACACAGGCACGTGGACCGAAGGGCGCGGCAACTTCTCAGCGGGCAGCATCCGCACTACCACGCAGGCCGGTGCGCAGTGCTTCTGCCAGTACACCTGTCCGCAGCCGCACCGGCTGTTGCTGGGATCGCGATATGCCTTCAATGGCGCGACGGTGACGATACAAGTGGACTCGCAACCTGTGCGGACCGAGAACCTGTTTGTTGCGGGCGAGGACACGCTCGTGCGGCTCGACCTCGGGCTCCTGGCGGCGGGCTCGCACAACGTCAGGGTCACGCACGCCGGACCCGCGGGCCAGTACTTCTATTTCGACTTCCTCGAGATGGCGATTCCGGCGGGCGAGCTGCCAGAGTACACGGCGTCTCCGGTCGTGTCGCCTGCGACGGACTGGGACACCGATCACTCCATCGCGCTGCCCGCCGAGCGTACCGCCTGGATGATCCACGCCCTCGGTTTCCACGGCCGGCACAACTACTACGTGGGCGCGCTGTGGTTCTACGAACTCGTGCGCAACGGACACCAGTACGCCTCCGCCACGGTAACCTTCAACGGAACCCCGCTCTTCAGCCAAACCACGACGTTGCGCATCGGAACTGTTGGCGTCACGGATGAAGCGGTGATCAACCACCTGAATCGGATTGGTGACACCGCGTCGACGCTCGCGAAAGCGTTCGAACTCGAGCTGAACCGCGGATACACCGCTGTACACGCCGTGGCGTCGGGTAATGTGCTGACGATCTACGCGCGCGCGATGGGAACCATCGGCCACAACACGACCGTGTCGGCGAGTCCATCGGCGGGGGCGTTCAGCGTTTCCGTCAGTAGCGCGGCTCTCGCGGGTGGCGCCGATGGATCCTGGCACACGGATCTCACCGCGATTCCACGGATCAACCGGGCTTGCCGCGACTGGAGCCGTGCGTTCATCCAAGCGCTCGACAGCTACGGAGTCGATTCGGTGTCGGCGTTCAGCATGGGACTGCAACATGGCGATCCGTCACTCGCCGCTGGAATCGCACAGCGCTATCCGAGCGGCGCCGCGGTGGAGCTCACTACTCCCGCGCTGCAGACCAACTTCTCGCCGGTGAGCACGGAGTTCTGGCGTCAGGTCTACCTCGAGATGGCGCGCGTGATGGACGAGGCTGGAGTCACACCGTACCTGCAATTCGGCGAAGTGCAGTGGTGGTATTTTCCTTACGACGGCTCGGGAATGCCGTTTCACGACGCCTACACAAAGTCGCGATTCCTCGCCGAATATGGACATGCGCTAGCTGCGATCCCCGATGGATCCGTGAGCCCGGCTGCCTATCCGCATGAAGCGGAATTCCTGCCGGCGCTGATCGGCGAGTTCACGCAAGCGGTGATCGATTACGTCCGCGCCGAACTGCCCGCCAGCCGTTTCGAAGTGCTCTATCCGAACGACGTCAATGAAGGAGCGTTCAACCGGGTGGCCAACTATCCTGCCGCCACGTGGACCCCGGCAGTGCTCGATTGCCTCAAGACCGAGAGCTTCACCTACACGTTCTCGCACAACCTGGACCTGGCGCGAACCACCGTCGAGTACCCGGTCTCGCGCGGATTTCCGCGCGACAAGCGGGCGTTCCTGGTGGGTCTCATGGATCCTTTCACCGCCTGGCTCAAGGAAGTGAACTACGCACGGACCAGCAACATCGAGTCGATCGTGCTGTTCGCACTCGACCAGTTTTGTCTGATGGGATACGAAATCCCGCTGCCGAAAAGCATGCGGCGCTGCGCGAAGCAGGGTTGAACCCCGCTATCATAAAAATTTCCCCTGAAGATGCAGATTGAAGAGCAGTGCCTGGGCGGGGATGATGTCGCGGACCTCATCCGCCGCGATCTGCGCCCGCATTTCGACACCCTGGTCCAACGCCGTTCGACCCGCGAGCTGGAATCGTGCGCCATCTATCGCGGACTCGAGAACCGCTTCCGCCTCGCGCTCGAAACCGTGCACACGGGCCGCTTCGCTCTGCCGGATCCAGGCCCCAAGCCCGCCTACCGGATCCTGGCGTGGAACATCGAGCGCGGCAAGGAGCTTCGCGGCCAGATCGAGATGTTCCGCGGCCACGGCTACCTGAAGGACTGCGATGTGCTGCTGCTCACCGAAACCGACGCGGGAATGGTGCGCAGCGGCAACACCGATGTCGCGCGGACCCTGGCTTCCGAACTGGGCTTCGACTACGCGTTCTCACCCTGCTACCTGAGCCTGGTCAACGGATCCGGTCTCGAGCGTGAACTCGACGGACGCAACGACCTCGGACTCCACGGCAATGCGATCCTCAGCCGTTATCCGATGCGCGGTGTCCGCCGCATTCCCTTACGCAACGGAATCGACAAGATGGCGAGCAACGAGAAGCGTCTTGGCAACCAGACCGCGCTTGCCGCCACGATCGAATTCCCCGGACATCCTGTCACCGCCGTGTGCGTGCATCTGGACGCGAATTCCTCGCAGCGCCACCGCATGGAGCAAATGAGTGACATCGTCGACGCGATCCCGGAGTCCGGCCCTGTGTTGTTGGGCGGCGATTGGAACACCACCACCTACAACTCCTCCACCGCCTTCCACGCCATCATGGGCTACTGGCTGCGCGTGTTCATGGGTCCTGAGCGCGTCATCAAGAGGCACTTCCTGCATCCCTACCGGTGGTTTGAGCGCGAGCTGTTCCAAATGATCGAGCAGCGCGGATTCGACTACCGCGGATGCAATCTCGAAGGTGAACACACGATCTTCTATGGCCTCGCCGATCCCGGCCAGAACAAAGCGCTGCGCGAGTGGGTTCCCGGCTGGTGCTTCCCGTTCATCCGTTGGGCGCTGCGCAACACCAACGGCGGATGCCCGTTGAAGATCGACTGGTTTGCCGCGCGCAGCCTTGCCTGCGCCAACCCGCAGGTCCTGCACGACGTCAACACCGGCCCCCGCGGACCTCTCTCCGACCACGACGCCATCGGCGTCGAGATCATCCCTGCCAGGAGCACCCATGGAAACTGACATCGCCGCTCAGATCCAAGAACGCGAGCAGCGGCATCTGCTGCAGAACTACGCCCGCTATCCATTGGCGCTCGACCGCGGCAAAGGATCCTACCTGTGGGACTTCAAGGGCAAACGCTACCTCGATCTCATTACCGGGATCGGCGTCAACGCGCTGGGGCACGGCCATCCGCGAATCCTCAAAGCGATCCGAGAGCAATCCGCCCGCCTGATCCACTGCTCGAATCTCTATTACCACGAGTTCCAGGGCAAGCTGGCCGAGCGGCTCTGCAAGATGAGCGGCCTTGACCGCGTCTTCTTCTCGAACTCGGGGGCGGAATCGGTGGAAGGCGCGATCAAGATGATGCGCGCGCACGGACACCGCATCGATCCGCTATCGAAGTTCGAAATCATCACGCTCGACAACTCGTTTCACGGCCGCACGTGCGGCGCGATTTCAGTGACGGGCAATCCGAAATACCGGAAGGACTTTGAACCGTTGCTGCCCGGGGTCCGCTTCGTTCCGGCGAACGATATCCGTGCGCTTGAATCGGCGTTCAGTGAGCGCACGGCGGGCGTGATCATCGAGGTGATCCAGGGCGAGGGCGGCATCTACCCGGTTGGTCTGCCGCTGCTCAAGAAGGCGCGCCAGTTGTGCGATCAGTTCGACGCGCTGCTGGTGTTCGACGAGATCCAATGCGGCATCGGCCGGGCCGGTGTCCACTTCGCCTATCAGTCGCTCGAGGAGCGGATCCTGCCGGACGTCATGGTGACTGCCAAGCCGATCGCGGTGGGACTGCCTCTCGGCGCCGTGGCCGCCAACGAGCGGGCTGCCGCGGCGATCACCGCCGGCATGCATGGATCCACGTTCGGAGGCGGTGTGCTCGCGACGCGGGTCGCTCTCGAAGTGATGGACCTGATCGATGAACTGCTTCCCAACATCCGCGCGCGCTCGGACCAGTTCAAGGACGGCCTCGAAAAGCTCAAGTCCAAGCACGGCTTCATCACGGATGTCCGCGTTTTCGGATTGATGATCGGGATCGAGCTCGACCGCCCAGGCAAACAGCTCGTCACCGACGCGATGAACGCGGGACTGCTCATCAACTGCACGCACGATACAGTGTTGCGCTTCCTGCCGCCCTTCACGATCAGTGAGCGGGAAGTGGCATCGGCGTTACGGATCCTCGGGAAGCTGTTCACCAAACCGCCCGCGCTGCCCGAATCACAGTAGATCGGCGCGCTGGCGCTTCTCCAACTCCTTGACGATCTTGCCGACATCCTGCGCGCGGCTGCGATCCATAACGAGCAGCGCGTCCGGGGTGTCGACGACCACCAGGTCCTTCACGCCCACCAGTGCCACCAGCTTGCCGCCCGCTTCGACGAAGCAGCCGCTGGATCCCTCGATCACCGCGTGGCGCGGCGCTGCGTTGCCCTGCTCATCGCGTCCGGCAAGCTCGTAGACAGCGTTCCAGCTTCCGAGATCATTCCAGCCCGTCTCCGCTGTCGCGATCGCCGCCACCAAGCCTTGTTTGGCAGCCGGCTGCATCACGGCGTAATCGACCGAAATGTTCTCGCAACGTGGATAGACAGACTTCAGCGCTGCGCTGAACTTCGAGGATCCGTACCGGGGCAGCGATGCGAGCAGCGACGCCGTCTTGGGCAGGAACCGCCGCATTCCGTCGAGGAAGACGTCCGGACGCCAGAAGAACATCCCGGCGTTCCAGTAGAACCTTCCGGCGGCGAGGAACGCTTCCGCTTCCGGTTCTTTGGGTTTTTCGCGGAACGCCCGCAGCGTGTAGACGCTCTTGCCGGCCGCAAACCCCTCGGGAAACTCGAGATAGCCATAGCCGGTCTCGGCCCATCGCGGAAAGATCCCCAACGTGACGATCTTGCCTTCCGCGGCCGCACGGAACGCAGGCTTCAAATACGAACGGTAGACCGCGGGCTTTGAGATGTGATGATCCGCTGGAAACACGCCGATCACCGCCCTCGGATCCGCGGCCGCGATGATCTGCGTGGCGAGCGCGAGACATGGCGCCGTGTTGCGCTGTTCAGGCTCAGCGATCACCTGCCGCCCCGGGACCCCGGGGCACTGGCGGCGAATATCCGCACGCAGATGCTCATTGGTGAGGATCCAGGTCCGCTCCGCTGGAATCACCGGAGCCAACCGCTCAAGCGTCTCCTGGAGCAGTGTCTTCTCGGTGAGGAACGGGAGGAGCTGCTTCGGCGTGCGTGTCCGGCTGCGCGGCCAGAACCGGGTGCCGCGTCCACCGGCGAGGATCAGCGCGTACTGGTTGCCGGACATCTAGCCGGGGATCTGATATCCGCGGATCAGCTTGAACGTACGCTTCCAGCGGGTCTTGGTGAAGAAGTTCTGCGCCAGGTCGAGAATGTGGTCGAGCCCGATGTTGGAGCTTGCCAGACGTTCCGTCGGCGCGTCGTAGGACCAGTAGATGATCAGCGGCTTCCCGATAATGTTTTCGCGCGGGACAAAGCCCCAATAGCGGCTATCGAGAGAGGAGTCGCGATTGTCGCCCATCGCGAAATAGGATCCGGGCGGTACCACGACCTCGCCGTTCTCCACATGCTTTTCGAGCATCACCATGGCCGGATCGTACACCCGCACGTTTGGCTCGCCGGGGAAGTTGTCGCGATAGGAATCGAGGTACTCGCTCTTGTGGTACTTGTAAGGCTCGTTGAGCTGTTTGCCGTTGAGCGTCACCTGTTTGGCGCTGATTTTGATCCGGTCGCCCGGTACTCCAATGACGCGCTTGACGAAGGTCTGGCGGATGTCGACCGGATAGCGGAACACGATGATGTCGCCGCGTTGGACATCCTGGTAGGGCAGCACGTACTTGCTGACAGGGCCCGGCGGCGAATAGGTCAGCTTGTCCACCAGCAGGTGGTCGCCGATCAGCAGTGTGTCTTCCATGGATCCCGTGGGAATGACGAACGCCTGCACCAGCGTTGTGGTGCCAAAAAGCAGCAGCAGGATCGTCACGGTCCATTCCGAGATCGTGCCCCGCTGGGGCTCCATCTTGCCGCGGTTGCGGATTACATTGCGCAGCGTATCCGCGACGATCGTGGACACTCCCTGCCCCGCCAGGTCAGTTGCATTCGATGCCATGTCGCCCTCTTATTCTAACGAATTGTCCTCCGGGTCGGTTCCATCCGCCTCGGAAAACCGCCGCAACCCCGCAATGGCGTGCAGGGCGATGTAGATGTTGACCAGGCCCAGACCGCTCACCGCGCCGCGGAAATATCCGCTGTTCCATGTATGGCGCCACCACTCATACCACGACGCCTGCTCGTAGGATTCCGGCGTGAGGAGCGCGAAGTAGTTCACCGTCCAGTGATGCAGCCATGGAAATACGACAAGAAAAAGTCCCAGCTCGAAACAGAAAATCGCGAAGACCAGGCTGCCAGCCTTCTGGTACCACTTGTAGCGCCCCGCCATCAACCGAACAGGGACATCTGCCCCAGCCCCGCGGCCTGCCGCACCGGCTCATAGCTGAACCTGTGGTGTGGCGTCGGCCCATGTTCTTCAAGTGCCTTCAAGTGCTGGGGTGTCGAGTATCCCTTGTGGCTTGCGAATCCGTAGCCAGGATACTGGCGGTCCCAGTCGAGCATTGAGCGGTCGCGCTCCACCTTGGCGATGATGCTCGCCGCCGCGATGGACCGCGACAGCGCGTCGCCGTGGATGACGGCCTGCTGCGGAATCGCGGTCTCAATCCACAGCGCATCCACCAGCAGATAATCAGGACGCGGATCAATCCGCTCCAGGGCCAGGCGCATCGCCAGGCGCGATGCCTCCAGGATGTTGATCCGGTCGATCTGGTCCGGATCAACACTGGCGGCCGCCCAAGCAGCCGCCTTCACTGTAATCTCCAGGTACAATTCCTCGCGGCGCTCCGGATCGAGCTGCTTGGAGTCGTTCAGTCCGCGAATCGGACGCTCTGGGTCCAGAACCACCGCGCCCGCGTACACGGGTCCGAACAGACAGCCGCGGCCTGCCTCATCGAGGCCCGCCACCCGCCGGTAACCTTGCGAGTGCGCCTGCTTTTCCAGCCGGAAGGTGCACCGCACGTGGTTGCCCGCCGGACTACTCGCGTTCCCGAAGCCGGGCGGCTTTGCCCCTGAGCCCGCGCAGGTAGTAGAGCTTGGCCCGGCGCACACGTCCCGTGCGGACCAGTTCGATCTTGTCCACCACCGGGGCGTGAACCGGGAAGATCCTTTCCACGCCGTGTCCGAAGCTGATCTTGCGGACCGTGATGGTGTAGCTCACCCCGATGTTGTTCCGCGCGATCACCGTTCCTTCGAACGCCTGCAACCGCTCCTTGTCCCCTTCCCTGATCTTTACCTGGACCCGGACGGTGTCACCCGGACGAACGGCCGGGACCTTTTCTTTCTTGTGCTTGTTCGCGATCTTCGCTACCAGTGCGTTGGTCATGAGACTACTTCCTTCGAAATTCCTGCTATCAGATCCGGCCGGTTGCGCGCGGTCTTTTCCAGTGCCGCCTCGTGCCGCCACTTCCGGATCGCCGCATGATTGCCGCCGAGCAGGACTTCAGGGACTTTCCATCCCCGGAACTCCGCCGGCCGCGTGTACTGCGGACAGTCGAGAATCATTCCACCGGATCCGGCTGGAGCCGCAAACGACTCATGAACCGTGGATGCTTCGTTGCCAAGAACGCCGGGCGTCAGGCGGCCAACCGCATCCATGATCAAAGCCGCGGCCAGTTCGCCACCGCTGAGAACGATATCGCCTATCGACAACTCTTCATCGGCCAGGTGCCCGGCTACGCGCTCGTCCACACCTTCATAGCGGCCACAGATAAAGAGAAGTTCCTCTAAGTGTACCAGTTCCCGAGCCTTGGCTTGGGTGAACAATCGCCCCTGGGCCGACAACAGGATCACTTTTTTGCCCGGGCCGCGCTCCGGCCAGATCGACTCCACCGCGTCAAACAACGGCTCACACTTCATCAGCATGCCTTCCCCGCCACCGAACGGACGGTCGTCCACGGTCTTGTGGCGGTCGCGTGTCCAGTCGCGCAGGTTGTGGATCCGCACGCCGATCAGGCCGGATTCGATCGCCTTGCCCAGCACGCCGTGGCGCAGGATGCTGTCGAAAAAATCCGGAAAAATGCTGACGATATGGAAGATCATCGCGGGTTCAAACCGGCCAGGCCTTCGGGCAGCCTTGCCAGGATCCGCCTTCCCACGGTGTCGATGTTGACGCAGATTTCGCGCACGAAGGGCACCAGGATTTCGCCTCCGCCCGGTGCCAGCACCTCGAGCAGCACGGGAGCACCCGCCGTTTCCTGCCAGCCTTCGACGCGGCCCAGAGGCTCGCCCGACCCGGCGTCAGCCAGCTCGCACCCGACCAGGTCAGTAAAATAGACCTCGCCGTGGCCAAGCGGAGCGCGCTCTGATAACGGAACACAGACGTCGAGCCCGCGCAGCCGTTCTGCGTCCTCAATGGAGTCCACACCGGCGAATTTCAGCACCAGCCGGCCGTCATGCAGCCACGCGTTCTCAACACGCACGCGGGGCGTGTCCGGGCGCGGCCCGTCCGGCCCGCCGAGGAGAACTTCGATGCTGTTGAACCGTTCCGGTCCGCTGGTGAACAGCGTGGCGAGCACTTCGCCCCGCCTGCCCCGGCTCCGCTCGATCCGGGCCAGAGTCACCCACTCGGGCGGAACGTCCAAAGCTACTCCAGGATTTCCAGAGTAAACCGGCGGTTCAGCTTCATCCCCGTTGCACCGAGAAGCGTGCGGATGGAGCGCGCGGTGCGCCCCTGTTTGCCAATCACCTTGCCGAGATCGCTCGGCGCGACCTTCAGTTCGAGCACCGTTACCTGCTCTCCCTGGATCTCCCGTACTATCACTTCTTCCGGAATGTCGACCAGTGCCTTTGCGATCTCCTCGATCAGCGCCCGCACCTCCATCATCCCCGTTGTAGCAGCCATCGCAGGGCCTCCTGTAGTCCTCGTATACCGTCGAGCCCCCTCGCCGGTTAGCGCCCTTTGATTAAGCCGCTACCGGAGCCGGATTGGCCCTGAGAAGCCGCTGCACCGTATCCGACGGCTGCGCACCACATTTCACCCAATGGGTGAGCCGTTCATGATTCAACTGCACCTTCGCGGGATTCGCCACTGGATCGTAGTGCCCTACCACCTCGACGCACCGGCTGTCCCGCGCGCGCCACCCTTCAATCACCACGACCCGGTAGGCTGGCTTCTTCTTCGCACCGAACCGGGCCAAACGAATCTTCAACATCTTCGAAACGATACTCCTATTTCAACTTAAAAGGCAATCCTAGCACACCCGGGCTACCACTTTCCCGGAAAGGGGGGCATCTTGAACTTGCCCATCCGCTTTCCAAGCATGGCGCCCAGCTTTCCACCGCCGGCTCCCATCCCCATCAGTCCGCCGGAGATGGACTTCATCATCTTCCGCGCCTCGCCATACTGCTTCAGCAAATTGTTGACGTCCTGCACCGTGGTGCCGCTGCCCTTGGCGATCCGCCGGCGCCGGCTCCCGTTGATGATCATGTGGTTGGCGCGCTCACGCGGCGTCATCGAGTCGATGATCGCCACCACGCGCGTCAACTCCTTCTCGTCCACCTTCTGCTTCTGCAGCTCCTTGAAGATGCCCACCTTGGGCATCATCTCCATGAGCGATTCAAGCGAGCCGATCTTGCGCAACTGGGTCAACTGATCGCGGAAGTCCGACAGCGTGAAGTCGTCCTCGAGCAGCTTGCGCTGCATCTCCTCGGCCTTCTTCTGATCGATGTTCTCTTCCACCTTCTCGATCAGCGACAGCACGTCGCCCATGCCGAGGATCCGCGAAACCACCCGCTCAGGATGGAACGGCTCGAGCGCATCCGGCTTTTCGCCCGTTCCAACGAACTTGAGCGGCTGTCCGGTCACCTGGCGGATCGAAAGGGCCGCGCCACCCCGGGCGTCGCCATCCATCTTGGTCAGGACAATGCCGGTGATGCCGAGCCGCTTGTGAAACTCATCGGCGCTCTTCACAGCGTCCTGTCCAGTCATCGCGTCGGCGACAAACAGGATCTCGGCGGGCGTCAACGCATCCTTCAACTCCGACAGCTCGGCCATCAACTCATCGTCGATATGAAGGCGGCCCGCTGTGTCCACCATTACCGTGTCGCGCCCGGTCTGCATCGCTTCGCGCCGCGCGCCGCGCGCCAGCTCCAGCGGACGGTTCTCGCCTTCCGGACCCGCGAACACCGGAATCTTCAGGTCCCGCGCAAGCACCGCGAGCTGTTGCCGCGCCGCCGGACGGTAGACGTCCACCGACACGAGAACCGGCGTCCGTCCATTCTTCACAAGCCACTTGGCGAGCTTGGCGGTCGACGTGGTCTTGCCCGAGCCCTGCAAGCCAACCATAAAGATCACGGTCGGCGGCTCGTTGGCCATCCGGAGCTTCGATTGGTGCGTCCCAAGGATCTTCACCATCTCGTCGCGCAGGATCTTGACCACCTGTTGTCCGGGCGATAGCGCAGTCAGGACTTCCTGTCCGAGCGCCTTCTCCTTGATCCCGTCGATCAACTGCTTGACCACCTTGAAGTGGACGTCAGCCTCGAGCAGCGCTACGCGAATCTCGCGTAGCCCAGCTTCCATGTTCTCGGCGGTGAGCTTTCCCTCACCCCGCAGGCTCTTCAACGCCCGCTGGAGCTTTTCGGAGAGATTTTCGAACATTGGGAGGAGATGGCCGGATCGGGCCTTTGGACGAGGCTCTTCAATTATACCGCGATGACGCTCGCCAGTACCTCCGGGTCGACGTTGCCGCCCGAAATCACGATCCCGGTGCGCCCCAGACCCGCGGGGAGCCTTCCATGCATCACCGCGGCGGTGGCCGTTGCGCCGCTCGGCTCGGCCAGGATCTTCATGCGGAACAGCAGGAACCGCATCGCCTCGCGAATCTCCTCGTCGCTCACCACCACGATCTCCTCGACGTTCTGGCGGACCGCTTCGAACGTGAGCTTTCCGGGCGCGAGCGTCCGCAGCCCGTCGGCGATGGTGCCGGGCGGCGGGATCTCGATGATCCGGCCGGCGGCGATGGACTGGCGGAAGTCATCCGCACTCTCGGGCTCGACACCGTAGATGCGAATCCCGGGCCGCAGCGCTTTGGCTGCGATCGCGCAGCCCGAGATCAACCCGCCTCCGCCGACGCATACCACGAGCGTGTCGAGGTCCGGCAAGGCTTCGAGCAGTTCTTTTGCCACGGTTCCCTGTCCCGCGATCACGGCGGCATGGTCGAAGGGCGGAACGATGGTGGCGCCGGTTTCCGCCGCGATCCGCTCGCCGATCACGTTGCGGTTCTCGCGCATGCGGTCGTACAACACGACTGTCGCTCCATAGCCCCGTGTCGCATTGAGCTTGGACTTGGGCGCGTCATCCGGCATCACGATCGTGGCGCGGATCCCGGCGTGGCGCGCGGCGATGGCCGTGGCCTGCGCGTGGTTGCCGGACGAATAGGTCACCACGCCGTTGGCGCGCTGCTCCGGCGGGAGCGAGAAGATCGCGTTGGCCGCGCCGCGGATTTTGAAGGCCCCGCCCAACTGGAAGTTCTCGCATTTGAAGAAGGCATCCGCGCCGTAGTGCGAATTGAAGGTCCGTGATGTGAGGACAGGAGTGGGCTTGGCCACGGGCGCGATACGTTCCGCCGCGGCAACGATGTCTTGATAGTCCGGTAGCAAGGATCCAGGATCGCACAGGCCGCCGCCCCGCGGACTCTGTCCGTCTTCGGACAAGAAACCGTGCGCATCGGTCTGTTCACCGCCATGCCCGTCAAATGGGATATTGAAGCCAACTGGCGAGCGATCATCTCGCCATAAACCGCGGTCACTTGATGCGGCGGCGGATCGACTCTAGCGAAGTGTGGATGGCCAGGTGCGGGTCAAACAGGTGGGCCCCGTTGACTCAACCTTCGCTAATGGCTGGCGATAACCTCGTCGAGCAGATCCGGGTGATGATCGAGCAGCCTCAGCAGCTTCACCAGCGCCAGCGGCGGCTTGGTCCTGCCGTTTTCGTAACGCGGACCCGGGCGATAAACGCGGGGTCGACGAGAGGCGTTTACCTGCTTGGCGAAGTCCAGCATTGCGGAACTAACCCGGACCGATTCCTGAGCAGTGAGGACGCTCTCCCCGCAGGCCGGGCAGTAGTCCCCACGAACGGCGGGAATCGTGGTCCTTTCGCCTTTGTATGTGTAGGGGATGTCGCGCGTGTCGCGAACCAGTTTCGCCGCCCCACAAGACGGACATTTCATGATTGCTCCTCCTATCACAACCGCTTGAATGAGACGACGAGCACATCGTCGACCACCGTGAGCTTCAGATAGAGATCTCCGGCTCGCGTCCCTGGGCGGCAGACGTCCGGCCATATGCGATGGACAACCGCGGCGATCTGCTCGAAGCCGAACCCAGCGCGACAGCACCGTCGAGCGCTGAAACCGCGGCGCGGATCTTTCCCGCTACAACCAGGGCCTTGACGGCCTCTAGTGAATAGTCCGGTAGCACGGATTTAGGATCGCACAGGCCGCCGCCCCGCGGACTACAATACACGTGAGGCACCACCAACATGCACCGGATCCTGATTCTCCTCGCCGCCGCCCTGTCCTCCTTCGGACAAGAAACTGTGCGCATCGGTCTGTTCACCGCCATGCCCGTCAAATGGGATCTTGAAGCCAACTGGCGCGCGTTCGAGTCGACGTTCCTCCGCCACGCGGCCGAGAAGCCGGACCTGGTCATCACACCCGAGTGCTTCCTTGACGGCTATGCCGCGGCGGCCAAGGACTGGACTCCGGAGAAGTTCGACCAGATCGCGCAGGACGAGAAGACGAGCCCCTACATCACCAAGGTCCGCGAGCTGGCTGAAAGGCACAAGATCGCGATCCTGTTCGGCTATACCGAGAAGAAGAACGGCAAGTACTACAACGCCGCGTTGATGATCGACCGCAACGGCCAGCCCACGGGACGCTACTACAAGACCCACCTTCAGGCGCATGATCTCCGGTTCACTCCGGGCGACGATCTTCCGGTCTTCGACACCCATTGGGGCAAGATGGGAGTCATGATCTGCGCGGACCGCCGGTGGCCCGAAACAGCACGCGTGCTGCGGCTCCGGGGGTCGCGGCTGACGCTGGTGCCGTCCTACGGGATGTGGCATGTCGACAATGAGTGGTGGATGCGGACCCGGTCCTACGAGAACGAGAACTTTCTCGCCTTCGCGCATCCCAACGTGGCGTTCGTCACCGATCCCAAGGGGCAGGTGATTGCCAAGCACCAGTCCACGCTGCCGGGGATGCTGGTCACGGAGGTGGATCTGTCGCAGGTGACGGAGAACAAGCACATGCGGGACCGGCGTCCGGAGTTGTATAAAGATCTGGCGCTGCCGCAGTGATGGCGTGAACAAGGCGTTCTATATGCGGGCGATGATCGCCGCCGAAAACCGGTTGTATTGGAGACGATGACGCTCGACGATCTCTCCGATTTCTTCGACCGCCACAGTGCGGTGGAACTCCTGGATCAAGGAATCATGGAAGTCGACCCCGATACTTCGGACCTCGACCGGATGCTGGCCGAGTACCGGATCGAGGGCATGCGCCGCGAATCGGTCCAGCGCTGATCTATTCCCCTCAATCCAAAGCAGCCATCAGCGAGTCGACGCTCCGCCATTGAAGCAGGCTGCTGGACTGGCCGGACCACACCGACATCAGATCCACGCGTCCCTGCTTCAACGCCACTTCGTGCAGCGGCGTCATCGCCCAAAGTTGTGCCGGATACGGTAACAACGGCGCCGCCCGCAGCTCATCCTGCAGGCGATTCCGGACAGCGCGCGCCAGGCGTCCCGTGAAGACTCGCGAAAGCGCTGTGCGATGTACCGTGCCATTGAGAAGGATCTCCCGGTGAAGGGCGGGCGCGCCGGACTCGTTGCAGGCCAGGAATGCCGTCCCAAGCTGCGCCGCTTGGGCGCCCAGGTTTAACGCGGCGACGACTCCCCGCGCGTCAGCGATTCCACCCGCAGCGATCACCGGGATGCCGATCGCGCGGGCGCATTGCGGGACCAGCGACATCGTCCCCTCGAGCGAATCCTCCGCGGCGTCGAGAAACGAGGGACGGTGGCCACCCGCTTCCATTCCGGACGCAATCACGGCATCGGCGCCGCCCTGCTCGAGAGCAACCGCTTCGTCTACCGTCGTCGCGGTGCCCGCGAGGATGATTCCCAAGCGTTTGCAGGAGCCAACGATTTCGCGGGAGGGGATTCCGAACACGAAACTGAATACCGCGGGCCGCGCTTCGATCACTGCACGCGCCTGTTCCTCGAAATCGTAAACCGCTTTCTTTTCAGGCAGCGGAGGTACCGCGATGCCGAGTTCCTGGAAGTAGCGCTGAAGCGAGCCATGCATCCGCATCAGGGCCTCGCCGGAAGGGTGTGCGCCGCCCTGGTCGTGATTCGAGACCCAAAGGTTGAGAGCGAACGGCCGTGTGGTCAGTTTGCGAATGGCGGCGGCTGTTTCGAGGATCGCCGAGGGAGACAAGCGGTGTGCGCCGAAGGATCCGAGTCCACCGGCGTTGGAGACCGCGGCCACGAGGCGTACCGTTGAGTATGCGCCGCCAAATGGTCCCTGGACGATCGGTCGTTCCACACCGAGACGCGGAAGCAGTTCTGGAGCCACGGCCTTGACTTAACTCGCCGCGCAAGATGGGCATTTCGTCATGGTTGTTTCTCCTCCCATCCATCTTACGCAACCCTCCGCAACGTACAATGGTCCGCAGCCCATCCGATGATCCTGAAACGCCTCCTCTTCACCGAACTCAACCGCACCGACCTCCGCCAAGCCGCACCGGACGCCCTCGTGCTCTTCCCCCTCGGCGCAGTCGAACAGCACGGACCCCACCTCCCGGTCGGCACCGACTACTTCACCGTCGAACGCATCGCCCGCGACGCCGGAGCGATCGCCGCCGCGCAGATTCCCCTGCTGGTCGCGCCCGCCATGCCCTTCGGCTGCTCGCAACATCACATCCCCTTCGGCGGGACCTTTTCGATGACCTCGGATACCTACTACCGTGCGGTGTTCGAGATGGTGCTGGCCGTCGTCCAGTCCGGATTCCGCCGCATCTTCCTGCTCAACGGCCATGGCGGCAATCACGAGCTGTTGCAGCTTGTCGCCCGCGACATTGCGCTGCAGCACCCCGCCCACGTGGCCGCGGCATCCTACTGGACCATCGCCTGGGACGCCCTGGTCGCCGAGGGAGCCCACAAAGGAATGCGCCTGCCCGGCCACGCCGGAAACTTCGAGACCTCGCTCATGCTCGCCCAGCATCCGGACATCGTTCCCGCCAACAGGCCCCATCGCGACAACGTTGGCGACACGGATCCTCGCAACTTTGCCCGGCCCTACCGCGCCGAGCATCCTGGGTTCTGGCAGAGCATCGATGGATTTACCGACAGCCCCGACCAGGCTGACGCGGACCGTGGCGCGCGCTACCTGGCGGTCATCGCCGGGTCCGTTGCCGCTGCTTTAACAGAGTTTTACAACGCGTCCGCGTAAACGAATGGCCCCAAGAGCACGTCTATCCTCACGGTAAGCCATGCGCGCGCTAGTCCTGGTCCCGTTGTTCCTCGCCGCTCAACAGCAGCCCCCAGGGGTGGCGAGCGTCGAGGGACGGGTGCTGAACCAGATCACCGGTGAAGGCGTCCGCAAAGCGATCGTGACCCTCGAGTCCGGTGAAGGGCGGAGCATGCAGCGGTGGAGCTTTATTACGACGCCCGACGGCACGTTCCGCGCCGAAGGCCTCCCCGCGGGCCGCTACCGGATCCGCTCAGAGAGGACAGGCTTTGTCGCACGGTTCCTGCGGGAACCGCTCAGCGTGACTCCGGGTGGCACCTCGCATGCGCCAGAGATCCGGATGATGCCCCATGCTGTCATCACCTGCCGCATTACGGACGAGGACGGAGATCCGGTCCAGGGCGCGTCGATCCAGGCGAGCCGGTACCAATACTCAGCGGGACGGCGCATGTTGATGCCAGTGTCCTCCGCGGGGACGAACGATCTCGGCGAATTCCGCATGCACGGACTGTCCCCTGGCCGCTACATCGTCAGCGCCACACGGATGGGATTCGGCGGGCGCGGCTCCGGCCCTGGCCCGGGTCCTGGCGGTCCGCCGTGGATGATGGCGCGCTCCACCGAGCAGCTCCACTACGCAACGGTCTACCATCCGGGTACAGTGGACCCGGCGGCCGCATCAATGGTGGATATCGCCGCAGGGCAAGAGTTTCGCGGGATGGACCTGCGGATGTTCAAGGTCCCCGTGGTCACGGTCCGTGGCGTGGTAGCAGGAATGGAGGCGGCCCCGGGTGAAGGCGCGCGGCGCGGCGGGGGTCCGGGCGCCGTTGTCTACTATTACCCCAGGAGTGACGCGCGGTACCTTCCTGGTGAGCGGCGTCCCGCCCAGGTGGATCCGCGGACGGGCAAGTTCGAATTGCTGGGGGTCCGGCCAGGCAGCTACACCTTGATTGCCCAACAGCACCTGGGCCGGAACACGCGCGTCGGCGTGTCCCTTCTCGACGTCGGACACTCCGATATCGGCGAGGTGAAGATCAGCGTGACTGACCGCCCCAATGTCAAGGGAACCGTCGCCATCGAGGGCGGACAAACTACCGCGGACCTCAAGACCGTACTCCTGCAATTGTTCCCCAGCATCGGATTCGATAGCGGACAGACCGCGCATCCCGAGGACAGCGGCTCGTTCGAGTTTGAGGCGACGCCTGTCCCGCACCGGGTGGGCGTGCTGCAAGTCCCGGCCGGGTTCCACCTGAAGTCGATTGAGTGGGCGGGACAGGAAGCGCCCGGCGGAGTCATCGATCTGACCCACGGCGGCGGATCGGAGCTGCGCATCAAGCTCGCCCCTGGGGTGGGCTCCATCTCCGGCGTCGTCCGCAACGACAAGGGCGACCCCGTGCCGTCCGTCAAGGTGACGATTGCGCCCGAGTCGAAGTATGCGGCCTGGTTTGAGATGTACAAGGAGGCCTTCGCGGGTCCGGATGGCGTGTTCCAGTTCGACAATCTCCGGCCTGGGTCCTACCGTGTTTACGCTTGGGAGAGTATCGAGAACGGCGCCCACCAGGATGCCGAGTTCCTGAAGGCCTTCGAGACCCAGTCGAGCCCCGTGTCGGTGGAGTTGGGCGCAACCGCCACCGTCCACCCCAAACCCATTCGCGTAGGAGGAAACAGCGTGCTATGATGCCCCTGCGAGGGCAGCACCATGTTTCGAATCCTCACGCTCTGCGTTTCCGGCCTGGTTTTGCTGGCCGGGGACAAGAATTTCACGCCCGGCGAGGCGTCCAATAAGGTCGCGCGGCTGGAGGCTAAGCTCCATATGGATAAGCAATCGATCGAGCGTGCCGTGGGTGCAGGGATGGACACCGGCATCGTCGTGGTGGAGGTGAAACTGACGCCCGTGGGCGGTGGAAAGCTCGACGTGAATCGCGACGACTTCCTGTTGCGCTCTGACCGCGACGGACAGCGGTCCACGCCGTACTCCGCGTCGCAGGTCGCCGGCAGCAGCGTCCTTGTGGTGCGCACGACAGGCTCGGGGGGTGGAATCACGTCGGAGAATCGCGGGCCCATCTGGGGTGGACTCGGTGGCTCGCGCCCGTCCCGTGTCGGCGGCGACGGCACCATGGTCGGCAGCGGAACCGCGGGCGCCTCTTCGGCTACCGCGGATATCCAGAGCGGCGGCAAGCAGAAGGAGAATCCTCTGCTCGCGGTTGTCGAAGAGAAGATCCTGCCCGAAAAGGAGACCTCCGGACCAATCTCGGGGCAACTGTATTTCCTCATGGACGGCAAGCAGAAGATCAAGGACATCGAGCTGCTCTATAAGACTTCCGAGGGCCGCTTGTCGGTCCGGTTCAAACAATAATCACGAGATGCGCATCTCCGATATCGACACGCCCGCGATTTTGATCGACGTGGACATTATGGAGGCGAACCTGTCGCGGGTCGCCTCCTATGCGAAGCAGCACGACTTGCGAGTGCGGCCGCATACCAAGACTCACAAGATCCCGGCGCTTGGGCGCAGGCAATTGGACCATGGCGCGGTGGGGCTCACGGTGGCCAAGACGGGTGAGGCCGAAGTGATGCTTTCCTCAGGCACGCCGGACCTGCTCGTCGCCTATCCGGTGATCGGGCGGCGCAAGCTGGAGCGCCTGGCCGAGGTGGCACGCAAGACCCGCGTTACAGTGTCGCTCGACAGCCTGATCGCCGCGCGGCAGCTCTCCGACGCCGCACGTGAGGCGCAGGTGGAGTTCGGAGTGCTGGCTGAGGTCGATGCGGGACTGGGCCGGGTCGGAGTGCCCCCGGGCGAGCCGTTGGTGGCGCTCGCCAAAGGGATCCAGAATCTGCCGCGGCTCGACCTTGAAGGGTTCACGTTCTACCCCGGCCACATCCGGTCGGGGGATGAGCAGGGCGAAGCGGAGATCGCCAAGCTGAGCGCGCTGGTGGACACGTTGATCCGGCAGTTCAAGGCCGCCGGCTTGCCCACACGGATCGTCAGCGGCGGATCCACGCCAACTCTGTTCCAGTCGCACAAGGTCCCTGGCGTGAACGAAATCCGGCCAGGCACCTACATTTTCAATGACCGCAATACGGTTGAGTCCGGCGCCTGCGGATGGAACGATTGCGCCGCCACGATTCTGGCGACCGTTGTGTCAACCGCCCGGCCCGGACACATGATCATCGACGGCGGATCAAAAACGTTTTCGACGGACCGGCTAGTGACCGGCGAGGCGACGTTCGGCCAAGTGAATGAAGCGCCTGGGGCGCTGTTCCACAAGATGAATGAGGAGCACGGCTACATCGACCTGCGGCGCGCCGAGAAGCAGGACTTCCAGCCCGGAGACCGGGTGCGGATCATCCCGAATCACATCTGTGTCGCGATGAACCTGCACGAGCAGGTGTACGGCGTGCGCGGCAACGAGGTCGTCGAGGTTTGGAAGGTCGAAGCGCGCGGAAAACTTCAGTAGTGCAAGGGGAAGTCGTATGACCAAGCTTATTTTGCCGGTGATGTTGACTGGCGTGATGGCGCTCGCTCAGAGCCTTCCGCCGGGCGTTCAGAAAGTCACAACGGTCGAGGGGATCACGGAGTACCGTCTGGAGAACGGGCTTCGCGTGCTGCTGTTCCCCGAGCCATCCAAGACCACCGCCACGGTGAACATTACCTACCTCGTCGGATCGCGCCACGAGAACTACGGCGAGACCGGCATGGCGCACCTGCTCGAGCATCTCGTGTTCAAGGGATCGCCGCGCCACACCAACATCCCCAAGGAGCTGAGCGACCACGGCGCGCGTCCCAACGGAACCACGTGGTATGACCGGACTAACTATTTCGAAAGCTTTAAGGCGACCGAAGAGAATCTGCGCTGGGCACTCGACCTCGAATCGGACCGGATGGTGAACTCCTTCATTGCGAAGAAGGACCTCGACAGCGAGATGACCGTGGTCCGGAACGAATTCGAGATGGGGGAGAACAGTCCGTTCAACGTCCTGATGGAGCGCGTCGCGTCGACCGCCTACCTGTGGCACAACTACGGCAAGACCACGATCGGCGCACGTGCCGACATCGAGAACGTGAGCATCGAGCGGCTGCAGGCCTTCTACCGCAAGTACTACCAGCCGGACAACGCCGTGCTGACGATCGCCGGCAAGATCGACGAGCGCCAGACGCTCGGCCTGGTGGTTGAGTACTTCGGCAAGATCCCCAAGCCCACGCGCGTGATCGATCCCACCTACACCAAGGAGCCCACACAGGATGGCGAGCGGACCGTGGTGGTCCGCCGGGTGGGCGACCAGAAGCTTGTGATGGTGCAATATCACGTGCCCCCCGGCGCGCATGCTGACAACGCTGCGCTGAACCTGCTGTCGAATGTGCTGGGCAATACACCCGCGGGAAGGTTGCACAAAGCGCTGGTGGAGACCAAGAAAGCCACCAGCACCTCGTCCATGATGTTCGACCTGCGTGAGCCGGGGATGCTGATTCAGGTGATCCGGCTCCGCAAGGATGGCGACGAGCAGGGAGCACGCGACATCGCCGTACAGACGATCGAAGGCTTCGCCGCCAAGCCGGTCACTGCCGAGGAGGTGGACCGCGCACGCCGCGACCTGATGAAGGGGTTCGATCTCACGTTGAACGACACTGAGCGGATTGGCATGGTGCTCAGCGAGTCGATCGCAGGGGGCGACTGGCGGTTGTTATTCTGGCAGCGCGACCGCATAGAGTCAGCGTCGATCGAAGATGTCCAGAAGGCGGCGCTGCGGTACCTGAAGCCGTCCAACCGGACCGTCGGTCTCTACATCCCGGAGGACAAGCCGGACCGCGCCGAGATCGACGCCGTGGCTGATCCCTCCTCGGTGGTCAAGGACTACAAAGGGCGGCAGGCGGTGTCGCAGGGTGAGGCGTTCGACCCGGCGCCGTCGAACATCGACCGCAGGACCGAGCGCGGCACGCTTCCCGGTGGGCTGAAGTACTCGCTGCTGCCGAAGAAGAACCGCGGCGAGAAGGTGAACCTGGTACTGAGCCTCCGCCTGGGTGATGAAAAGACGCTGTTCGGGAAGTCCTATGTGGCCGGCGCCACCGGCTCGCTGCTCGACAAGGGAACCTCGCGCCTCACGCGCCAGCAGATCCGCGACGAGTTCGACAAGTTGAAGGCGCAGGCCTCGGTGGGCGGCGGAACCACCAGTGCTTCGATCCGGATCGAGACGGTCCGCGCCAGCTTGCCCGCGGCGTTCCGTGTCGCGGCCGAGGTGATAAAGGATCCGGTGTTCCCGCAGAAGGAGTTCGATGAGTGGAGGCAGCGTGCGCTGGCTGGAGCCGAGGCGCGCCGCCGCGAGCCGCAGTCGGTCGCATCGGTCGAGTTCAGCCGCCATATGGAGCCGCATCCGAAAGGCGACGTACGGTATCAGGCGACGCCGGACGAGGACGTCGCGGGGCTGCAGGCTGTGACGCTCGACGAAGTGAAGCAGTTCTACAAGAGTTTCTACGGCGCCTCGGCGGGTGAGTTGACCATCGTCGGCGACTTCGACGCGGCGGAGATGAAGAAGCTCGCGGGCGAGGTCTTCGGCAACTGGAAGAGCGCGGCGCGGTACACGCGGATTTTAACGCCCTTCAAGCCAATCGAGGCGAAGAGCCAGAAGTTTGAGACTCCGGACAAGGCGAACGCGGCGCTGCTCGCCGGGTTCCCGATCCGGATCACGGACGAGGATCCGGACTATCCGGCGCTGGTCATCGGCAGCTACATCTTCGGTGGAGGGTTCCTCAACTCGCGGCTGGCGGCCCGGATCCGGGGCAAAGAGGGTCTGAGCTATGGCGTGGGCGGATCGGTGCAGGTGAGGCCCAAGGAGGATTCGAGCCGCTTTATCGCCTATGCGATCGCGGCTCCGCAGAATATCGAGAAGGTGGAAGCGGCGATGCGCGAGGAGCTGCAAAAGGCGCTCGAATCCGGCTTCACCGAGGAAGAAGTGTCCGCGGCCAAGAAGGGCTGGCTGCAGCAGCAGCAAGTGTCCCGCGCCCAGGATGGCGAGCTGGCGCAGACCCTGGGAATCCTAACGCACCTTGGCCGGACCATGGAGTTCACCCGCGGGGTCGAAGCCCGGATCGATTCACTGACGGCGGCGGAAGTGAATGCCGCGTTCAAGAAGCACATGGGTCCGGGGCAGTGGAGTGTGGTGAAGGCGGGGGACTTCGCGAAGAAGTAGGCCGGGCTGAGGGCGTCCGCGAGACTGCCGGAGCCGTCAGCCCTGAGGTTAACTGACGGTGTATTGTGGTGCTACTTTTCGGTCACGCGCATCGAGATCCGGCGGTTCTTGGCCCTCCCTTCCTCAGTCGCGTTGTCAGCCACGGGATGCTGGTCGCCGTACCCCTCCGCCGACAGGCGCTTGGCGTCCACGCCCAAGCGGATCAGCTCGTTCATCACGTTGTTGGCGCGGTCGGCGGAGAGCTTCATGTTGGCCGCCTTGTCACCCGTATTGTCCGTGTAGCCGCCGACTTTGATCGCGACCTTGGGGAACGCCTTCAGAATCGCGGCGATGTTTTCCAACTGCTCTTGAGAGGCTGGCTGGAGCGTCGCCTTGCCGGTGTCAAACAACAGCCGGTCAAAATCGAACCAAGTGGTCTTGTCGACTGGCCGCGCGGCATCCTCGATGAAATCGACCAGGCGGTTCTCGACGCCCAGCCTCGGGATGTTCAGTTCCACCCCGTTGGGCAGCTTCCGCTTGAAGAACTCGCCGAGCGCGGCCCATGCGGCCCTGGTTGCGTCCGTCAGCGCTGACGCAGCCGATGATGCGGTCTCCGTCGCGGTTTTGGCCGCCTCCTTGGCGACATCATGCACCGGCGGAGTCTTGCCCTGATTGAACACCCACAACACGCCAAACAGCAGCATCGCGCCCAGGACAATGGGCCACAGCCAGCCTGACCCGCCCGATTCGCCGCGGCCGTGCATCGCACCGGATCCGCCAGACGTGAGGCTGGCCAAACTGCCGAGCGCGCCCGTAATATCGGACCGCTGGGGCATCGAGCCGCCGGGCGTGAGCGCCCCGACAAGCTTCGGCACCAGAAATCCGAGCATGGAGGCTGCGGAGGCTTGCGAGGTCCCGGCGGCGTTCGACAGTTGCGAGAGCAAGCTTCCTCCGAGCGCCTTCTCCATGACGACGCCGGTGAGCGGTTCCCCGGTCCGCCCGGCCAGCCAGTCATTGACCACGCTGCCGAGTCCGGCGCTGCGTAACTTCTCCAGGAAGCCCGCGAATCCGCCCGAGTGCTCGTCGGCGAACAGGTTGAGCAGTGCCTTCAACAATCCTTGAATGGATTCGCTGCTGCTAATGCCGAACTGCGACACCGCAGCCCGGATGATTGATTCTAGGTTCATGTGACTCTTTCCTTTACCCCCCGAGGGGGGCCTCGATTGTACCACCCGATAGGGCAAAACCAGAAGACCCCAGGCTCGATACTCTATTAGAATGCCGATGCTGCAACGACTCCCGATCCTTGCCACGCTCGCCGTCCTTGGACTGCTCCTGGTCCGAACCCGCCCCGTCCACTCCCAAAATCCCCCGCTCCTCGACGACACCCACGCCGCCATCCGTGTCCACTTCGGACTCGAAGACACCGAGCCCCGCCCGTGGAAAGGCAGCATTCAAGTCGAAGGCGGCGAGCTCGCCGACCTCCGCAACTGGCGTCCCCGCCCCGGCGACAAGATCACGAAACCCGCGTTCGAGCTCGCCACACGCGCCGGCGTTAACTTTGTCAAGCGCCCCTGGGAGACGCCCGCGCTCGAACCCCAACGCCGGTTCAT